>RGQD01000026.1 GCA_010030205.1 Betaproteobacteria bacterium
CCGGTGCACTTCGGCAACGACACCAAGCGCATGCCTGGCCCTGAGAATACCTATCAGAGTTACGGCACGGCCTGGGCCAACCTGTCGAACACGCCATTCCGGCTCTACAAGCACTGGATTCACGAAGGCGGTATCTCCACGCCATTGATCTTCCATTGGCCGGCAGGCATCACGGCGCAGGGTGCGATCCGGCACTCGCCGGGATACCTGCCCGACGTGATGGCCACGCTGCTCGACGTGACTGGCATCCCCTACCCGGCGCAGTACCAAGGCCGCGAGGTGTTGCCGCTGGAAGGCCATTCGCTGCAGACGGTATTCGAGCGCGACGGTGCAGACCGACCGCCGATGTTTTGGGAGCACGAAGGCAACGCCGCCGTGCGCATTGGCCGCTGGAAGCTGGTGCGCAAGCACCCGGGGCCATGGGAGCTCTACGACATGGTGGCCGACCGCACCGAACTGAACGACCTGGCGGCGAGTCAACCCGAGCGCGTGCGCGAGATGCAGGCCCAGTACGATGTCTGGGCCGAGCGCTGCGGCGTCAAGCCGCGCGAACAGATCGTCTCGCTGATGCGCAGCCAGGGCGTGACCAAGGCCTTCTGGGAAGACGAGTGAGCTCGCGATGAGCAGCGAGTCGTGCTGCATGCCGAGCAGCAAGTCGTGCTGCATGCCGAGCAGCGCGGCAGGCCCGTCCTCAAATGCCTGCGTACGCGTTGCCCGGGCCGAGGGTGCGGACGCGCTCACGCAGGGCTGGATCGACCTGCAGGGCGGGCGCTTTCGCATGGGCAGCGACAGCGACGAAGGCTATGCCGGCGACGGCGAAGGGCCGAGCCGAGACGTGGTCCTCAGCCCTTTTGCGATCGCTGCCACCACTGTCACCAATGCCGAGTTCAGCCGCTTCGTGCGTGCCACGCAGCACATCACCGACGCCGAGCAAGCGGGCGTGTCGCATGTCTTTTATCTGCAGGTCGACCCGGTGTTGCGCCAATCGGTGCGTCAGGTGCCGCGTGGGCTGCCCTGGTGGTTGCCGGTCGAGTTCGCCTGCTGGCAACGACCCGAAGGCCCGGGCTCAGCGATCGCCTATCGGCCTGACCATCCGGTGGTCCATGTGTCCTGGCACGACGCGCAAGCCTATTGCGACTGGGCCGGATGCCGCTTGCCGACCGAAGCCGAATGGGAATTCGCTGCGCGCGGCGGGCTCGAAGGCCAGCGCTTTGCCTGGGGCGACAGCAGCGACTTCGAAGCGCTTTGCAATGTCTGGCGCGGCCGCTTTCCGGATGGCCCGGCCCCCGGCTGGCGCCCTGGCGCGGTGGCCGTGACAGCGCTGCGGCCCAACGGTCATGGATTGCACCATGCCACGGGCAACGTGTGGCAATGGTGCGCTGACTGGTTTAGCAACACCTACCACCAGGACACCGAGGCCCTAGATCCTTGGCAGCAACGCATCACCGGGCGCCGATCGCAGCGCGGCGGCTCGTTCCTGTGCCACGCCTCTTATTGCAACCGCTACCGCGTCGCCGGGCGCAACAGCAACACACCGGCGAGCACCTCGAGCAACTGCGGCTTCCGTGTCGCCAGGCGCAGCCCCGCTGGTGCCGCTGCCCTCGAGTGAGGGCTGCTGGGATACGCCAGCCTCGGGGCGACAACAAGCCGTGTGATGGAATTTAAAACGGGGTGTAACGTTATATGATGTTCTATTATTGCTTTATTCCCATCACGGTGATGGCATGGCAGCTTGGCGCGAACTGACGCTGCAGAAATTCGTTCACTGGAGAGATGAACCCAAATGAGCAGCGATGACGGAAAAAAAGCGATGACACCACAGGCCCGAATCGGCTTCATCGGCCTGGGCCTGATGGGCGGCGGGATGGCGATGAACATCCTGAAAAAACACGGCCAGCTCAATGTCTGCGACCTCGACGAGCGCGCGCTGGCGCCTTTGCTCGAGGCCGGCGCGCTACGCATGGATTCGCCGCGCGCGCTGGGTGAGGCGTCCGACATCGTGCTGACCTCGCTGCCAGACCCCGCGATCTCCAAGCGGGTGGTGCTCGGCGCTGAGGGTTTGATCGAGGGCTTGGCGGCCGGATCGACCGTGATCGGGATGTCGACGGACGGCATCGAAACCGTTCGCGAGATCCAGGCTGCACTGGCCGCGCGGCAGATCCGTTTTGTCGATTGCCCCGTTGGCAAGGGGCCGACCGCCGCAGTCGCGGGTGAGTTGCAGTTGTTTGCGGCCGGTGATCGCGAAACCTGCGACTCGCTGCGATGGCTGCTGTCGATGATCGGCAGCAAGATCGATTACTGCGGCCCGATCGGCGCTGGGCAGGCGATCAAGCTCGCCAACAACCTGCTGTCATGCGGTTACGGTGCGCTGATCTCAGAGGCTTATGCGATGGCCAAGAAGGCCGGTGCGGATCTGAACATCTTCTGCGAAGCCTTGCCGCAAACCGCTGCCAACAGTTGGCCGCTGCAAAATGTTTTTGTCGCGAAGGCGTTCAAAGGCGACTTCTCGCCATATTTCAGGTTGTCGGCGGCGCACAAGGACTACAAGCTGGTGATTGCGATGGCCGACGCGCTCGGCACGCCTAGCCACGCTGCGCGGGCCGTGCTCGATTACTACACGGCTGCCGCTGCTGCCGGCCATGGCGACCGAGATTTTGGCGCGATTGCGCTGGTCAACAACCCGGAGTTGCTCGGCGAATGAAGCCGAACCCGGGCCTGAACGTCGCTGGCTCAGCGCATGAGCGCATGAGCAGATCAGCGCTGCCGCCAGGTGCTGCCCAGGCGCGATTGAACCGGGACAGCCCGATCGCCTTGCATCGGCAACTGGCGCAGGTATTGCGCGATGCGATCGCGGCGGGCAGCTACTCGCAGGGCGACCGCATCCCGACCGAGCCCGCTTTGATGGCGCGCCACGGCGTGTCGCGCATCACCGCCCGCCAGGCGGTCATTCAACTGGTCAGCGAAGGCCTGCTGGTCAAGCGGCAAGGCAAGGGAACCTATGTCGCGGCGCCGCCGGTGCGGCATGCCTTGATCGATCTGCGCGGCTTCTATGACGAACTCGTCGCGCGCGGCGTCAACCCCGAGATAGCGCTGCTCGATTTCGCCAAGCGTGTGCCGCAAGCGGCGGTGGCGACTCGACTGCGCTCGGGCGGCCAGTCGCTCGTGAGCTGGAAGCGGCTCTACAGCCGCCAGGGTGAACCGTTTGCCGTCGCCTGGGTCTGGCTGGCGCCCAGCGCGGGCCAGGTCACGCGCGAGCTCGCAGCCACGCACACCTCGTACCACATTCTTGAGACCATCTTGCAGTGCAAGATCGACCATGCCGACATCTCGATTCGGGCACAGTCATCGACCGCTGAGATGCGCAAGCTGCTGCGGATGCCGCCCTCGACGCCGATCATTGCGCTCGAGCGGGTTTCTTATACGGCCGACGGCACCCCGGTCGAATACGCGCTGTATTGCGCGCAAGCCGACGCTTACGAATTTTCATTCAAAGTCAACAGCAAGGTTGATGTGGCCGACGCGCTGGCGCGCCGCGCCACGCCCGTCAACCGATGAGGCGGACGCAGCCCTTGGTGAATCCATTCGCGCAGCCGCCGGTTCTCACTTCCGAATAACGGAGACAAGCCATGCAGCATTCACAGTACATGCCCGAACGCATGGGCAGAGCGACCATCTCGCCGACCGGCCGGTTCGAGGCGGGTTCGTTCCAGACTTTCACGCTGGTCTATACCGCCGGCTACTTTGGCATCGACGACACCGGCTCGCTCAAAGTGGTGCAGCGTTTTGCCAGCGACATGGGGCGCCCGCAATGGAGCGATCCCAGTGCGCCGAACTACACCACCGTGCAGGCCTCCAACGGCGCTGTGTTGGAGGTTCAATACGATGGCAAGCGCAATATTCGGCCCTGGGACAAGACATTGTTCATCCGCGTGATCCGCGGGTTTCTGCGCGAAGACGACACCATCACGGTGTGTTTCGGCGACCGCTCGCAGGGCTCACCCGGCATGCGGGTGCAGACTTTCTGCGAGCCGACCTTTGAGTTCCGCGTGCTCGCCGACCCGTTTGCGACCTACCACTACACCGAGTTGCCGGTGCAGCCCTTCATCGCGGTGGTCGCCGGACCGCCCGTGCTGTGGAAAGCGGTGGTCCCGACGCTGCGCCATCCGGGGCAGGGCTTTCGCCTCGGGTTCAAGGCCGAAGACCGGTGGGGCAACCCCAGCGATCAGGTCGACGGCGTTTTCACGCTGCGATCGAGCCGCCCGGTCCAAGGCTTGCCGGCGACGTTCTCGATGCGTCGCGGTGAGCATTCGCGCAGCTTCGAGAACCTGTCGGTCAGCGATGCTGGCGACGTGTGGATCGAGGTCTTAGACGCTGCTGGCGCACGGCTTTGCATCAGCAACCCCTTGCGCATCGCCGGTGACGCGCCGCTGTTGCATTACTGGGCCGATCTGCACGGCCAGTCGGAAGAAACCATCGGTACCAATTCGGCGCGTGAGCTGATCGAATTCGCCCGCGACCGGGCTTTCCTCGATGTGATGAGCCACCAGGGCAACGACTTCCAGATCACCACGCCGTTCTGGGAGCAGCTCAATCGCCTGACGGCCGAGTTCAACGAGGACGGCCGATTTGTGATCTACCCAGGTGATGTTCATGCAGGAGGGGCGGCAGATTCACCGGTCTTCGCATGCGCTGCTCGATGACCTGTCCGATCTCTCGTCTGACGCGAACAGCGCCAAGGACTTGTTCGATGCGCTCAAGGCCGAGGACTGCCTGGTGTTTGCGCACATCGGCGGCAGATATGCCGACATCAAGATGGCGCACGACCTGCGCATCGAGCGATCGGTGGAGGTCCATTCCGATTGGGGCACATTCGAGTGGCTGGTGCACGACGCGATGGAGCAGGGCTACCGCGTCGGAATTCTCGCCAATTCCGACGGCCACAAGGGCCGGCACGGCGCGAGCCACCCGGGGGCGTCGCTGTTTGGCGCTTATGGTGGCCTGTCTTGCCTGCTGGCCAAGGACTTGAGCCGCTCGGCTATCTTCGAGGCCTTGCGCCAACGCCACCACTACGCGACGACCGGATGCCGCATGCTGCTCGATGTGCAGGCGCACTTTGACAGCGATGCACAGCTTTTTCAGAACGACCCCCAACTCGGCCCCAGCGACACCAGCCCGGTCCGGTCCGCGATCATGGGCGACATCGTGCAGGCCGACGATGAGTCGGTCGAGTTGCGGGTGCACGCGGTCGCTTCGGCGCCGATCGAGCGCATCGAAATCCGCAACCGTCTGACGGTGCTCGAGACCTGGCGGCCTTACGCCGACCACGAACTCGGGCGCCGCATTCGCGTGATCTGGGAAGGGTCCGAGTACCGCGGCCGTGGCCGCCAGACCGTGTGGGACGGTGGCTGCAGCCTGACGGACAACCGATTCGAGCGCATCGTGCCGATCAACCAGTGGAACCTCGACAAGCAGATCGTGCAGACCGGCCCGGCGTCGCTGGCCTGGAGCGCGCTGACGACGGGCGGCTTCGGCGGTTTCGACGCCTGGCTCGCAGACGGGTAAGCCGGTGTGTTGCGCATCGACACGGCGCTGGTCAAGTGCGACATCGCCATCGCCGACATCGGGCGCGAAGATCTGGTCTTCGAGGCTGGCGGCATCGGCCGCCGTATCCGGGTCTTCAGGCTGCCCGACGAGAACCAGCATCAGCAGGTTCAGATCTCACGCCGCATCCCCCTGCAGACTGAGCACGACAATGCGCTATACGTCTGCATCACCCAGGAAGACGGGCATTTGATCTGGTCCAGCCCGATCTACGTGACGCGCTGAGGCCTGAGGACCTGGCTCGGCGGGCGCTGGCGGTCGATCCGCCCCAGCAGTTCGCGCGATGAAATTCGACAAGACAAGGAACCCCGACATGTCAGAGAACCAAGCAGGCACCGCCTCCCAGTTTGAAGGCCACATGGGCAAGACGCTGGCCGAGTCCACACCGCACTGGATTGCGCCGCCGCGCGCAGCGCCCGGCAGCCCGAACGTGATCGTGATCCTGATGGACGACATGGGCTACTCCGACCTGGGCTGCTTCGGCGGCGAGATCGACACGCCCAACATCGATGCGCTGGCCGCCAACGGTTTGCGCTTCACCAACTACACCACGGTGCCGATGTGCACGCCGGCGCGCGCGGCCTTGCTCACAGGCAAGAACCCGCACAGCGTGGGCTGCGGATGGTTGTCGCACAACGACCCCGGCTACCCGGGCTACAAAGGTGAAATTGCGCTCAATGCGCCAACCAGCGCCGAGCTGCTGCGGCTGCGCGGTTATGCCACGATGGCTGCTGGCAAATGGCACAACACCTACGACCGCAACAATTTTCCGGGTGGCGACACCAGCTCCTGGCCGATCCAGCGCGGCTTCGACCAGTTCTATGGATTCCTGGCCCCAGAGACCAGCTATTTCCAGCCTGACAACATGATGGAGGGCAACCAGCCCGCCACTGTGCTGCGTTACCCGCCAGGCTACTTCGCGCCCGACGACTACACCAGCCGTGCGATCGACTGGATGGCTCAGCACAAGACCTGTGCGCCCGACAAGCCTTTCTACCTCTACCTGGCCTTTCAGACGCCGCACGGGCCTTTGCAGGCCAAGCCACAAGACCTCGAGCGCTACAAGGGGCGATACGCTGCGGGCTGGGATGAGATTCGGCGGCAACGCTTTGAGCGTCAGCACAGCGCTGGCATGATCGAAGCCAACGCAGGTTTTGCGCCACGCAACCCGGGTGTTCCGGCTTGGTCGGGTCTGAATGCGGACGAGCAGGCCTTGTTTGCCCGCTACATGGAGATCTACGGCGCGCTGATCGACAACGCCGATCAGAACGTCGGCCGGCTCGTCGC
The DNA here is from genome assembly GCA_010030205.1 of Betaproteobacteria bacterium. Classification (GTDB taxonomy): domain Bacteria; phylum Pseudomonadota; class Gammaproteobacteria; order Burkholderiales; family Burkholderiaceae_C; genus Pseudaquabacterium. Next base: position 6,889 of record RGQD01000026.1, read on the forward strand.
GTTTTTGCGTGAGAGCGGGCAACTCGACAACACCGTCATCATGCTGACCTCCGACAACGGCGCCAACGCGGTCGCCGGCCCGAGCGGCGTGATGAACCTGGTGGGGCGGCGCGTGGGCGCGGTCGAGAACATGGACTTGAACCAGCGCCTGCTCAAGGAGGGCAAGGTCGGCGGCGAGGACACCTACATCTGCTACCCCACCGGTTGGACGCAGGTCAGCAACACGCCGTACCGATTCTTCAAACGCACACCGATGGCCGGTGGCATCCGCGTGCCGTTGGTGGTGCATTGGCCTGCCGGCATCGCGGATCGCGGCGCGATGCGCAAGCAATGGGTGCATGTGACCGATGTGCTGCCGACGCTGCTGGACTTCACCGGGGCGTCGTTGCCGCAGGACTTCAAGGGCTACCGCACCCGCGCGCTCGATGGCCGCAGCTTCGCCGACCTGTGCAACAACGCCCAGGCGCCGACCCAGCGCGATCGCCAGTACTACGAGCTGCAGGGCAACCGCGCCTACATCTCAGGCAGCTGGAAAATCGTCTCGCTGCAATCACCAGACAAGGCGATCGACATGCACAACTGGATGCTGTTCGATCTGGCGCAGGACCCGGCCGAGATCCATGACCTCGCAGCCGCGCAGCCGGCCATCGTCGAACGGCTGATTGCCGAATTCGATGCCGAAGCCGGCGCCAACTATGTCTACCCTATCGACGTGAGGGACGAGCGCCGCAACAACCAGATGCCGCCCTACGAACTCGATCGGGTGCTGGTGCCGCGCGACTTCTACCGGCTCGGCCAGTCGATTCCATCGGTGGTGGTCTCGCCGCTGGTGGCTGACCGGAGTTATCGGCTCAGTGCCGAATTCGACTGGCAGCCCGGCAACGAAGGCGTCATCTTCGCGCTAGGCGACCGCTTTTGCGGGCTGGTGCTGTTTGCTGAAGACGGCGCGCTGCACTTCATTTACCAGCAGTGGCACAACCCCCAGACCCTCACACCGATCCGGCTGTCGGCCGGCGCGCAGACGTTTAGCTTCGATTACCGAGCCATCGGTGCGCGCAAAGGACATGCGACGGTGTCGTTGAACGGCGTTGTGCAGGTCGAGGCGGTGGACCTCTCGCCCACGCTGGTGCGCATCCCGAGCTGCGGCATGAGCATCGGGCTGTCGCGACGCCTGGCCGTCAGCGAGCGCTACGAGCACCGAGGCACGTTCGAGTACGGCGGGCAGATCGCCCGCATCCGGATCGAGCCCGGCGAGACGGCACCCGGCAGCCTGGTCGAGCCCAGCGAGGCGGTTTACCAGGCCAAGCTGCGGGCTGCCGCCGGGCGCTGATCGCGGCCGACTTTGCCCATCAGCCCACTTTCACTGACACGCCACCAACAGCACGGATGCCGATGAACTACCAGAAGATTCAGGTCAAACAACTCAGCGGCGCCGGTGGCGCCGAGATCACCGGCGTCGACCTGGCCTCAGCCGATGACCAGACCATCGCCGAGATCGAATCCGCCTTGCATGAATTCCTGGTCGTCACGCTGCCTGACCAGCCGCTAGACGATGCGCAATTGGCCCGTTTCACTTCGCGACTGGGGGCTTTCGGCCTGGAGCCTTTTGTCGAGGGCGATTCCACCCATCCCAACGTGGTTGCGGTGGTCAAAGAGGCCGACGAAGTCAAACGCCTGAACTTCGGTGGCAAGTGGCACAGCGACTGGAGCTTTCTCGAAACCCCGCCCAGCTACACCTTGCTGCATGCGCGCGAGTTGCCGCCCTTTGGCGGCGACACCTTGTTCGCCAACCAGTACCTGGCGTTCGAGTCGCTGTCAGAGGGCATGCAGACCTTGCTCAAAGGCCAGCAGGCGATCCACAGCGCGCGCCGTCCCTACGGTCCACAAAGCCACAATGCCAACGGCAAGCACTTGCGATCGATGAAGATCAAGACCGGGCCCGAGGCCTTGGCCGAGTTTGCGCACCCGATGGTGCGGCGCCATCCGGCCACCGGCCGCAGCGCGCTGTATGTCAACCCGGTCTACACCATCCGGCTGCAAGCCATGACCGAGGACGAAAGCGCGCCCTTGATCGGGTTTCTCAGCGAGCGTTCGGTGCGACCGGAGTTCATCATCCGCGTGGCTTGGCGTCCGAACATGTTGACCATTTGGGACAACCGTGTCGTTCAGCACCTGGCCGTGAACGACTACGACGGCCATCGACGCGAACTGCACCGCACCTCGGTGCTCGGTGAGACGCCGGTGGCGGCCTGAAGCGGACTGGCGCTGCGAGCGAAACCTGACATCGATTGCACGGGCCAGATCCAGCGCCGCCTCGGCGCTGGCGTCGGCCTGTGGTCAGCTCAGGCTGCTTTGATGGCCCAGCGCAGCTTGGCTGAGCTTGAGCGTGGATTGGCGCGGCGTTCTTCGAACGAAGGCCGGATCAGCTCGGGTGCCACGCTGGCATAGATGCCGAATCGTTCACCCGACTGGAAGGCTTTTTTCACCCTTCGGTCCTCGCCCGAATGGAAGCTCAGGATCGCCACCCGCCCGCCAGGTTTTAGGCAGCTTGGCAACAAGTCCAGCATCGTGTCTAGCGCGCCAAATTCGTCATTGACTTCGATGCGCAGCGCCTGGAACACCCGCTGCAGGGTTTTCTTGGTCTCGGCCAGACGCTCTGCTTGCGGCATATTTTTCTTCCACTGCCTGGCCAGCGCGGCCTCTATCAGTGCAGTCAATTGCGTCGTGGTCTGGACATATTGTCCTTGCAGCGCAGCGGCCAACAGCTGGGCATAGGGCTCGTCGGCGTTGTCTGCCAGCAGCTCGCGCAGGTGCTGCCGGGTCACCGATTGCAGCAGTTCTGAAGCCGACTGGCCGGTGCTCGGATCGAGCCGCAGATCGAGTGGGCCGTCGGTCTTGAAACTGAATCCTCGCGCCGGGTTGTCGATCTGCATCGACGACACGCCAAGGTCAGCCAGAATGAAGTCAAAACCGCCGCCTGCTTCGGGCAGCAGCGCGGGCAGTTGCGAAAAATTGATTCGTTTCAGCACCAGCACCGAGGCATCGAATCCCGCGGCTCGCAAGCGCGCCTCGGTGCGAGGGAATTCGATCGGATCGACATCGATGCCGAACAAGCGCCCGCCCGGCAGGACCCGGGCCAGCAAGGCCTGCGCATGGCCGCCAAAGCCCAGCGTCGCATCCAAGCCGACCTCGCCTGGCTGCGGCGCCAGCAGCTGCAAGATCTCTTCTAGGCAGATCGAGCGGTGCATGCCGGCAGGCGTTTGGCCACGGTCCAGTACTTTTTGCAGCTCAAGCCCATGCTGCTCAGGGTTGAGCTCCTTGTACTTCTCTTCAAAGCGGCGCGGATGGGTGCCGACATAGCGGACTCGGCGCTTGTGGGGGATAGCCTCATCAGTCATGGTCTGATTGTCAGGCAGATCAACAGCCCGCTATGCACTTCTGCGGCGCCGCCTACACTGGATGCATCGTTTGCGGTGGGTAGATTGGCTGAAAGGTTCTGTATGAAATTGCACTACACCAAGCTCTTGTCGGTGCTGGCACTGTGTCTTGCCTTGGGTCCCGTCGTGAGGGTGCAGGCCCAGACCTACCCGGCTCGCCCGATCAAGCTCTTGGTGCCGCTGGCTGCTGGCAGCACCGCAGACATCGTGTCGCGCCTGGTGGGCGCTGAACTTGCCAAGGCGTTCGGCCAGCCGGTGGTGGTGGACAACAAGCCTGGCGCTGGCGGCACCATCGCGATGGCCGAACTGGCCCGCGCCCCAGCCGATGGCTACACCATCGCCTATGCCTCGCAGGGCACGCTGGTGTTCAACCAGGCGCTTTACCAGCGACCGGGTTATGACTCACTGAAAGACTTCGCGCCCATCTATCTGGTGGGCGGCGTCACCAACGTGATGGTCGTGCCGCCGAACAGCACCGCGAACACGGTGCTCGACGTGGTGGCAGCCGCCAAGGCCAAACCCGGGCATCTCACGTTTTCGTCAGGTGGCAGCGGCACCAGCCATCACCTGTCGGGCGTGTTGTTTGGCCAGATCACCGGCACGGACGTGCTCCATGTGCCTTACAAGGGCGCGCCGCAAGGCATTGTGGCGGTGATGAGCGGCGAGGTCAGCATGGGGTTTTTCAACATGCCCACGGTCATCAACCAGATCAAGAGCGGCAAGCTCAAGGCGCTGGGGGTGACCAGTCTGGAGCGATCGACCTTGATGCCGCAAGTGCCGACACTCGATGCCAGTGGCGTCAAAGGCTACGAGGTGAACACCTGGTTCGGTTTCATGGCGCCTGCTGGCGTGCCGGCCGATGTGTTGAACCGGCTGCATGCCCAGATCGGGAAGATCCTGTCCCAAGCCGCTGTCAAAGAAGTGCTGGCGGCTCAGGGTTTTGATCTGGCGCCTTTGCAGCCACCGTCGGCTCTGGCGACCCTGATTCGCGATGACTTGGCGAAGTGGCCGCCGGTCATCAAGGCGGCAGGCGCGAGAGTGGACTGATGCTGCCGATGCTGCCGATGCTGCCGATGGGGCCGCTGCCGACTTGGTCGCCGCGTATGGCGCTGCGTATGGCGCCGCGTATGGCGCTGGCTATTCTTGTTCGACCTTCGCGTCGCGGAACACCTTGCCCCATTTGAGTGTTTCGGCGCGGATGTAGGTCGCGAATTCTTCCGGCGAGCTGGCTGAGAACTCAACGCCGAGATTGGCGAAGCGTGCTTGCAGCGCAGGCTGGCGTAAGATTTTTGCCAATTCCTGCGACAAGCGGTTGACGATGTCGCGCGGCGTGGCGGCAGGCGCCACGAGTCCGAACCAGAGCGTCGCCTCGTAGTTGGGCAGGCCACCGGCTTCGGCGACAGTGGGCAGCTCGGGCGTCGAGTCGACCCGTTTTGCCGTGGTGATCGCAAGTGCACGCAGTTTGCCGGCACGCACCTGCGGCAACGCGGACACGCCGGCGTCGAACATCAGGCTCACCTGGCCGCCGATGATGTCTGTCAGCGCAGGCGCGCTGCCTTTGTAAGGGATGTGGGTGATGTCCACGCCGGCCATCGACTTGAACATTTCCCCGGCGAGGTGGATCGAGCCGCCCTGGCCGATGGACGCGAAGCTGAGCTTGCCCGGCTGTGCTTTCGCCAGCGCGACCAGTTCCTTCACCGATTGCGCCGGCACCGCCGGGTTGACCACCAGGTACATCGGCGAGAAATACAGCATCGACACTGGCGCAAAATCCTTCACCGGGTCGTAGGGCATCTTCTTCTGCGAGCTGATGTTGATCGCCAGACTGGTGACGCTGCCGAGGAACAGCGTGTAGCCATCCGGCGCTGCTTTCGCAACAGCATCGGCGCCAATCATCTGGCTGGCACCCGGCTTGTTGTCGATCACGAAGGGCTGGCCCAGCGACTCGGACAGCTGTTGCGCGATCGCACGCATGGTGGTGTCGCCGACGCCGCCGGGCGGGTAGGGCACGACGACTCTGACGGGCTTGGTCGGATAGCCCTGCGCCAGCGCGGCGGGCGCGACGCTGAGCCCCGCGACACAAATGCCGAGCGCGAAGACGCGCGAAAGTCTATCCATCATTGTGTATATCCCAGCATCGGCCAAACAGTCATAGAACCGCGCGCTGCGCGGGTAACCAGGCAGCTGAATCAGGTCACCGCGCGCCCGGTGGGGTCCTGAAACCTCTCCTGCATCATGTCCTCGAAGCTCGTCGACGCTTTCGCCACCCAGCTGCCACCGCGCAGCAAGTAGGCGCTGGCCTTGCCCGCTGCGGCAGGCTCCTGGCCTGCGCGCAAGGCCTTCACGCCGGCGAGCATCACGCGCCGGAAGCGCACCGCTGCGGCGTCGGTGGGCGTGAGGTGCTCGCGCGTGCGATCGACGATATAGCCCTGGCTGTCCTGCACCATCGCGTCTTGCTCGGCAACGCCCTTGATGCCCGTGAAACTGCTGCTCTTTTGATTGGCGCGGTCGATCAGGTATTCGTTGGTCCGGTTGCGCAGCGGCACATACTGTTCGCCCAACTGTGCGAAGACGCCGTGGCCGCCCTCGATTTTGCTGCGCTCCGCATCGGAGAGCGGCCGCACCGGGTTCCACGCATAGGTGTAGATCCAGCAAGATTCGTCGTCGATCGGCACCCAGGTCTGGCCTTGGTAGTTTTCCCCGGGCAGGGCGTTGGGCGCGAGGCTGTGGTTGGGCAGCATGAACTGGCTGACGCGCCAGTACAGTTCACCCGGGTCGCCGTCTCGCGCCGCCCCTGCGGCAAAGCCAACCGGATGATCGGCGATGGAAAAGCGTGGCATCGGATCGTCTCGCATCCACTTCAGCCGCTGCGCGTCGGCATTGGCCCCGGCATTGATCGCGGCCGACATTTTCGGTGCAGGCATGTGCAGGAATGAGAAGTGCGCGGTGTCTAACGCGCCCTCTACCGATTGCGCCCAGTTGCATTGCTGCAGCTTTTTAGACACGTAGCGATGCGCTGCCGGCAGCACGCCGAATTCCATCTCAGGCAGCGCCGGCACTTTTTCAGCGGGACCGAGGTAAGCCCAGACCATCTCGCCGAATTCACGCGTCGGGTAGGCCTTGATGTGGATCTTGCCGTGATAGGCGGCGTCTGCCGGCACGTTCGGCATTTCGGTGCAGCAACCATCCACGTCGTACTTCCAGCCGTGGTAGCAGCAGCGCAGGCCGTTGTCCTCGTTGCGGCCGTAGAACAAATCGGCGCCCCGGTGCGCGCAGCGCGGCTCGATCAGGCCTACCCGGCCATCGCTTGCGCGGAAAGCGATCAGGTCTTCGCCCATCACGCGCACGCGGATCGGCGCGCAGTCGGGCTCGGGCAATTCACGCGACAGTGCGACCGGCATCCAGAAGCGGCGAAAGAATTCGCCCATGCCGGTTCCAGGCCCGTTGCGGGTCAGCAGTTCATTGTCTTCAGCGCTGAGCATGTCTGGATTCCATGTCGTTGACGTCTCAAAATCGGGGTCGCTGGTTCAAACCCAGCCAAACCTGGAATGACTTTTTTGCACCAGACGCCAGCGCGTCTGCGTCAGGTCCGGTCTTCGTCACATCGGTGTTAGGTTCAAATTCTTGACCAGATCCAACCAGATCGGCGCCTCTTCCTGGTACAGCTTCTGGGTGGCCTCGAAGCTCATGGCGTAGTCATCGACGCCGAAGTTCTGCATCACCTGTTGCAGCTTGGGCGTGTTGCCCCCTGCCACCAGCAGTTCGGACATGCGACGGATGATGGGCATCGGCGTGCCGATGTGCGCGACACAGCCTTGAAAGCCCGTCAGCTGGAAGGCTTTGGATTGCACACCCTGCTCCTGAAACGTCGGCACATCGGGCAGCGGCCGCAGGCGTTTGCGAGACACGCCGATGGCCTTGCCCCGGTTTGTCTGCAGCAATGGCAGTGCAGCACCATAGCTGCCAGTGCCGGCGTCAAGCACGTTGCCGCCGACGTCGATCCACATCGGCGCTTCGCCCTTGTAGTGCACCGCCTCCATCTTCAGGTCAAATTCCTTGTTCAACTCGGCGACCACCATGTGCGCATAAGAGCCGGCCGCATAGCTGCCGACGTTCACTTTCTCGGTGCGGCGGGCATAGTCGATGAATTGCTTCAGGTTGCTGACCCCGGTGCGCGTTGCGACCACGGTCGGCAGACTGCCTGAGGGCATCACGCAGACCAGGATGAAGTCCTTGTCCATGTCATAGGGCAGCGTCTTGTAGAGCAAGCGGTTCATGATCACCGTGGTCGAGATGGTGAACATGAAGGTGTGGCCGTCAGGTGCTGCGCGTTTCAACTCCAGCGCCGCCAGCGAACCACCAGCGCCGGGCTTGTTGTCCACCAGCACTTGCTGGCCGGTCTGCTGGCTGATGTATTCGCCATAGCTGCGAGCAAACAGGTCGGTCTGGCCACCGGCCGGATAGCCGACGATCAGCCGCAGCGGACGCTGCGGCCAGCTTTGCGCATGGCTGGCGATCGAAAACAGCGGCAGTGCAGCGCCGGCGCCGGCCTGCAACACGCTGCGCCTGCGTAACTTGGGGTGCATGTCCAACATCTCCTGGTTTGCTGATGGTTGAATCGATTCGCGCTGCGCGCTAGCGTGCGTCGCCGCGCAGGATGAATCGCTGGATCTTGCCGCTAGGCGTTTTCGGCAGCGAGGTGACGAAATCGATCTCGCGCGGATAGGAATGGGTCGACAGGCGCTGGCGCACCATCTGCTGTATCTCTGCTTTCAGGTCTTCCGTACCTTCAACGCCTGCCCTCAGCACGATCACCGCTTTGACGATTTCTGTGCGCACCGGGTCTGGCTTGCCGATGACCGCGACTTCGGCGACGGCCGGGTGCTCCATCACGACGCTCTCCACGTCGAAGGGCCCGATGCGATAGCCGGCCGAGGTGATGATGTCGTCGTTGCGGCCCACGAAGAAGAAGTGCCCGTCCTCATCCCTCGTCATCGTGTCGCCGGTGATGTACCAGTCGCCACGAACGTTCGGCGTCTCGGCCTTCCAGTAACCTACGAAGGAGTAGAGCGGCGACTTCGGGATATTGACTGCGAGAACGCCGGGCATGTTGGGGGGCTGCGCGACGAGATCCTCGTCGAGGATCGCCATGCTCAGGCCGGGCATCGGCAGACCGGCGGCGCCGGGCTTGTTGTCGTGCCTCAGCGCATGATGGTTGTTGATCATCATGCCGACTTCGGTCTGACCGTAATGGTCTGAGAGCGGGCAGTGCAGCACGCGATCAGCCCAGCGAATCACTTCCGGATTCAGCGGCTCGCCGGCGCTGGAGCCGACGCGCAATTGGGTGGGCTATCGGCGCCATCGCTTCGTCGCCCGCGGCCATCAGCAGGCGGTAAGCGGTCGGCGCCGCTGCGAGGTTCGTGATCTTGCGGTCGAGCAGGATGCGAAGCGTCGACTCGACCGTGAAACCGCCTTCGTAAAAAGTCGTTGTGTGGCCGAGCAGCAGCGGGCCAAGGACGGCGTAGAGCATGCCATAAGCCCAGCCAGGATCGGCGACGTTCCAATAAGCATCCTTGGGCTGGAGGTCGACAGCGTCGAGCATGTAAGAGGCGACCGGCAGCAGCAACGACAGCGGATAGCGAACGCCCTTGGGCTTGCCGGTCGTGCCCGAAGTGAACAGCATGATGAACGGATCTGTCCCCTTCATCATCACGGGCGCAAAGTCGCTTGATTGCGTCGCGAGCATCTCGGCGAAGCTTTCGCCGACGAGCAGCGTTGGCGGGCCATCGGCCAAGCCATCGAGCTTGGGCAGGTTGGTCGCATCGGTGACGATCAGCTTGGCCTTGCTGCCGCCTGCGGTGGTGACACGGCTCTCGACAGCCGCAGGGCCGAAAGCGGTGAACAAGGGTTGGTAGAGCGCGCCAATGCGCCAGGCGCCGAGCACGACCGTGAACAGATCGGGAACCCGCGGCAGCAGGCCAGCGACCACGTCGCCAGCGCCTATGCCGCGGCTCTTGAGGTGGTTTGCGAAGCGCGCGCTGTCATCGCGCATCTGTTCGAAGGTGACCGTCTTGCGGCTGCCTGATGCGCCGTACCACTCGAGCCCGACGGCACCGCCGTGGGCCCAGCGGTCGCAGCATTCAACGCAGGCATTCAGGCCGGCTGAAAGCGATCCCTGCAGAATCTTTTTCTCGAGTGCCGCGGCCGAGAAGTCTCTGACAGCTTCGAAATAGTCTCGCATTGCGCTCTCCTACTGAATGACCACAAGTGGATGTAAGAGCCAAGCGTCTGCACAAAGCCTGCAGCACCGGGCGCGTCTGAAACCATTGATCTGCACAGGCTCGGTGATCACGGCGTCCCGACAATGCCCTCGGCCAGCATGTTGTCGATCTCGTCCGGCAAGTAACCCGCCAGTGCCAGGACTTCACGCGCGTGCTCTCCGAGCCCGGCGGAAAACCCCATCACCTGCACCGCTGCGCCGGACATGCGGAAAGGGGGATTGACCACCTTGAACGACCCACCTTTGTCATGCACCTCGGCGAGCGCGCCACGGTGTGCCAGCTGTGGGTCGGCCAACACCTCTTTGACCGTGCGGTAAGGGGATGCCGGGACGCCGTTTGCATCGAACGCGGCCTGGCAGTCGGCGGTGCTCAGCGTGGTGGACCAGATTTCCAGCAACTCGACGAAATCTCCCCAGTTGTTTCGTCGATCGGCAAAGCGGGCGAACCGCGGGTCCGTGATCCACTCCGGATGCCCGGCGGCCTGACACAGGGCTTGGAAAGACTTCTCGCTGGCGACGGCGGGCATGATGAACCCGTCCAGCGTTCGCACAGGCCCGTACATCGGCCGACCCGGGGGCGCGACCGGGAACTGCGCCGCTTGCACCTCGCCCACCATCAGCGACAGCATGGTCTCCAGCATCGACACATCGAGATGCTGGCCCAGCCCTGTCAGATGCCGGTGCGCCAGCGCCGCCATGCAAGCCCCGAACGCATAGGTCCCGCTGACGATGTCGGCAATGTAGATGCCGCAGTTGTCCGGCCGGTCTCGCCCCGGCTGATAGGCCATGTGGGCCAGATCGAATCCGGAGGCAGCGTGCACCGCGGGTGCGTAAGCGGCAAGGCTGGACGAGGGCCCGGTTTGCCCGTAGCCCGAGATCGAGCAGTAGATCAACGCAGGGTGCCGCTTGGCGAGGGTCTCGTGATCGAGCTCGAAGCGCTGCATCACGCCAGGGCGGAAATTTTCCACCAGGAAGTCGCAGTGGCTCAGCAGTCGGCGAACGACCTCCTGCCCCTCGGGCCGCTTCAGGTCTAGCACGATGCTCTGTTTGCCGGCGTTGAGTTGGCCGAAGGACGTCGAGGCACCGTCGCGCAGCGGCTGACGGGTGCGCATCATGTCGCCTTCGGCGGTCTCGATCTTGATCACCTCGGCGCCGAGGTCGGCCATCATCCGGGTGCAATAAGGGCCTGCGATGGTCGTGGTGAAGTCGACCACGCGCATGCCGACCAAGGGTCCTGCGGCCGTTCTGGATACTGTCTCTGGCATTGTTCGGTCAGCTTTTGTTGAGGTAGGCCTTGGCGGCGTCCGGGTCGATCAAGGCGTGCACCTGGAACTGCGCCGGGATGATATCGGCCCATTCATTGAGCCGGCGATGCAGGCCTTCGTTCGACGGCACATCGAACAGCGCCACCGCGCCGCGGCCGACCTTGGCGTGGATAGACCGGACCTCCCCCGAGGCCTGCAGCGGTGCGACCCAGTCCCAGAACTTTTTGCGCTGAGCGGTGACCGAGGAGGGCGGTTCCGGCCTCGGTTCGCTGATGACGAGAAACAGCATGGTGCGGTGGATCTCCCTGTCGGATCTTCGGTGGGCAGCGCTCGGCATCCGAAATTGCCTTGGCGCGGGTCGCTGACCAGTCGGACAGCATGCGCGATCATGTCAGCTATCAACGGCTCAACTTCAGTGAAAACCCCTGGGTTCTCGGCTGTCATGGCGGGGCGCCACTGGATCAGCGGCCAGACCCGCCAGGTCGCGGCGTTGCGCGCTTTGCCCGGCGTCGCTTGACCTGTTGCTGGCTCGGAACCTGGCCGGTCCCCGGTCACGGATCCAGGCGCTTGTTCATCTGGCCAAGTTTTGGGTCGGCACAACCCTCAAAACCGGCTCAGTTCTCGGGCGACGCCAACAAGCTCGTCCAAAGCGACGAGGTCGGTTTGCCAAGGCCCGCCTAGGATTCGATCGCGCCAAGAAGCAAGCGGCGGCCAGCATCAGCTTCAGAAGAGGCCATCTTGACAACTTGCAGACCATGACTTCGAACCACGCGAAAGCCAGGCCAGTCGGGCAAGCCGGTTGGCTGGCGCCCTATCGGGTTCTTGACCTGACCGACCACCGCGGCGCATTGGCCGGCCAGATGCTGGCCAAACTGGGTGCCGACGTCATTCTGGTTGAACCACCGGCGGGGTCGGACGCACGCCGCATGGCGCCGTTTGCCAGCAACGCGCAGGGCGAGCCCTTGTCGCTGTTTTGGTCGGCTTACGGCGCCGGCAAGCGCGGCATCACCTGCGACCTCGACAGCGCCGAGGGGCAAGCCTTGCTTCGTCGGCTCGTGGCGAGTGTCGACTTTCTCATCGAATCCGAGGATCCGCAGGTGATGTCGCAACGCGGACTTGACCATGCACAGCTTCGCGAAATCAATCCAGCGCTGATCCACGTGTCGATCACGGCCTTCGGCTCCGACGGGCCCAAGGCAGGCTGGGCCGCCACCGACCTCACCGCATGGGCGTCGGGTGGCCCCTTGCTGCCCACCCGCGATCCCGGCAAGACCCCTTTGCGAATCGCGGTGCCGCAGGCCTATCTGCATGCCAGCGCGGACGCTGCTGGTGGCGCGATGGTGGCGCACTTCGCCCGCTTGCGGGACGGCCTGGGCCAGCATGTGGACATCTCGGTGCAGCAAAGCGCAGCGCAATCCACCCTCTCCAGCATTCTCTCGGCGGCGGTCGGTCATGCAGACTACTCGATCGGTCAGGACGCACGCAACGCCAAAAAGCCGTTGGATCTGAGCGGCAGTGGCGCCCGAACCCGTCGATCGAAATGGCTGGTGCAGGACGGCTTGGTGGAGATGCATCTGGCCATGGGCCCTGCCTCCGGACGTTTCACCAACAACCTGTTCGCGTGGCTGAAGGAGGCCGGTGCCTGCTCGGCTGAATTCGCCGAGTGGGACTGGGTGGCCTTGCCGCAGCGCATCGAGTCTGGCGAGGTCGACGACAGCCTGTTGGAGACGGCGCGCGAGCAAGTTGCCGCTTTCGTCGCGACGCGAACCAAGCGCGAGTTGATGGACGAAGCGCACCGGCGCAAGATCCTGATGGCGCCGATCATGACGGTGCAAGACATCGCCCACAGCCCGCACCATGCAGCACGAGGGTTTTTCCAGCCTGTCGAGCACGAAGGCCTGCCACTTCAGTTGCCAGGCCCGTTTGCGTTTGCGATGAATCCCGTTGCCGTACAGCCTTTTGTCGCTATTCGTCCGGCGCCCACGGTCGGACAAGACAACATGGCGGTGTATGGAGAACTTTGTGGGCTTTCCAGCAACGAGATCGCCGCATTGGCGGCGAAAGGGGTGATCTGAATGCGAGACGCACCGTTCACCGATCTCAAGGTGCTCGACTTGTCGTGGGTCGTCGCCGGCCCGCTGATCGGACGGGTTCTGGCTGACTACGGCGCCACCGTCATCCGCGTCGAATCCTCCAAGCGCGTCGACACGGCGCGTGTGATGGGCCCTTTTCCGGGCGGCAAGCCCGATGTGCAGCAGTCGGCGCTGTTCGAGAACTGCAACGCTGGAAAATTGGGGCTGTCTCTCGACCTCTCCAAAGAGCAGGGACGCTCCGTCATACGCGATCTCGTGCCGTGGGCCGACGTCGTTGTCGAGTCGTTCTCTCCGGGCCATATGAAGCGCTGGGGACTGGGCTACGAGACCTTGCAAGCGATCAAGCCCGACCTGATCATGGTGAGCACTTCGCTGATGGGGCAGACGGGTCCGTATGCATCGTTTGCTGGATTCGGCAACATCGGGGCGGCGTTGGCGGGGTTCCAACTGCTGGCCGGAGAACGCGACGCGATGCCGACAGGCCCGTACGGCCCCTTCACTGACTTCATCGGGCCACGCTTCGGGCTTCTGGCCTTGCTGGCGGCGCTCGATCAGCGGCGTCGCACAGGGCAAGGCTGTTGGCTCGATGTGTCACAAGCTGAAGCGGGCATGCAGTTGCTGGCGCCGCAGTTGGCTGACTTCTCGGCCAGCGCGACGATCGCGCTACCGGACGGCAACCGCGACCCCCACATGGCGCCGCATGGCGTGTTTGCGTGCCGCGCGGCCGCCGGTGTGGCTGCGGAGGATGCCTGGGTCGCGATTGCCGCCCGCAATGACCGCGACTGGCATGCGCTGGCAAGCGCAATCGCCGGCCCCGAACTCGCTTCAGACGCTCGCTATGCCACGCTGCGTCTGCGCCAGCAGGCAGAGGACGAGATCGAGAAACTCATTGCCGACTGGACAGCGCAACGCAGCCCGCATGAAGTACAGGCGCTGCTGCAAGCGCATGGCGTGCCTGCGCATGTGGCAAGTGCCAGTGCGGACATGGTGAGCGACCCGCAACTGATGGCCCGACAGCACTTCGTCAGGCTCGAGCATCCGCTGATGGGCACGAGTCCGGTGGAGACTTCACGCTACCGATTGTCGGACACCCCCGGCGTGCCTGTTCGCGCCGCACCGACCTTCGGTCGCGACAACCTGTTCGTCTTGCGCGACATCCTGGGCTACGACCAGGCTCGAATCACTGAACTCGAAAGTGCAGGCGTGCTTGTTTGAAGGCAGAGACCGGACTTCGGCATCCAGCAAGCTGATCATCGAAGAGGGCTGGAAAGATGCACGCGATTTTTTGTCGCAGTGCACCCGGGCAATTACTGTGGCGAAGGCGATCTGGACAAAGGGCTGCTCGTCGATTGCCACGACGGCGGATTGCTGGAGTTCTCGAAGATCATTGCCGAATGGCTTGATGACGGGCGGATGAAAAGCCTCGTCTTGTTATGATCCCGATGGTTGCTTGACCCGCCCAGGGTATTCTCGAATCAACAGAAGATGAGTGGAGAAGTCGTCGTATGAGTCTGGTCAACAAAGTTGTATTGATCACGGGCGCCGGTCGGCCGAATGGCATTGGCGCTGGCATCGCGCGCTGCTTTGCCAACGAGGGTGCAAAGGTGTTGATCACCGATCTCGAGGGTGCACCGCTCGATGCCACGGCAAGGGCGATTTCGGATCGCGTCACAGGCTTGGTCGCCGATGCAGCGGACCAGCATTCGATGGCACGCGCGGCAGAACACCTGCTCTCACTTCACGGGCGAATCGATGTCTTGGTGAACAATGCAGGCCTCGGAGGACTGGTGCTCGACTTCGAAGAAGCCGGCAAGACCGAATCGGTGCTCGCCATGACCGACGCAGCGTGGGATGCGCATCTGGTGTCGAATCTGCGCACCACTTTTTCGTCTAGCGCGGCGGTGTCGCCTCACATCGCGCAGCACGGCAGTATCGTGAATATTGCGTCGATTGCGGGGCTAGGCCCGACGCCGCAGCTGCCTGCGTATGGCGCCGCGAAAGCAGGCGTGATTCATTTCACCCAGACGCTCGCGATAGAACTCGCTCCGCGGCGCATCCGCGTCAACTGCATCTGTCCCGGGCTGCTCTGGACCCGCGCCTGGGAAATGCTGGCCTCACGCATGAAGACGCGGCGTCCGGCGTTTGCCAACATGACTGAGCGGCAGATATTCGAGGCCATCGTTGCTGAGAGGACGCCGCTCGGCGGCGAGCAGACGCCGGAGGACATTGGCCACCTCGCAGTTTTCTACGCGTCGGAGAAGGCGCGGATGATCACGGGCCAGGTGATTGCTGTCGACGGCGGTAGATCGGTGGCTTGATGCGCTGGCTTGATGCGCTGGCTTGATGCGCTGGCTTATGGCCGAGGCCAGTGCTCGCGTGCCAATCAGCGCCCGCAAAGCCGATGAATTAGCCTGTATGCCGGCTCCGTCATCGGCTTTCATTCACGACAACAGCGACGCCCGAAATTCATGCGTGCATGAACCTCGTGAATCGGCTGCCTTCTAGCCGCTGATGGCCTAACGGATCAGGTCACCGGTGCTGGATTGAAGAGCACCAGCGCGTTGTGCAGCTTCCACTGCTCGGCCCAGGTTTTCTTGCGGCCGCTCGCCACGTCGAGCATCAGCCGGAACAGTTCCCAGCCGACGTCTTCGATGCTTGCCGATCCGTCGGCGATGGTGCCCGCGTTCACGTCCATCAAGTCATGCCAGCGTCGCGCCAAGTCGCTGCGCGTGGCCACCTTGATCACCGGCACCGCGGCCAAGCCGTACGGGGTGCCGCGACCGGTCGTGAACACATGCAGGTTCATGCCTGCGGCCAATTGCAGCGTGCCGCAGATGAAATCGCTCGCTGGCGTCGCGGCAAAGCACAAGCCTTTGGCCTTGAGCTTTTCCCCGGGTGCGAGCACGCTGGAGATCGGTGCTGACCCCGATTTGACAATCGAGCCCATCGCCTTCTCGACGATGTTCGACAGGCCGCCGCTCTTGTTGCCCGGCGTCGTGTTGGCGCTGCGGTCGGCGCCGCCACGCTGCAGGTACGCGTCGTACCAAGCCATCTCGCGGATCATCGCCTCGGCCACCTCGGGCGTCGTTGCGCGCGAGGTCAGCTGGTCGATGCCGTCGCGCACCTCGGTCACTTCTGAGAACATCACGCTGGCACCCGCACGAACCAACAGGTCGGTGCAAAAGCCGACCGCCGGGTTGGCGGTGAAGCCCGAGAAGGCATCGCTGCCGCCGCATTGAACGCCCACCACCAGTTCGCTGGCCGGCACGGTTTCGCGCTGGCGTGCATTCAGGCGCTTGAGATGCAACTCGGCCTGCCGCATGATCGATTCGACCATCGACATGAAGCCGACATGGGCGTCGTCTTGCAGGCAGACCACATCCAGCGTGGCCTCGGCGCTGGCGCCGCTACCCGCCTTGTTGCGCTCGTCGACGATCGCGAAGCTGCCCGGCGGCAGCAGCCGCTCGGGCTGCAGTTTCTCGCAGCCCAGGCTCACGACCATCACCTCGCCGCCGAAGTTCGGGTTCAGGCTGATGTTGCGCAGCGTGCGGATCGGCACCGCCGCGTCAGGCGCATCGATGGCCACACCGCAGCCGTAAGCATGTTCGAGCGCGACCACATCGTTGACGTTCGGGAAGCGTGGCAGCAACTCGGACTTGATGCGCTGCACCGCGAAGTCGGTGACACCTGCCACGCACTGAACCGTCTGCGTGATGGCCAGGATGTTGCGCGTACCGACCGAGCCGTCGGCGTTGCGGTAGCCCTCGAAGCTGTAGCCCTCTAGCGGCGGCAACGACGCCCGCTTGGCGTTGGCGATCGGCAGGCCCTCGAGCCCGCGCGCCTCAGGCATTCTGAGCAGCCTCTCATGCACCCAGCTGCCGGCAGCGATGTCCTGGCGCGCATAGCCGATCGGGATGCCATAGCGCAACACCGGCGCGTCGGCGGGGATGTCGACGAGCGCCAGCTTGTGGCCCTGCGGCACGCGGTCGCGCAACCGCAGCACACAGTCGAGGTCGGTCTTCATCACAGACTTCACCAGACAATCATGAATTCCCCGGTATTCACTACCAATTAGTTCAGGTTGAAATACTCATTTTTGAAGACAAGTTAGAATTGGCAGAGAAACTTCTAAACTACCTTTACTTCTTGGAGCCTACCAACGAAGAAATTTACATTCAGAAAGCAAATATCTACTCGAAAAGAGACGATCATGAAAAGGCAGTAGAATTGCTGTCGGAAGCTTTACAATTTACAGAAGATTATAGCGACATCTATAATTTAATTGGTATG
>RGQD01000251.1 GCA_010030205.1 Betaproteobacteria bacterium
CCGTGTCAATGAGCTCGGCGTCGCCGAACCGGTGATCCAGCAGCAAGGCAGCGACCGGGTGGTGGTGCAATTGCCTGGCGTGCAGGACACGGCCAAGGCCAAGGACATCATCGGCCGCACCGCCACGCTGGAACTGCGGATGGTCAACACCTCGGCCGAGGCGCTCGAAGCCGTGAGGGGTGGCGGGCCGGTGCCATTCGGCAGCGAACGCTACCTCGACCGCGACGGTTCGCCGATCATTGTCTTCCGCCAGGTCATCCTGACCGGCGAGAGCCTGACTGACGCCCAACCCGGTTTCGACAACCAGGAGGCTGCGGTGCACCTGACGGTCGACGCCAAAGGCGGCCGGATCATGCGAGACATCTCGCGCGAGAACGTTGGCAAGCGCATGGCGATCCTGTTGTTCGAGAAGGGCAAGGGCGAGGTCGTCACCGCGCCTGTGATCCGTGGCGAACTCGGCAACCGCTTCCAGATCTCGGGCCGAATGAGCACCAGCGAGGCTGCTGACACCGCTTTGCTGCTGCGAGCAGGCAGCTTGGCCGCGCCGATGGAGATCATCGAGGAGCGCACCATTGGCCCGACCCTGGGTGCTGAAAACATCGCCAAAGGCTTTGCCAGCGTGGGTTATGGCTTTGCCGCGATTGCCTTGTTCATGTGCTGCTATTACCGGTTGTTCGGCATGTTTTCATCGCTGGCGCTGGCTTTCAACCTGTTGCTGCTGATCTCCTTGCTGTCGATGCTGCAGGCCACCTTGACATTGCCGGGCATCGCCGCGATCGCGCTGACGTTGGGCATGGCGATCGACTCCAACGTGCTGATCAACGAGCGTGTTCGCGAGGAGTTGCGCGGCGGCGCCTCGCCGCAGGCTGCGATCAACGCCGGTTACGAGCGCGCGTTCGCGACCATTCTCGACTCCAACATCACGACCTTGATCGCCGGCCTGGCGTTGCTGGCTTTCGGCTCGGGCTTTGTTCGCGGCTTCGCGGTGGTGCATTGCCTGGGCATCATGACCTCGATGTTCTCGTCGGTGATGTTCTCGCGCGGTCTGGTCAACCTTTGGTATGGCGGCCAGAAGCGGCTGAAATCGGTGTCGATCGGTCAGGTCTGGCGGCCCGAGGGCTCGCCCTTGCCCGGCACTGACCTCGCCAACGACGAACCCGTCGCCAAGTCCTGAAGCGCCAGAGGGAAGAACAAAATGGAATTTTTCAGGATTCACCGCGATATTCCGTTCATGCGGCATGCGTTGGTGTTCAACATCATCTCGTTCGTCACTTTTGCGCTGGCGGTGTTCTTCCTGCTCAGCCGTGGTCTGCATCTGTCGATCGAGTTCACCGGCGGCACGGTGCTGGAGGTCGAGTACACCCAGGCCGCCAATCTGGAGAAGACCCGTGCCGCGGTCGACAAGCTCGGTTTTGGCGAGGTGCAGGTACAGAACTTCGGCACTTCGCGCGACGTGCTGGTCCGTTTGCCGGTGCGTGCGCAGGTCAAGCAGGCCGATGTTGCGCCGCTGGTCTTCGCCACGCTGTGCAAGAGCGAAAACGGCGCTGTGGTCACCAAGGCCTACACCACGCCTCAGGGTGAACAGGTCAGCCGACCGTCCTGCGCCACAGCCTCTGGCGACGAGCCGATCAAGCTTTCGCGCACCGAGTTCGTCGGTCCTGCGGTCGGCGATGAACTCGCCAGCGACGGTGCCAAAGCGCTGGCCTTTGTCGTGATCGGCATCATGGCTTACTTGGCGCTGCGCTTCGAGTGGAAGTTCTCGGTCGCCGCGATCGTCGCCAACCTGCACGACGTGATCATCATCCTGGGTTTTTTCGCTTTCTTCCAATGGGAGTTTTCATTGGCGGTGCTGGCCGCGGTGCTGGCGGTGCTGGGATATTCAGTGAATGAATCGGTGGTGATCTTCGACCGGATCCGCGAGGCTTTCCGGAGGTACCGCAAGCTGACGACACCGCAGGTGATCGACCACGCGATCACCAGCACCATGAGCCGCACGATCATCACCCATGGCTGCACCCAGATGATGGTGCTGTCGATGCTGTTGTTTGGCGGCCCGACCTTGCACTACTTCGCCGTGGCGCTGACCATCGGCATCCTGTTCGGCATCTATTCGTCGGTGTTCGTCGCCGCGGCGATCGCGATGTGGCTGGGTGTCAAGCGCGAAGACCTGATCAAGTCCAGTGGCAAGGAGCAGGACCCCAACGACCCCAACGCGGGCGCGGTGGCCTAGTCAGCCTATCGCTACATCGATGTGCTGCCCACGGGGCCCGTCAAGCCGATTTAGCCGGTTCACCTGAGCGCTTCACTCGGCGCCGAGCGTGTCGGCCTTGAGTGGGACGTCCAACCTGGGTGAGAGCGATTTGATCTGCCGCGTGATCAGTGGATCAATCGCTCTTCCGGTGCGACGAACAACTCGTCGAGGATCAAGGCATCGGGCTCCTCGCCCAGGCTCCAGAACACCATCAGCACGATCACTTTGAGGTCTTCGAGCGCCAGCGGACTGTCACCCACGGCGCTGGCGCGGTCGATCACCATCTCGCGCATTGCCGGTGGCAGCACGCCTGCGGACTCCAAAAATGCGACAAAACCGATCGAGTCCTCGCCCAAGCGCTCGATCTCTGTCGGCGAATAGACCCGCAGACTGTCGGATGATTGCTCGCCCGAATGGGCTTGCGCGGTCTCCGCCAGACCGTCGAGCCAGTTCAATGCTTCGGCGATTTCATCGTCCTCGAAGCCGACGGCGCAAAGCTTGCGCGTGAGCTGGTCGTGCTCAGGGCAGGCGTCAGGGCGCCAATATGTTTCATACAGATACACCAGAACCTCGAACATGAAACCACTATACCGCAGCCCTGCGGGCTTGGCGCGGTGGATCAGGCGGTTTGGCGTCGCTGATAAAGCCCGCCTGGCAAGCGCGCGACACGGCCCTCGAGTTCGAGCCTAAGCAGGTGCGCGGTCAGTGCGGGTGCAGGCCAGCCGCAGCGGTCGATCAAGCCGTCGATCGATTGCGGATCATGGCCAAGTGCGCGCAGCACTGCGTCCTCGGGCAAGGGCTCGATCGGGGCGGGCGCTGGACTGGCGTCTGCCAGCGCGCTCAAGCCGTTCAACTCCTCGAGCACCTGCTCAGGCGACTCGACCAGCACTGCACCTTGGCGTATCAGCGCATGGCAGCCGCGTGACTGCGGCGCCAGCACAGAGCCGGGGACTGCCATCACCTCGCGGCCGGCTTCGGCGGCCAACCTGGCAGTGATCAGCGAGCCTGATCGAAGCGCGGCTTCGACCACCAGCGTGCCTCGGCTCAGTCCCGCGATCAAGCGGTTGCGCTGCGGGAAGTTTGCCGCCAGCGGTGGCGTGCCGAGCGCGAGTTCGCTGACGATCAGGCCGCGCTCGGCGATGCGCTGCGCCAGCGCACGGTTCGACAGCGGATAGATCCGGTCGATGCCGGTGCCGACCACCGCCACGGTGCTGGCATCGCCCGCCAGCGCGCCTTCGTGGGCTGCGCCGTCGATACCGGCGGCCAATCCGGAGACGATGGTCCAGCCTTGCTGGCTCAGCGTGCGGGCAAAGCTTCTGGCGTTGTCCAGTCCCTGGGCGCTCGGCTGGCGGCTGCCGACGATGGCCAGCGATGTCGCGGTCAGCAACTCAGCGCGGCCTTGCAGGTAGAGCAGCAGCGGTGGGTCGGCGATGTGCAGCAGCCATGGCGGGTAGTCGGTATCGCCCAGCACCATCACCCGGCGCGCTGGTGCTGCGCTGCGCCAGGCCTGCGTGGCGGCCAGCCGCTCGGCATGGCCTTCTGGTGCTGCGCTCAACGCGGCGGCCTCGGTGGCGCCGACTACCGCTTGGCGCTGTGCCGCCGTGGTGTCGAGGACGGCTTGCGGTCCACCGAACAGCGCCAGCAAGCGCCGCGCTGCGCCCCGGCCAACGCTGTGCAGCAAGTGCAACCAGGCGCCGAGTTCGGCGTCGTCCAGCGCCGCGTTGTTCGGCAGATTCAAGGTGCAGCCATGGGTTGGGTGAATCGGTCGCCGGGTCGGACCGGGTCGATTGCGGACAGGATCAGCGCGTAAGACACTCGTTCATAGACCTTGAACACGAGCAGCAGTCCGCTCGGCTCATCGGGCAACTGCAGCGCCTGGGCCCGCTCGGCGGTGCTGTCCATCGCTGGCGCACCGGCGCGCCACAGCGCCAGCACATGGCCGCGCTCGATCCCTTCGCGCTCGCCGCGGTTGATCGCGACGACCTGGTTCTGTCCCGCGCTGAGAGCCTCGCCGTAGATCGACACCACTTGGCCGGCAATCGCCGCGACCGGCGCGTGCGGCGCATAGCTGGCGAAGTCGCGCGGCGGCAACTGCACCAGCCTGTCACCGACACCCGCTTCCTGGCGCGCGCTGGTCATCAGCAGCGTGGCTGGCACCGGTAGCCCGCCGGCGCTGCTCTGTGCCCGCACCAGATCGGCAGTGCCGACGAAGCCGGCTTCATGGCCCAGTAGCTCGCCGCTGGCCGGGTCACGCAGTGGCTTGCCTTGACGCAGCAGCGCAAAGCTGCGCGTCTCGCCCAAGTCGCCGCGCACATAAGCGGTCTCGCCGCGCGAGATCAGCAAGCGGCCTTGCTGGGTTGCGACGATGCGCGGCGCATCGGCCAGTGCTGCCTGGTCCAGCACCATCACCTGCTGCAAGAAAGGGGTGATCAACTGCGGCGGGACGGTGGCGATGGCGCTGACGGCCAGCGGCAAGCTGCGAATCCTCGGCAAGAGCTTGATGTCGGGGAGCGGTGGCTGTGACTCGGTCGGTGTTGGCGCTTGTGCCAGACGCAGTTGCGCGCCATCGCCGGTCTTGACGAGCACCAGCGATTGGCCGGGGTAGATCCGATGCGGGTTGGCGATTTCGGCCAGGTTCATGCCCCACAACTCGGGCCAGCGCCAAGGACTCCTGAGGAACAGGCTGGCGATCGACCACAGCGTGTCTCCACTGCGCACGGTGTGAGAAGCTGGTGCATCGGGCGCCAAAGCTGACAGCGGCACACCGGTCTGAGCCACCTGTTGCGCGGTGGCGCGTTGGGAGGGGCTGGCCGGATCGATCGCCTGAGCCGACCCCGCCCATGCCAGCAAGGCCAGTCCAGCAGGCAAGCCCTGCTGGGCGATGCGCCAGAGGCCAGGTCGACGCAAACCGTGCTGAAGCCAGGCATCGCGGGACGGGCTTGCTGTCATGTCTGCGGTCTCCCTGGGGTCGGTGCCACAATCCGGGCTTCGCGGTCCGGTCGGTGGTAGCCACAGCCAACTCAGCCGATAAGCTGTGGGTGCTGCCGGTTTGATTCTGCCGCCAATTCCCGCCGATCGCAACGAACAGCGCTGGCATGTCTGGTCTGGTCCGCGCAGACCATCCGAACTGACCTGGCATCCAAGCAGTTCTTCACCGGTTCATGCTTGGCATCGACCTGCAATCCTTCTACATCTCATGGCCTTGCTGACCATTCTTCGCTATCCGGACCCTCGACTGCACCACGTGGCTCGGCCCGTGGCGCAAGTCGATGGCTACATCCGCCAACTCGCCGACGACATGCTGGCCACGATGTACGAGTCCGAGGGCGTGGGCTTGGCCGCGACCCAGGTCGACGTGCACCTGCGCCTGCTGGTGATGGACACCTCCGATGAGCACAACCAACCCTGGGTGCTGATCAACCCCGAGATCATTGCGCGCAGCGTCGAGATGCGGCGAAGCGACGAGGGCTGCCTGTCGGTGCCGACGATCTACGACGAGGTCGAGCGCCATGCCAGCGTCACCGTGCGGGCGCAGGGGCGGGACGGCCAGCTGTTCGAGCTTGAGGCGCATGACCTGATGGCGGTCTGTGTGCAGCATGAGATCGACCACCTGCTGGGCAAGGTCTTCGTCGAGTACCTCAGCCCGCTCAAGCGCGAGCGCATCAAGACCAAGATGCTCAAGAAGACCCGCGACGAGATGGGCCGGCATCGCGCCTGAGCTGACGATGAACATCGTCTTCGCCGGAACGCCTGAATTTGCCGCCACCGCGCTGCAAGCCTTGTTGGCGGCTGGCCACCGCGTGCCCTTGGTGCTGACCCAGCCCGATCGCCCTGCCGGCCGCGGCATGAAGATGCAGCCTTCGCCGGTCAAAGCACTTGCTCTGCGACACGGCTTGGCCTTGGCCCAGCCGCGCAGCCTGCGGCGCGATGGCAAGTATCCTGATGACGCGCGTGCTGCCCTGGCTGCGCTGGACGCCGCGCAGGCCGAGGTCATGGTGGTCGCTGCTTACGGGCTGATCCTGCCGCAGTGGGTGCTGGACCTGCCACCGCGCGGCTGCCTCAACATCCATGCATCGCTGCTGCCGCGCTGGCGTGGCGCAGCGCCTATCCACCGCGCGATCGAGGCCGGCGACGTCGAGACTGGCATCACCGTGATGCAAATGGATGCCGGTCTGGACACCGGCGACATGCTGTTGCGTGCGCCAGAGCCCATCCTGGCCGACGACAGCACTGCGACCCTGCACGATAGACTGGCAGCGCTAGGCGCCGAGCTTGTGGTTCAAGCCTTGTCCGCACCGCAGTTGAGGCCCACGCCGCAGCCTGCCGAGGGTGTGACCTACGCCCACAAGATCGGCAAGGCCGAGGGTGCGATCGACTGGTCTGAGCCGGCGGCGCTGATCGAGCGCCGACTGCGCGCTTTCGATCCCTTCCCTGGCGCGAGTTTTTCGCTGGACGGCGATCAGGTCAAACTCTGGCGGGCCCGGCTGCGGCCCGACCTGAACGGCAGTCCCGGTGTGGTGTTGGCTGCGCTTGGCGGTCAGTTCAGCGTCGCCTGCGGCGAAGGCGGGCTTGATCTGCTGCTGCTGCAGCGCCCGGGCGGACGCCGCATCGATGCGGCAGCCTTCTTGCAGGCCTGCCCCGGACTGATCGGGCATGAACTGGGATTGGCGCCGCACTG
>RGQD01000252.1 GCA_010030205.1 Betaproteobacteria bacterium
TGCTGCAGGTGATCGACCAGGCCATGGGCCGGTTGATTGGCCGGGTCGTCAGGGTGGCTGTGGGCCCAGAACTTGGGTTGCATGGTGGGTTTGAAGGCAGGTGATGGCCTGATGTTGAGGCCCCACAGGCTCGTGGCGTGCGCCTGTGCGGTTTATTGGAAACATTTTTCAGACCTTCAGGCGCAGCTTAACCGGTTGAGGACAATTAACCTCTTTATTTATAGGCGAACATACCAGAGCATGTCGCTTCGGGCGCTCCAATCACTCGAAGCCGGCTGCTACGCTTTCCTAACGAGTTTGGTATGTGCCCTAGCAGAACCGCGACCGTCGCGATAGAACGCGGCAGTTTTTCCGACCAATTCGGTGCTGCGAGACCTGTGTACGCCCTGGTCGCCATGCGCAGGCGCGATGGTCGTGGTCCTACGTACGGCTGCCTAGTCCGCAGTGAGCGTCCGATCAGCCGTTCGGCAATGCCCCCAGCACCTGTGCCTGGTGCTGACCCAGCGTCGGCGCTGTGCTGCGGATCGCCCCTGGCGTGGCGCTGAGCTTCGGGACGATGCCTGGCACCGTCAGCGTCAGGCCGTCGGCGCTGGTCACGGTCTGGATCATGCCGCGCGCCAGGAAATGCGGGTCGGTCGCGATGTCGGCCACGGTGTAGATGCGACCGGCCGGCACGCTCACGGCCTGCAGCGTCGACACCACCTCGGCCACTTTTCGCTGCACGGTCCAGGCGGTGATCGCTGCGTCGAGCTCGTCGACCCGTGCCGCGCGCTGCGCGTTGTCGCCCAGACCCGGGTCGGCGGCCAGGTCGGCGCGGCCGACGGCTTGCATCAGTCGCTTGAAGATGCTGTCGCCATTGCCGCCGATCACCACCTGGCCGTCGGCGCAGCGGTAAGCGTTGCTCGGCGCGATGCCGGGCAGGGCCGAGCCTGCGGGTTGGCGCACCGCGCCGAAGACGCTGTACTCGGGCAGCAGGCTCTCCATGCAGTTGAAGACCGATTCGTACAGCGCCACGTCCACCACTTGGCCGCGTCCTTTGGGTGTTGCTTCGCTGATGCTTTGGGTCCTGGCCTGCAGTGCCAGCAGCACACCGATCACGCCGTGCAGCGCGGCCAGCGTGTCGCCCAGGCTCACGCCCGCGCGCACCGGCACCCGGCCGGGCTCGCCCATCAGGTGGCGCAAGCCGCCCATCGCTTCGGCCACCACTGCGAAGCCGGGCAGGTCGCGGTACGGGCCGGTCTGGCCGTAGCCGCTGATGCGCAGCATGATCAGCCCGGGGTTTTCAGCCGCCAGCGTCTCGTAGCCCAGTCCCCATTTCTCCAGCGTGCCAGGCTTGAAGTTCTCGATCAGCACATCGGCCTCGGCGGCGAGACGGCGCGTGTCGGCGCGGCCTTCTTCGGTGCGCAGGTCCAGCACCACGCTTTGCTTGTTGCGGCTCTGCACCTGCCACCACACGCTGGTGCCTTGGTGCAGCATCCGCCACTTGCGCAGCGGGTCGCCGTCGCCGGGTGGCTCGACCTTGATGACCTCGGCGCCGAAGTCGGCCAAGGTCTTGCCGGCAAAAGGTCCGGCGATCAGTTGGCCGAGTTCCAACACCTTCAGACCGGACAGCGGGCCGGGCGGCGGGGTGGGCGGTGGCTTGGTGTTTGTCATGGCAGCTGCATTGTTGCGCGGTCGCGGTGTTGTCGACAGCCTCGCCTGCTGTTGGCGCAGGCGGGGTGCGCCAGCCTTGGGGCGACCGACGCAGCCCATGCGAGACATCGTCGAATCCGACACTTGGCTAAGATACCAGGAGACTTGGCACATCAGCCGAGCAAGCACTGCGCCCCTCAGCCCCTCAAGAAACGACGATGACCTCTCCTACAGCATCGACCAATAGCCGTCGCCAAGCCATGCAGGCGCTCGCCGCACTGAGCGCCACCTGGCTGTTGGGTCAAGCCTCGCCGGCCAGCGCGCAGGCCGCCTGGCCCACCCGCCCGATCAAGCTGGTACTGCCCAGCGGGCCTGGCGGTGGGGCCGACATCTTCGGCCGCCAGTTGGCCGACTACATGGCCAGAGAGCTGGGCCAGCCGGTCGTGGTGGACAACCGGCCCGGTGCCAATGGTGTGCTGGCGAGCGAGGCGGTGGTGCGTCAACCGGGAGATGGCTACAACTTGCTCATCTCGTTCGCGGGTGCCATTCTGGGCAACAAGGCGATGAACAAGACTCTGTCGCACGACCCGATCGCCGACCTCAAGCCCATCGGGCTGATCGGCGGCGACGGCGGCAATCTGCTGATCGTCACGCCCGCCTTGCCGGTCAACAACCTGAAGGAGTTGCTCGCGCTGGCCAAGTCGCAAGCCGGCGGGCTGAGCTATGGCTCTTGGGGCATCGCCTCGGGCGGACATCTGGTGATGGAAGCTATTTGCGCGCAGGCCGGTGTGCGCATGAACCACGTGCCTTACAAGACAGTGGCCGCCATCCCCAACGACTTGCTGTCCGGCGTGCTGACCGTGTCGACCATCGATGGGGCCACGCCAGTGGCGCTGATCAAGGCCGGCAAGATGCGGGCGATTGCGGCGTTGTCGAACAAGCGCTTGCCGCAGCTGCCCGACGTGCCCACGATGGGCGAGCAAGGCTACCCGCTGGAGTCAGCCCCCTGGTACGGCCTGTTCGGGCCGGCCAGCATGCCTGCCGATCTGGTGAACCGTCTGAATGCCTTGCTCAACAAGTGGCTGCTGCTGCCCGAGACCCGCAGCTTCTTCGCCGAGAAGCAAAACACACCGACCCCGACGACCAAGAGCGCCGAAGAGTTTGCCGCGCAGATCCAGCGCGAACTGCCGGTGTGGCGCAAGATGGTCGCTGACGCCAAGGTCTGATCGCTACAAAGGCCATCCAATGAACGAACCGCTTTGGCGCTGGTCGGCCACCGATCTGGCGCAGGCCATCCGCACCCGCCGAATTTCCAGCCGCGAGGCCACGGCGTCTTGTCTGGCGCGTGTGGCCGAGGTCAACCCGCGGCTCAATGCGATCGTCGATGTCCTGCACGACAGCGCGTTCGCTGCCGCCGACGCTGCCGATCTAGCGGTCGCCCGGGGTGACGCGCTAGGCGTGTTGCACGGCGTGCCGGTGACGACCAAGGTCAACGTCGACCAGCGCGGCTGCGCGACCACCAACGGCCTCGTCGCGCTGCGCGATGCGATCGCGACCGACGACAGCCCGGTCGTGGCCAACCTGCGGCGCGCCGGTGCGGTGATCTTCGGCCGTACCAACACACCGGCGTTCTCGTTTCGCTGGTTCACCGACAACGACCTGCACGGCCGCACGCTCAACCCCTGGTCGCGCGACCACACCCCTGGCGGCTCTAGCGGCGGCGCGTCTTCGGCGGTCGCCTCGGGCATGGGGCCGATCGCACATGGCAACGACATCGCAGGCTCGGTGCGCTATCCGGCTTATTGCACCGGCATCTATGGCCTGCGCCCATCGGTCGGTCGAATTCCCAATTTCAACCCGAGCGCTGCCGAGGAGCGCCCGCCGGGGATGGCGATGATGTCGGTCCAGGGGCCGCTGGCGCGTACCGTGGCCGACGTGCGCCTCGGGCTGCAAGCGATGTCGGCGGCAGACCTGCGCGACCCGGCCTGGGTGCCGGTGCCGCTTCAGGGGCCGCCGCTGCTGCGGCCGATCCGGGTCGCTTACAGCGCCGCGATACCCGGTGTCACGGTGCATCCAGCGGTGGCTGAAGCAGTCGAACGCGCTGCTCGCTGGCTGTCGGACGCTGGCTACCAGGTCGAGGCCGTCGAGCCGCCCGACATCGCTGAAGCCGCCAGCCTGTGGTCGCTGATCGCAGACAACGAGGCGCGGCTTTCGATGGGGCCGCTGGTCGAGCGCCTGGGCGACGACGCGATCAAGCTAGCTTTCCGTGCGATGACGCGGCACTCGCCAGTGCTCGATGCCGAGGGCTACTTCCGCGCATTGGCCAGGCGCACCACGCTGATCCGGCGCTGGAATGCTTTTCTGCAGGATTACCCGCTGGTGCTGGGGCCGCTCAGTGCCGAGCCGCCTTTTGCCTGGGGGCTGGACGTCGAATCGCCCGAGAGCATGGACCGCATCCTGCGCGCGCAGTTGCCGCAGTTCAGCGTGCCGCTGCTCGGCTTGCCAGCGATCTGTGCGCCGGCCGGCTCGGTGAACGGACTGCCTATCGGTGTGCAGCTCACCGGCGCGCGATTCCGCGAAGACATCTTGCTCGATGCCGCCGAGGTGCTCGAGGCCCGTCATCCCTGCGCGGCGCCGATCGACCCGGTGTTCGCTGCCTGACGGGTCGCCCAAGCCTTGCGGTTTCGGCCGGCAGGCCTGGCCTGCCGGGCTATCGTTCACTTCTTTGTCCTGGAAGACCAGCATGAGCAGCTCCTCGGAACTCGGTTCGATCATGAAGCCGGCCTCTGGCCACACCTGTGGCATGAATCGCGCGATCTTTTCTGCGCTGGACTTTTCGGACCAGGCTTCGTTCGACGACGCGGCGCGCGGCCTGATCGGCAGCATCCCGGATGCGCGCATCCTCGGCGCGAAGGGGCAGGTCGTCTGGGACATGTCCTCGTTCAGCTTTCTCGAGGACGAGAGCTCTCCCGATTCGGTCAATCCTAGCCTGTGGCGCATGGCGCGCTTGAACCGGCTGCACGGCCTGTTCAAAGTCACCGACCGCCTGTACCAGGTGCGCGGCTTCGATCTCGCCAACATGACGATCATCGAGGGCGACAGCGGCATCGTCATCATCGACCCGCTGACCTTCACCGAGAGTGCGAGCGCGGCGCTGGCGCTGTACCGAGCCCACCGCGGCGACCGACCGGTGCGCGCGGTGATCTATTCGCACAGCCATGCCGACCACTACGGTGGGGTCGAAGGGGTGATCACGCCCGAGCAAGCGGCCAGTGGCGAGGTGGCCGTGATCGCCCCCGACGGTTTCATGAAGGAGGTGATCTCGGAGAACATCCTGGCCGGCGTGCCGATGCGACGGCGCGCGATGTTCCAGTTTGGCCCGACGCTCGAGCGTGGTGCGCGCGGGCATGTTGACAGCGGTCTGGGCAAGGTTACCGGGCGCGGATCGATGAGCCTGATCGCGCCCAACCGCATCATCTCCGAGCCGACCGAGACCCTCGTCGTCGACGGCATCGAGATCGTCTTCCAGCTCACGCCCGAGACCGAAGCGCCGGCTGAGATGAATTTCTTTTTTCCGCAATTGCGGGTGCTGAACCTGGCGGAAAACGGCTGTCACACGATGCACAACCTGTGCCCGATCCGCGGTGCCAAGACCCGGGACTCGCTGGCCTGGTCGAAGTACCTGGACCAGGCACTCGACGCTTTCATCGACCGCACCGACATCTGCATCGCGCAGCACCACTGGCCGACCTGGGATCAGGGCAAGGTCAGGCGCTTCATCGAAGAGCAGCGCGACATGTACCGCTACCTGCACGACCAGACCTTGCGGCTGATGAGCCATGGCTTGACGCCGCACGAGATTGCTGAAGACTTCACGATGCCGGCCTCGCTGCAGGGCAGCTGGCACGCGCGGCCTTATTACGGCGCTCTGGCACACAATGTCCGGGCGGTGTACGCGCACTACCTGGGGCCTTATGACGGCAACCCGGTCAACCTCAATCCGCTGACGCCGCAGGCCGAGGCGATCAAGTATCTGGAGTACATGGGCGGTGCCGATGCGGTGCTCGAGCGCGCGCGCAAGGACTTCGAGGCGGGCGACTACCGATGGGTGGCCCAGGTCACGCACCATGTCGTCTTCGCCGATCCCAGCCACCGGGCAGCGCGTGAACTGGGCGCTGACGCGCTGGAACAACTGGGCTATCAGAGCGAATCATCGACCTGGCGCAACGCCTACTTGCTGGGGGCGAAGGAATTGCGTTTTGGCGCCCCCAAATCGCCGCCGGGGGCGCAGGGCGGGGTCGCGCCGCGGGTGGTGGCGATGCTGCCGATGCCGATGTTCTTCGACTATCTGGCGATCCGCGTGAATGGGCAAAAAGCGGCTGGACTGGCTTTGCGCATCGACTGGGTGATGGCCGGTGACGAAGGCGGCCACAGGCTCACGCTGAGCCATTGCGCGCTCAGCCATGGCCCCGGCTCGCACGGGACCAGGGCGCAGGCGCGGGTCGAGATGGATCGCAAGGGGCTCGCCGCCATCATGGTGGCCGGGCAGTCGTTTTCGCAGGCGCTGGCCGATGGTGTGATTGGCGTGACCGGGCAGCGCGAAGCCGTGGCAGCGCTGTTCGACACGCTCGACAGCTTCGCGCCGATGTTCGCGATCCTGGAGCCTTGACAGCGCGGCAAGCTGCCGCGCGCCTGGGCATTCAGCCCAATGTCACCTCGGCGCGAACCGTGCCGGCGCGGTCAGCGGTGGCCGTCATCGCCACCCGGGTGCCGCGCGGCGCGCTGACCACCCACTCGACCACCGCGCGGTCAGCGGTGACCTCTCGGTTGGGCGCAAAGGCTTGCAGCGAGGACTTCGGCGCGTGGCCTTCGAGCTGGCCGCCCTCGACCCGCAGCTTGCCGGTCTGCAGCGCCAACCCGGCGGGTGGGTGCAGCTCGAACACCACGCCACGCACGGTTTTTCGCTCGAGCGCGCGCTTGGTGACATAACTCGGCAAGTAACCGGCATTGGCGACCGCAAAGCGGATTCGCCAGCTGTCGCCGCCCAGCGACAGCACCTCGCGGATGACTTCCTGCGTGAAGGTCAGGCCCAGCGCCGTACCGATGATGACTTGCGCCAGGCGCCGGCCTTGTGCCGGCTGTGGCGCTCCGAAGCCCGCCAGCATGGCCAGCACCCAGGGCAATGGAAGGCCGATCTGCGTGGCGGCCAGACCGCCCAGTGCAGCCGTTGCCAGGGTGAGCAGACGGCGCGCGTGTGAACCCGAAGCCGAAGCCGGTGCAGCCACAGC
>RGQD01000253.1 GCA_010030205.1 Betaproteobacteria bacterium
ATCGACAGCGCTGTCGATGACTGTTGATCTGGGGCAATGCCAAGCCCGATGAAGCCGCTGCGCGGGGGCCGCGAACGTCGACGCGAACTCCGGCACCAGGCCAGCAGATGCTGCAAGCCAGCCGCTGCCAGGGCCTTGCGCTGGATCAGCTTGCGCAGCGGTCAGAATCGGTCGCTGACGGCCCATCCCGGGCTGCAGGACATCGCGAGCGGGCGCTGGCGATCGGCGTGACGACGCTAGAGCTTGATGTTGCGATCACCCGCGACGGCGTGCTGGTGATCTCGCACGACCCGGCGCTCAACCCTGAGATCACCCGTGGCCCCGATGGTCAATTCCTGCCAGCGCCTGGCCCGCTGATCCACCACCACAGCCTGGCCGAGTTGCGCCGCTTCGATCTGGGCCGGATCAAGCCTGGTTCGCGCTACGCGGCGCAGTTCCCAGACCAGGTGGCGGTCGACGGCACCCGGCTGGCCACACTGGCCGAGTTGTTCGCGCTGGTGCGGCGATCGGGCAACGAGACCGTTCGCTTCGACATCGAGACCAAGGTTTCGCCGCTGGCGCCCGCTGACACGCTGGCGCCCGAGCCTTTCACGCGGGCATTGATCGCCGCGATCCGCGACGCCGGCATGGCTGCGCGCAGCAGCATCCAGTCCTTCGATTGGCGAACGCTGCAATTGGTGCAGCGCGAAGCGCCTGAAATTTCCACCGTCTACCTCAGCGCGCAGCAGCACTGGCTCGACAACATCGGCGCTGGCGCGGCCACCGATTCACCCTGGACCGCGGGCTGGCGCTACCGTGACCACGGCTCGGTGCCCAAGCTGGTGCAGGCTGCGGGCGGACGGATCTGGGCGGCCTATTTCG
Organism: Betaproteobacteria bacterium; assembly: GCA_010030205.1. Taxonomy (GTDB): domain Bacteria; phylum Pseudomonadota; class Gammaproteobacteria; order Burkholderiales; family Burkholderiaceae_C; genus Pseudaquabacterium. Next base: position 862 of record RGQD01000253.1, read on the forward strand.
GCGACCTCGACGCCGGTCTGGTCAAACAAGCCCAGGCGCTGGGCTTGCAGGTGCTGGCCTGGACGGTCAACGACCCGGTGCAGATCGCGCGGGTGATGGATCTGGGCGTGGACGGCGTGATCAGCGACCGGCCCGACCGGGTTCGCGCCGAGATGGCCCGCCGCGGCCTGGTGTTGCCGCAAGCCACGCCGCCTTGACCCTGGCGCTCGTCGCCTGCTTGCCACTGGCTGTATGCTTTCGGGTTGGCCCGGCGCGAGCCCGCGCTGCCCGTCCCCATTTTCTGTGGAGTTTCTTTCGATGACCCGAGTCTTCAACTTCAGCGCCGGCCCGGCCGCGCTGCCCGAATCCGTGCTGCGCCAGGCCGCAGACGAGATGCTCGACTGGCACGGCAGCGGCATGTCGGTGATGGAGATGAGCCACCGCGGCAAAGAGTTCATCGCGATCCACGCCGAGGCCGAATCGCTGCTGCGCGAGCTGATGGCGATCCCTGCCAACTACAAGGTGTTGTTCATACAGGGTGGGGCGATGGCCGAGAACGCGATCGTGCCGATGAACCTGCTGCGCGGCAAAGCCGGCGCCGACTACATCAACACCGGCGAATGGTCTAAGAAGTCGATCAAGGAGGCCAAGAAGTACTGCAAGGTCAACGTCGCCGCCAGCGCCGAGGCGAGCAACTTCAGCTGCGTGCCGGCGCGCGCCGACTGGCAGCTCGACCCCGATGCGGCCTATGTGCACATCTGCTCGAACGAGACCATCGGTGGCGTCGAGTACCACTTCACGCCCGATGTCGGCAGCGTGCCGTTGGTGGCCGACATGTCGAGCAGCATCCTGTCGCGCCCGGTCGATGTCGCCAATTACGGGCTGATCTACGGCGGCGCGCAGAAGAACATCGGCCCGGCCGGGCTGACGATCGTGATCGTCCGCGATGACCTGATCGGCCAGGCGCTGGCCTGCACGCCGTCGGCCTTCGACTACAAGCAGCAGGCCGACAACGACTCGATGCTCAACACCCCGCCGACCTACGCGGTCTACATCGCCGGGCTGGTGTTCAACTGGATCAAGTCGCGCGGCGGCCTGGTGGCGATGGAAGCGCACAACCGCGCCAAAGCCGCGCTGCTGTACGACTACCTCGACGCCAGCGCTTTCTACAGCAATCCGGTCGCGCGCGCCGATCGCTCGCTGATGAACGTGCCTTTCAAGCTGCGCGACGAAAGCCTGGACGATGCGTTCCTGAAGGGCTCGGTCGCGCGCGGCATGGTCCAGCTCAAGGGCCACCGCTCGGTGGGCGGGATGCGGGCTTCGATCTACAACGCGATGCCGGTCGAAGGCGTCCAGGCGCTGGTGGCCTACATGAAGGAATTCGAGGCCCAGCATGGCTGATCGCATGAGCGTTCTGGTGCTCAACCAGATCTCGGCCAGCGGCCTGTCCAGGTTGCCTGCAGAGAACTTCCGCGTCGGCAAAGATCTGGCCGACCCGGCGGCGATCTTGCTGCGCTCGGCCGACCTGCACAGCGTGGCGATCCCGGCCAGCGTGCGGGCAATCGGCCGTGCCGGCGCCGGCACCAACAACATCCCGGTCGAAGCGATGAGCCAGCGCGGCGTGCCGGTGTTCAACGCGCCCGGCGCCAACGCCAACGCGGTCAAGGAACTGGTGCTGCTGGGCATGTTGATGGCCGCGCGCCAGATCGCGCCGGCGCTGCGCTTTGTCGCCGCGCTCGACACCGCAGCGCCCGACCTGGACAAGGCGGTCGAGGACGGCAAGAAGGCTTTCGCGGGCTATGAGCTCGCGGGCCAGACCCTGGGCGTGATCGGCTTGGGCAAGATCGGCTGCCTGGTTGCCGAGGCGGCGATCAAGCTCGGCATGAACGTGCTGGGCTTCGACCCCGAGATCACGGTCGACGCGGCCTGGAGCCTGCCCTCGCAGGTGCGGCGCGCTGCCAGCGTCAACGATGTGCTGAAGAACTCGCAGTTCGTCACGCTGCATGTGCCGCTGATCGACGCCACCCGGCACCTCGTCAACGACGCCAACATCGGCCTGATGCGTGCCGGTGCGGTGTTGCTGAACTTCAGCCGCGAAGGCGTGGTCAGCGACAGCGCGGTGCTCGACTCGATCGAGGCCAGACACCTTGGCCAGTATGTCTGCGACTTCCCCGGCGCTGCGCTGCACGGCAAGCCCGGTGTGGTGGCGCTGCCGCACCTGGGTGCGTCGACCCGCGAGGCCGAGGAGAACTGCGCGGTGATGGTGGTCGACCAGCTGCGCGATTACCTGGAGAACGGCAACGTCGTCAACGCGGTGAATTTTCCGCAGATCAGCATGCCGCGCGAATCGGCTTTCCGGGTCGCGATCGCCAACGCCAACGTGCCCAACATGCTGGGCCAGATCTCGACCGCGATGGCGCAGGCCGGGCTGAACATCCACAACATGGTCAACAAGTCGCGCGGCGGCATGGCCTACACCTTGGTCGATGTCGACAGCCCTGTCACGCCCGAGGTGCAGGCCGGCATCGCCGCGATCGGCGGCGTGCTGGCGGTTCGCTACTTGCCGGCAGCCTGAGTCGGGCGCCGGGCTGCGGTGTCGCCGGCTGACACCGCCACCGGACTTATCATCCGCGCGGCCAACCCTCACTGCCCTCGCCACATGCCGCCCTTGCTGAGCCATTCACTGCGCATCCTGACCGGCGATCACGACCTGCCGGACGACCGCTTCAGCGACCATGTCAACAACGCGCGCTATTTCGCGTTCATCAACCAGACCTTCCACGGCTGGTACGTGGCGATGGGCATACGCGATGGCAAGCTCGTTCAGGGCGCGATGATGGCGCACCTGGAATACGACTTCCTCGGCGAAGTCAAGCCACCGGCCACGGTGCTGTGCAGCATCGAGGTCACCCGCGTCGGACGCTCCAGCATGGAGCATTCGATCACGGTCGAGGACCTCGGTGTCGGTGGGTCAGACCCGCCGCGTCTGGCTGGGCGCGGCCGGTCGGTCCATGTCTGGTTCGACCGCCGCGACAAGCGTTCGCTGCCCTGGCCGACCGAGGTGCTTGCGCGCTGTTGGCCTTCGGCAGCGTGACCAAGCTGTCCGCTGGTTGACAGTGTGGCGTTGCCGCGAGCCCTAGGCTGGGCGGATGTCGCGCGGCATTGCGGCTGAGCGGTGGCTTGACGAGAGCTGTTCGATCAGCCCGACGGCGCAGCAGGCCGCGACGTCATTCGCTCCCACTGTCCACTTCTTGAACGAAAGCCTATCCGCCATGAACTCCCGTGAACTACGCCTGAAGAACCGCCCGACCGGCACCCCTAGCGCCGCCGACTTCGAACTCGCCGATGTCACGCTGGCAAAACCCGGTCAAGGGCAGTTGCTGGTACAGAACCTGGCGATGAGCGTCGACCCTTACATGCGCGGACGCATGCGCGACGTGAAGTCGTACTCGGCGCCCTGGCAAATCGGCGAAGTGATGCAAGGTGGTGCGGTCGGCCGGGTGCTCGAGAGCCGGCACCCGGGTTTCGCGGCGGGTGACCTGGTCTCGAGCAACCTCGGTTGGCGCGAGGCCTTCGTCAGCGATGGCGCCGGGATCTCGCGCATCGCCGACCCGGTGGCGCCGCCCTCGGCCTACCTCGGCGTGCTCGGCATGCCGGGCATGACGGCATATGTCGGTCTGCTGCACATTGCCGCGCTCAAGGCCGGCGAGACGGTGTTTGTCTCGGGTGCGGCGGGCGCAGTCGGCAGCCTGGTGGGCCAGATCGCCAAGATCCGCGGCTGCACCGTGGTCGGCTCGGTCGGATCGGCTGACAAGATCGAGTACTGCCGCGGGATCGGTTTCGACCATGTCTTCGACTACCACGCCGGCGACCTGCCGGGGCAGTTGCGCCGCGCCGCGCCCGAGGGCTTGGACGTCTATTTCGACAACGTCGGCGGTGACCATCTGCAGGCAGCGCTCGGCGCGATGCGGGTCAACGGCCGCCTGGCGCTGTGCGGCGCGATCGCCAATTACAACGCCACCGCGCCCGTCCCCGGTCCGAACAACCTGATGCTGGCGATCGGCCAGAGCCTGACGCTGCGCGGCTTCATCGTCAGCCGGCACGAGGACCTGCGCGCCGATTTCATGCGCGACATGAGCGCTTGGGTGACCTCGGGCCAGGTCAAGTACCGCGAGACCCGCTACGAAGGCCTGGCCCAAGCGCCGCAGGCTTTCATCGGGTTGTTCAGCGGCGCCAACACCGGCAAGATGATCGTCCACTTGGCGGACTGAGGCGCGAGCATCCAGCCCTGCGTGCCCCGGGCGCGCAGGCGAAACCATCAACCCAGGGAGTCGGGCCTTGAATCGACCAGTCATCGACAAAGAGGGCTTGCGACGCAAGTACCTCGAGGAGCGCAACAAGCGACTTCGCCCCGACGGCAACCAGCAGTACTTGGAGATCCGGGCGGGCTTCGCCCATTACCTGGATGACCCCTACCTGCCGGTCAAGCCGCGCCAAGCCAAGACCGATCACGTCAGCTTTGCGTTCATCGGGGGCGGTTTCGCCGGTCTGGCGACGGCGGCGCGCTTGGTCGAGGCCGGCATCACCGACGTTCGCGTGATCGACAAAGGCGGTGATTTCGGCGGCACCTGGTACTGGAACCGCTACCCCGGCGCGCAGTGCGACACCGCGTCGATGGTCTACATGCCGCTGCTCGAAGAGACCGGCCACATGCCGACCGAGAAGTATGCCCATGCGAGCGAGATCCTGGCGCATTGCCAGCGCATCGGCAGGCATTACGGGCTCTACGACAACGCGCTGCTGCACACCCAGGTGCGCGCGCTGAGCTGGGACGAAGCGAGGTCGCGCTGGCTGATCGAGACCGACCGCGGTGATGCTTTCACCGCGCAGCACATCGGCCTGGGCACCGGTCCGCTGCATGTTCCCAAGCTGCCGGGCATCCCCGGGATCGAGTCCTTTCAAGGCCACTCATTCCACACCAGCCGTTGGGACTATGGCTACACCGGCGGCGACCCCTCGGGCGCGCCGCTAGACAAGTTGGCCGGCAAGCGGGTCGCGATCATCGGCACCGGTGCGACCTCGGTGCAGTGCGTGCCGCACCTGGCGCGCGCCTGCCAGGCGCTGTATGTTTTCCAGCGAACGCCTTCGTCGGTCGATGCGCGCAACAACGCGCCGATAGACCCCGAATGGTTTGCCGGCATCGCCACGCCTGGATGGCAGCAGCGCTGGCTCGAGAACTTCAGCGCCAACCAAGCTGGCGGCAACGCCAAGGTCGACCTGGTCCAGGACGGCTGGACCGACCTGGCCGGACGGATACGCGCTCAGATCAGCAAGCTGGCGCCTGCCGAGCGCAGCGTGCCCAAGATGCTGGCCGCCTACGAGGACGCCGACTTCGAGAAGATGACCGAGATCCGCGCCAGGACCGACGCGATCGTGCAGGACCGCGACACCGCCGACAAGCTCAAGGCCTGGTACCGGCAGTTGTGCAAGCGCCCCTGTTTTCACGACACTTACCTGCAGGCTTTCAACCAACCCGGGGTGCATCTCATCGACACCGAGGGCCAAGGCGTCGAGCGCATCACCGCCACCGGTGTCGTCGTCGACGGCCGCGAATACCCGGTCGACTGCATCATCTATGCCTCGGGCTTCGAGGTTGGAACGCCGCTGCAGCGCCGCGCGGGCTTCGACTTGATCGGCCAACGCGGCCGGCGTCTGTCCGAGCATTGGGCGCAGGGCATGCGCAGCCAGCACGGTATCCATGTGCACGGCTTCCCGAACGCGTTCTTTGTGCAGCCGACCCAGGGCGCGAACCTGATCTCGAACGTGCCGCACAACCTGACCGAGGCTGCGACCACGATCGCCACGGTGGTCGCTCACGCACGCGACAAAGGCTGCGCTGCGGTCGAAGTCACCGAAGCGGCCGAGAACGCCTGGGTCGACCTGCTGCGGGCCAGCCCGGGCCGGATGACCAGCTCACCCGACTGCACGCCGGGTTACTACAACAACGAGGGCCAGGACCCGGGGCCGGCAGCGCGGCTCAATGTCGGCTATCCGGCAGGCGCCACGGCTTACTTCAAG
>RGQD01000254.1 GCA_010030205.1 Betaproteobacteria bacterium
CGTGCGGCGCGTGCTCGCGGGCAACCGCGCGCCGGTGCACCCTTCGCCGCTGCGCCGCAGCCGAATCGACCCGTACCGGCCCTTCATCCTGGCCACCTTGACCAAGTTCCCCACGCTCACCGCGGCGCGGCTGCACGCCATGGTGGGCGAGCGCGGCTACGTGGGCGCTGGCTCGCACTTCCGCCACCTCATCGCCGGGTTGCGCCCACGCCCTGAGGCCGAGGCCTACCTGCGACTGCGCACACTGCCAGGCGAGCAGATGCAGTGCGATTGGGGCCACTTCGGGCACCTGCAGATCGGGCGTGCCCGGCGCCCCTTGATGGCCTTCGTGATGGTGCTGAGCTCGTCTCGTCAGATCTTCCTGCGCTTTTTCCTCAACGCTCGGATGGACAGCTTCTTGCGTGGCCATGTCGAGGGACAGCTTCTTGCGTGGCCATGTCGAGGCCTTCGCCGCCTTCAATGGCTCGAGCCGGGTGGTCCTGTACGACAATTTGAAGAGTGCGGTGCTCGAGCGCCAGGGTGATGCGATCCGCTTCAACCCCGAGCTACTGGCCCTGGCCAGCCATTACCGCTTCGAGCCGCGCCCGGTGGCGGTGGCGCGCGGCAACGAGAAGGGGCGCGTTGAGCGCGCGATCCGCTACGTGCGCGACAGCTTCTTCGCCGCACGCAGCTTCACCGACTTGGCCGATCTCAACGTCCAGGCACGAGCTTGGACTGATGGGACGTCGGCTGATCGGCGCTGGCCCGAGGACAACCGGCTGAGCGTGCGCCAGGCCTTCGAGGCCGAGGCCGCGAGCCTGCTGGCGCTGCCCCAGCAGGACTTCGCGCTGGGCGAGCGCTTGCCCGTCTCGGTGGGCAAGACGCCCTATGTGCGCTTCGATCTGAACGACTACTCGGTGCCTCACACCCATGTCCGACGCACGTTGACGGTGCTCGCTGACGAGCAGTGGGTGCGCATCTTGGACGGCGCCACAGAGGTGGCTCGACATCCGCGCTGCTGGGACGGCCACGCCCAGATCGAGGACCCCGCCCATGTGCAGCGCCTGGTCGAGCGCAAGCGCGCAGCCCGGGTCCACCGCGCTTGCGACCGCTTGAGCGCGGCCGCCCCGGCCAGTGCGACCTTGCTCGAGCGCGCCGGCGCGCGAGGCCACAACCTGGGCTCGATCACCGCCGCGCTGCTGCGCTTGCTCGAGCGCTGGGGTGCCGCGGCGCTGCAGGTGGCCATCCTGGATGCGATCGAACGCGATGTGCCGCATCCCAACGCGGTGCGTCTGGCGCTTGAGCGTGTGCGCGAGGCGGCCGGCCAACCCCCGCCGGTCGCGCTGGTGCTGCCCGAGCACGTGGTCAAGCGCGATGCGCCGGTTCGATCGCACGACCTGGGCTCTTATGACCGTGACGACAAGGACAAAACCGATGAATGAACCCCAGCCTTCCCAGGCCGAGCTGCGCGAGCACGCCAGCGATCTGAGGCTGCACGGCCTGCTCGCACACTGGGGCGAGGTGATGGCACAACCCGACCAAGCGCGCTGGGTGGCGCAGATGCTGGGCTGGGAGGACGCCGAGCGCAGCCGACGCAGCCTAGAGCGCCGCCTGCGCGATGCCCACATCGGGCGCTTCAAAACATTGGCCGACTTCGACTGGACCTGGCCCCGGCAGTGCGACCGCGGCGCCATGGAGGAGCTGATGACGCTGGACTTCCTCAAGGAGGCCAACAACATCGTCCTCGTCGGCCCCAACGGGGTGGGCAAGACCATGTGCGCATGCAACATCGCCTACCAAGCGGTGCTGGCCGGCCACACCGCGCTGTTCATCACCGCCGGACAGTTGCTGGGCGAGTTGGCCTCGCTCGACAGCGACGCGGCCCTGCGACGCAAGCTGCGCCACTACGCGGCGCCAGACCTGCTCATCATTGACGAGGTGGGCTACCTGTCGTACTCGAACCGACACGCCGACTTGCTGTTCGAGTTGGTGAGTCGGCGCTACCAGAACAAGAGCACGGTGGTAACCACCAACCGCGCCTTCGCCGACTGGGGCGAGGTCTTCCCCAACGCGGCCTGCGTGGTCTCGCTGATCGACAGGCTGATGCACCGTGCCGAGGTGGTGCGCATCGACGGCGAGTCCTACCGCGTCAAGGAAACCAAGGAGCGCGAGGCGCAGCGCAAAGTCGAGCGATCGGCCAAGGCCAAATCTGCAATGCCTCGTGTGCAAAAGGGCGGCGAATGATCGCCCGCTCAACGTCAACGTCAGTGCCGATGCCTTCTTCCGCCTCGGCGGTTCCTCTGCATTGGACAGCAGAGCAAGCGTTGGCGGTCGCCGAGTGCTTGCAGGCCATGCGTCAAGCGCTATGGACCGCCTACGGGCCGCGGATGCAGCAAGCCTGGCGTGATCAGCTGATGCCCGATGGGCATGGCCCCGAGTTCGATCCCGACGAACCGTTCTGAAAAACCATCTCAGCGGCACCATCTGCCGCCAACAATGACGCCGTCACCTCAGGGCCCCTCGCGGGCCCTGACTCGTTTGAGGCGCCGCTATCAATCCACGTCAGGCCAGGCTCAATTGCAAATCCGACACCTCACCGGCGAATAGTGACGGGTTTACACCGGCGCCAACACCTCTGAAATAGTTCCGGGTCTCCTCGTCGGTGCAGTATAAGTAGCACCCCTTCATGCCCCGCGTCATGAGCGTCCGGTAGGTGTTCTTGATGATCAGATCGACGGCCGCCAGGGTTCCCTCACGGTCAGCCTTCATCGCCGACTTCCATCCCTTGATGGACTGATCTTGCTTTGATCGGCCCGCCGGGTCCGTCCTGATCCGCCCGTCGCGGACGATAAGGTCGGGGCCGATGATTACGCCGATGTAATCCACCTCCAGGCCCTGGCAGGTATGAATACAGCCAACCTCGTTGATGGACTCCGGCGAGATGATCCACAGGCTGCCGTCGTCGTCGAGGTTCCAACGCCGCTTGTAGTTGTCGCCGATGTTGATGTCGGTTGCCGATGGGGTCTTCTTGCTCGTCCAGGGCCAACAGTAGCCAGCCACCACTCGGGCCTTGTTGTCGCCGTTCTTGGCCTCAATGGCCGCGTGCATCACGACTGGGTCATCGAAGACCTGGAAGTCATATTCGGCAGTGTTCAGTGTGTCGTTGGCCGTGGTCCGGATACCGAGGACGTTGTCCAGCCATGCAAGATAGCCGTGTGACCCACTGCACCGAAACTGAGAGGCCAGTTCGTATTCTTGGACTGCCGCGCCCTGCTCGTTGGCGAACTTCCTGATCTGCTCTTTCGAGCCGATGTCCTTCAAGGTCACCCGCTGGTCCTCGTCGAGGAAGAACACGGTGCACTTGGCGGCGCCAATGATCTCCTTGATCTGGTTCTCGCCCAAGTTCCCATAGAGCCCCGACTTCTCATTCAGACGGTGGGCCTCATCGACCACCAAGAAGTCGAAGGTGGCGTTCGGCGTCTCGATGAATCCCCCGGAGCCGACGAATAGGTTGGAGTACCGGGTCAACGTCATCGCGCCTGATAGCTTGGCCGCATAGACTTTTCGGGGTGCCGCGTTCTTGGATACGTATTTCCCCACCAAGCCCTTGCCGGTCAGCGCCACGAGCAGATTCACGGCCACCACGGTCTTGCCGGTGCCTGGGCCGCCTTCAATGATGAGCACCCGGCGCTCATCCTGGGCGGCCGACTGCCCGGCAGCCATTGCAGCCTCATAGGCGGCCTTCTGGTCGTCTATGAGAACGAACTCCGGCTTACCCCTCAGCATGCCCTTCATCGCCTCTGCAAGGGCCTTGGAGGGCCTGATGCGGCCGTTTTCGATGGCGTACAGGACTGCCTTGTTATCCCCGTGCCGGACGTGCTTCTTTATGAAGTCGCGCAACCGCTGGCGGTCGTCATCGCCCTTCAGGAACAGCGGCGCCCGCGCGATGTAGGCTTCATAGTGCGGCGCACTGATGATGCCGTCCTCGACGTAATTGTGCAGATAGGCACAGGGCAGTACAGCGATGCCGCCGTCATAGACCGCCTCGTTAAATCCCTCCAGCAGGGTCGCGTAGGACCACGCTTGATAGGACGGATGGACGACCTCGCGGTTGGACCCGCCCACGTAGGTCACCACGATGGCGTCCTTGGCGGTGGCCTTGGCGTGCTCCCATTGCTTCAACTCGACCACGACCGCGTTCTTCTCACCGCCTGGGCCGTAGCCGGTGAGGGTCACGTCGATCCGCTTGGTACTTTGTGGGATGTGGTACTCGATCGCAACGCCCATGTCTGCCGGGATGTCGTCGTCGCGCAGCACTTTCGCCATGTATCCGAGCGATTCCCTCCAGGACCGAATCTCGGCCTTGGGCACCCTCCGGCCCGTCTGTGTTTGGTATCTGAGGTGGATGACCTCGTCGATTTCCTTGTCGTCGTTGTCCCTGAGGAACTGCTTCTTGTCGGCCTGATAGACGATCACGTTAATCCCTGGTCACTGGCGCCGATCTACATCTCCGTGTACTTGGCGCTGCTGCCCCTAGCCTTGTCGGCGGGGTACTTGGTGGCGTTGGTCCTGAGCTTGGCCTGCACGGCCGCGTTGAGGTCAACGCCGAGGACATCGGCTAGTCGCACGAGGTAGAGCAGAACGTCTGCCATCTCATCCCGGACCGCCTGGGCTGTCTTGGGGTCGGTGGCGGCGCCCGTCGATGCCTCCTCGGTCATCCACTGGAAGACCTCGGACAGTTCCCCGACCTCGCCGGTCAGCGCCATGACGAGGTTCTTGGGCGAGTGGAACTGATCCCACTCACGTTCACGGGCGAACTCGGCCAGGGCCTGTGCGAGCCCCTGCACGTCAACCAGTCGGGGCACTGCCTCATCGGCCTGATCTGCCATCACTTGGGCTGCCGCATGGCCTGGGCCGCCGAGTACTCTGGAGCGAAGTCGATCCCCGCGTCCAGGTTGGAGTCCAATTGCTTGAAGCCGGCGTACATGATCGCCACGAGGTGCAGCCCGGAGAACTGACCCGGCAGTGTCTTGAGGGTGTACTTCTGGGCGCTGTCGTTGGTATCGAGGCCGCTTTGGCCCTTCATGGCAACCTCGAAGGCGATGTCCCGAGTCTTGGTCGGCCCGACCTTCTCGAAGGTATCCAGTGCGCAGGAGATGTACATCACGACATCAGGGCGCAGACCCCCACCGACAGTACCGCGCAGGCTCTTGCTGGACAGCTTGGTCCTGGCCTCTCGGGCGAACTCGGCCACCTTGCTGCCGGGCCATCGCTCAACGACCACCTTGAACAGTTCGTCAGCCTCAGCTTCATCGTCCGGGTCACCCGTCTTGATCAACGCAGTGGCAAGGCCGAAGGTCGTTTGCTGATCATGGGGCAGCGCCCGCCGCGCTTGGCGCATGAGGGGCAGGCCCTCGGCATGCCGCCCGAGCGACATCAGACAGGCCGCAAGGTTGCGCGCAGCGTAGCCGTCATCTGGCGCCTCCTCGACTGCTCGCTGAAAAGGTGCCAGAGCCTGCTCGCTCTTCCCCAGGCGTTGGTAGGCCACCCCGATGCCGGTCCATGCGTGGGCGTGCGTGGGGTCTACCTGCACCGCCCGCTTGAGCCTGATGATGGCCTCGTCGAACTTGCCAAGTTCGCTGTAGGAGATGCCGAGGTTGTAGAGCACTTTGGCGTTGCCGGGCTCGCTCTTGGTCATCGCCTCCAGGAACGGCACGGCCTCCATGATGCGGCCACCCTGAAGCAGGGTCATCACGAAGTCCAAGGGCTCCGTGTTGGAGGGAATCTGTACGACGTTGATATCGGTGTCGTCAACGGCAACGATGGCCGACTGGCCGGCACCACCGTACTGGGCCACGAAGTGCGACACCACGGCATCCTTGAACGCATCCGAACCGATGGCGCGGGCCTCGGGCGGCAGAAGCTCCAGGTCGAAGTCCTGGATGGGCAGTCGGAAGGTGAAGGGTTGGGCTGTCATGGCCGGAAGGGGATCCAGGAATAGTGGCCGGCGAGGCCGCACAGCGCAGCCCAGCAGTCGATCAGTTCAACGTCGTGGGTGGCTGCTGCGTCGATGGCGTCCCAAGCCCCCAACAACTCAGCGCCTTGGTCGCGCAGTCCAGCAGCCCCGTAGGGGACGGCAAACCGTGTTGATGCGTAGAGTCGGTCGACGAACTGGGCGAATGCAGCGACAAGGGCAATGGTCGGCCGTGGTAGGGCCAAGCCTCCCCGGCGGTATGACAACGCCGCCACGTTTTCCTGCTGCTGGGCTTCCAGACTCGCCCGCTGCAAGTCCCGCAGGTCTGGCAGAGTTTCTGCGATCCAGGCATCCACACGCATACCGACCGGCAGGGACCGCAGATTGATCAACGCCCATTGGGCCGTGAACTTGGCGAACTCTGGCAGTGCCTCGGCATCTGGGCCAGCAAGCGGGCGACCCGCCGGGATCAGCGACTCCATCAGGGCCGTGGCGGAATCTTCAGGTGAGAAGTCGAAACGCCGGGCCGGCTCGTTTTCATACAGACGCAGGATGAAGGCGGCCTGATGCGCGATTAGGTAATCCACAGGGCTGTCGCTGGGCCGATAGCGCAGAACGTGGAAGCTCGCGCCGTTCCTAGCCATCTGGAGCGCCGCCATGACCTTGAGGCCGTCGTCCCGCAGGAACTGGACGGGCCGGCCGGTACGCTCTTCCACCTGCTGTAGGACTGCACGGGTGGCTGCGCGGAGGTGGTTCATAGATTCAGTGTAGCGATGGCAATAGCGCCCGTGCTGGGGGATAGGTCGTTCAAACGAGCTTCTTTGTGGCGCTGGGGTCGCGATGGGGCGTCCAGGGCCTTAGTTCGAGGCTCTGAGTGGGGTCTTTGCCGTTGATGGCGACCGGCAAAGTGCCGTTGACACCGCTCGAAATCGCATGCCAGCGGTTTGAGTTGCGCGTTTACC
>RGQD01000255.1 GCA_010030205.1 Betaproteobacteria bacterium
CTCGACCGGTGGCTTCGGCGATGCGACCGGCCAGCTCGGTAAAGTGAGTCCGCACCACGTCGGCATCCAATCGCTGATTGGCACTGGGGCCGAACAAGGCCGGAAAGTGCGCCGGCTGAATCCGGCCCAACATCACGTTGGCATCGGTCACGGTCAGCGGCCCGCCGCGCCGGTAGGCCGCTGGGCCTGGATTGGCGCCCGCCGACGAGGGCCCGACGCGCAGCCGAGCGCCGTCGAATGCGATGATCGACCCGCCACCCGCGGCCACGGTGTGGATGCTCATCATCGGCGCGCGCATCCGAACCCCGGCGACCTGGGTGTCGAACGCGCGCTCGAACTCACCCGGCTTGCCATCAGCGCCCAGGGCGTAGTGGGAGACATCGGTCGAGGTACCGCCCATGTCGAAACCGATCAACTGACCATGACCCGCCGCCAAACCGGTGCGCACCATCCCGACGATGCCGCCGGCCGGACCGGACAGGATCGCGTCCTTGCCCTGAAAGCGCTGGGCCGAGGTCAATCCGCCAGAGCTCTGCATCATGTAGAGCGGCACGCCGGGCATTTGCGCTTCGACCTGGGCCACGTAGCGGCGCAGGATCGGCGACAGATAGGCATCGACCACGGTGGTGTCGCCACGCGGGATCAGCTTGATGAGAGGGCTCACTTTGTGCGAGACGCTGACCTGGGTGAAACCGATCGCGAGCGCCAAGCGTTCAGCCATCAACTCATGGCCAGGGCTGCGCCAACCGTGCATCAAGACGATCGCGCAGGCGCGGATGCCGGCGTCGAAAGCGGGCTGCAGGTCGCGACACAGCGCGGCTTCGTCCAAGGCCAGCAGCGGCTGCCCCTGTGCGTCCAGTCGCTCGTCGGCCTCGACCACTTGTTCGTAAAGCAGCTCAGGCAGCAGGATGCGGCGATCAAACAGCCGCGGTCTGGCCTGAGTGGCAATGCGCAGTGCATCGCGAAACCCCTTCGTGATCACCAGCACGGTGCGGTCACCGCGGCGCTCCAGCAGCGCGTTGGTGGCCACGGTGGTGCCCATCTTCACGCAGTCGACCTGGGCCGGCGTGATCGCTTCGCCGGGCTGCAGGCCGAGCAAGCGCCTGATGCCCTCAACCGCAGCGTCCGGGTAATGCTCGGGGTCCTCGCTCAGCAGCTTTGCCGTGGCCAAGCTGCCATCGGGTCGGCAGGCGACGATGTCGGTGAAGGTGCCGCCACGGTCGATCCAGAACTGCCAGCGGCGCAGATCGGACAGTGGTTGCGTGGCGGTCGGGTTGCCAATGTTCATCAATCTGATCGGGCCCGTCGGCCCGCTCCGGTACAAGGCTCGCAGTATCGACCACCCAGGCCATGGCCGCCGCAAGGCATCTATGCCAAGAAGCCGATCAACGCGGCTGCCGACTTGAAGGGCGTGAAATGGCGCGCCTACAGCCCGAGCACCTCGCGCATCGCCGAACTGGTGGGGGCGTAGCCGGTCACCGCGCAGGCGGCCGAACTGAGCCAGGCCCTGGCCACCGGCGTGATCGAGAGCTACAGGTCATCGGGCTCGACTGGTTTCGACACCAAGACCCTCGAACACCTGAAATACTTTGCCGACGCCCAGGCCTGGCTGCGGAAGAACGCGGTGCTGATCAACAAGGCCGCATTCGACGCGCTCGACAAACCCACCCAGGCTGTGCTGTTAAGAGCCGGCGCCGATGCCGAGACCCGCGGTCGGGCTGATCTGCTTGTTTACGGGCATCGTCACCTGGTTGCCACGGCAGATGGGCTGATCGCTCACATCGTGGATTTCGTCAGCCAGCGCACCGGCTGGAGGCCTCAGCCGCACGCTAGCGTCTTGACCAGGAGTCGCGGCAATCCCTGACCGCCTGCGCGAACAAACCCAGCACCGGAACGACCTGCAGCTTGCCGCGCACCGGCGCATCGGGTGCTAGCCGAAAGCTAGGCACACTGTCGGTCACCAGCACCCGAGACAGCGCCGGGTCGGCCAGCGCCTCGGCAGCCTGGCCGGTGAACAAGCCATGCGTTGCGAAGCCTATCACCTCGCGTGCGCCGACCTGGCGCAGGGCTTGCGCGGCTTGCCGCAAGGTCTGACCACTGGCGATCAAGTCATCGATCAGCAGCACGGTCATGCCCTCGACCTCGCCGGCGACCAGACCGCGGCGGCTGAGCTGCCCGGCGCTGCGGCGCTTGTCGACCATCGCAAAACCAACCGGGCGCGCCAGGCGCTGCGCCAGCGACTCACGCCACAGCTGCGCGCGCTTGACACCACCCGGGTCGGGCGAAGCGACCGCCAGCGGTCGGTCGCCGACCCATGCCGACACGGCGGTATCGAAGATCCGATGGCCCGCCAAGTGCAGCGTCGGGCAACGGAAAGCGTTCTGAAAAGCGGCCAGGTTGTGCGCCTCGAGCACGACCAATTGGTCTACCCCGACGGCCTCGAACCACTGCGCCAGATAGCGTGGCGCCACAGGATCGAAGGGCTGGGTCTGGCGGTCCTTGCGGCCGTAGGCCAGGTAAGGCACCAGTGCGGTCACGCGAGCCGCGCCGTGATCGCGCAGTGTCGCGATAAACATCAGCAGCCGGCACAGCCTGTCGTGCGGGCTGAAACGCGGGCTGCCGTGCAGGCTGGCCAGCACATAGACATCGGCGCCGCGCGGGTCGACCAGCGGCCGCAGCTTGTGCTCGCCGTCCTCAAAGCTGCGGTCTTCATGCGGCGACAGCGACTCATCGAGCGCATCGGCCAGCGCCGACGCAAAACCGCACTCAGGGTCGATCGAGAACAACAACATCGGCGACTCCAGAAACCGGACCCAGCAGCGAACAGCGAGAAATGGCCCGCAGGCCCAGGCTCAGGCTCAGGTCGACACCGCACCCCGGGCCAAGGTGCCCATCGCTGGGAGGCGCAGCAGCGTCGACGACCAGCAGACAGCGAACGCCGCTTTGCTGCATCGCGGAAATCGCTTGGTCGAGGTCGTCATCTTCTGAAACGCTGGCCACGCGGTGGCTCGACAGATCACCGATGGCGACCGACGCGACGCTCAAGCCGCGCGCCAGCACGTCGATCACCAGGTCGGGGTCGGTGACCACCCCGGTGAAGCGCGGTCTTTCGGACGCCTCGGTGGTGGTGGTGGTGGTGGTGGTGGTGGTGATGATGCGGCGGCGGCACAGCATTGCAATCTTCATGGTTTCCCCTGGACAGGACGGCGAAACGGGCTTGACAGTCCATTAGGCCCAGCCGCCCAGGTCTGGGCTTGAGAGCGGTCAATCGGCGGCTCGCATCAGCCTCGAACCGGCGTCGCGCCGGCGGTAGTCGCGAGCCGGAAGTCGGTGAAGACCCTGTCTAGACAAACCGGGTAATCTGGTAGAGGATGGGCCTGATCACCAACAGTGATTGGCCCAGTCAACGCGACAGCAGCTGTCCCAGGTCTGCCGCCTCGGTGGTCAGTGACATCCAACCCCAGGCCTACGGAGACAAGCCATGATCGAAACCACCGACACCGGTCGGCGCAATCTGCTGGTCGGCGCGACCGCCGGCGCCGCGATACTCGGATTTCCCGCACTGTCACGCGGCCAATCCGATGTGATCCGGTTCGGCCACCTGACGCCTCGCACCGGTTTCCTCGGCCCGCTGGGCGAGTACGCGGTGCAAGCCGCGGACATGGCGGTGGCCGAGATCAATGCGGCCGGTGGCATCAATGGCCGCAAAGTCGAACTGCTCAAGGAAGATTCGGTCAATCCGCAGACCGCTTCGACCAAGGCCGAGCGAATGATCGAGCGTGACAAGGTGTCGTGCATCATCGGCGAGATCTCTTCGGCTTCGGCGCTGACGATCAGCCAGGTCGCCGAGCGCACCCGCACGCTGTTCATCAACACCGGCGCCAACTCCGACGAGTTGCGCGGCAAGAGCTGCAAGAAGTTCATGTTCCACATCGAGAGCCAGAACTCGATGTACGTCAAGACCTGCGGGCGCTCACTGATGGCGCAAGGCCTGGTCAAGGGCAAGAAGTGGTTTTCGCTGACCGCCGACTACGCTTTCGGCCACGACTTGCTGCGCGTGTCGAAGCGCTTCATGTCGGCCAACGGCGGCGACTTTGCGGCCGACAAGTTGGTGCCCACCGATGCGACTGACCTGTCGCCGCTGCTGCTCGAGATTCGCAGCGCCAAGCCCGACCTGGTGATCTGCAACCTGGCCGGCAACCAAATCACCAGCTTCCTCAAGCAGTACACGGAGTTCGGTCTGAGCTTCCCGGTGGCCGGCTTCGGCTTCGACACCGCGCTGGCCTGGGCAGCGGGACGCGGCAATTTCCTGGGCACCTGGCCGGTGGTCTGGCATCACCTGATCGACACGCCGACGACCAAGAAGTTTGTCGCCGACTTCACCAAGCGCTACGGTCGCCCGCCGGAAAACCAGGCCTGGGGCGACTACAACGCAATCAAGCTCACCGCGCAGGCGATGATCGAGACCAAGTCGACCGACTCGATCAAGATCGTCGAGCACTTCGAGAAAGGCGCGAAATTCGGCCTGATGAAGACGCGCGAGGGTTACTTCCGCAAGGCCGACCACCAAATGATGCACGAGATGTACACGGTGCAAGCACTGCCGGTCTCGGAGATCAAGAACAACTACGACATCTTCCGCTCGTCGGCGCCGGTGCCCGCGGCCAACGAATCACTGGAGGTGATCGCCAGCACGGTGGAAGAGAACGAGTGCAAGATGAGCTGAGCGGCGCCAGGCCCGACTCGAGCCTGAAACCCGCGATGACAGCCTGACCCCCGCCCACCCTGCACGTGCTGTTCGTCCAACAACTGCTCAACGGCCTGCTGGCCGGGGCTTATTACCTGCTGATCGCCCTCGGCCTGTCGCTGATCTTCTCGCTCGGCGGCATCGTCAACCTGGCGCACGGTGCCTTCTATGCGATCGGCGCGTACCTGGCGGTGAGCATCGGGCCGTCGCTCGGGTTCACCGGCGCGGTGCTGCTGTCGCCGCTGGCAGTCGGCGGCCTGGGCGTGCTGGTCGAGCGGCTGCTGTTTCGTCGCTTTTACAAAGCAGACCCGGCGCTGTCCTTGCTGCTGACCTTCGGCCTGGCGATGGTCGCCGAGCAGACGCTGCGCATGGTCTACGGCGCGCCGCCGCTGGCATGGGCAATACCGCAAGAACTGCGCGGCCAGATCTTCATCGGTGACTTCGTCTACCCGCGCTACCGCATGCTGCTGCTGCTGGTCGCTGCGGCCTGTGTGGCTGGGCTGTGGTACCTGTTGCAGCGAACCCCGTTCGGCCGAGTGGTCCGGGCCGGCGTGCAAAACCCCGACATGGTGGGGGCGATGGGCATCTCGCTCGAGCCCTACATGGCAGCGATCGCCTTCCTGGGCGTGGGTCTGGCCGGCTTGGCAGGCGTGATGTTGGCGCCGATCTTCGCGATCCACCCGGCGATGGGCGCCGAGATCATCACCTCGGCCTTTGTGGTGGTCGTGATCGGCGGCCTGGGCTCGTTCTGGGGCGTGGTGCTGGCCGCGCTGGTCGTGGGCCTGACCAAGGGCGTGGTCACGGCACTGGGCTATTCGCAGTACTCCGAGGCCGCCATCTACCTGCTGATGCTGCTGGTGCTGCTGGTGCGCCCGCGCGGCCTGTTCGGTGACCGCATCCAGCGCTTCGAATAGCCATGCCCCAGAAACGCGATCTCCTCGTTGCCGCGCTGGCCCTGCTGCTGCTGCCTTTCGCGCTGTCACTGCTGGGCCTGGGCGTGACATCGGCCACCGAGGTGGTGATCTTCGCGTTGGCCTGCATGGGCCTGAACATCCTGGTCGGCTATTCCGGCCTGACCTCCTTCGGCCACGGCGCCTGGTTCGGGCTGGCGGCCTATGCCGCAGCGATGGTCCAGCGCGACCTGTTCCCGGGCGCTTTCTTCGCCCCGCTGGCGCTGGGACTGGCGCTGGTGGCGGCCATCGCTTGGGCTTTCGGCTTCCTGATCCTGCGCCGACGCGGCGTGTATTTCTCGCTGCTCACGCTCGCGCTGTCGGCGATGCTGTACTCGGTGGCGTTTCGCTGGACCGATTTCACCGGCGGCGAAAACGGCCTGGGCGGCATCGCCAGACCAACGCTGGGCGGCCAGTCCTTCGACAGCGCCGCAGCGTTTTACGCAATGGTCGCGGCGATCAGCTTCGCCGCGCTGCTGGCGCTTTGGCGCTTCCATCGCTCGCCGCTGGGGACCGTGCTGGTGGCGATCCGGGAGAACGAGCAGCGCGCGCGCTTCGTCGGCTACCCGACCAACCGCGTCAAGCTCACGGCTTTCGTCGCCTCAGCCAGTCTGACGGGACTGGCCGGCATGCTGCTGGCATTCAACAACCGCATGACCTCGGCCGAGCCGATCTCGGTCGCGTTCTCAGGCGAGTTGCTGGCGATGGTGATCATCGGCGGCATGCGATCCTTCCTGGGCCCGGCGCTGGGGGCACTGTTCTTCGTGATCTTCCGTGACTCGCTGTCGCGCGTGACCGAAAACTGGTTGCTCTTTTTCGGTCTGCTGTTCGTCGCCTTCATTGTCTTCTCGCCCACCGGTCTGGTCGGCCTGTACGAGCGCGCCACCGCGCGCTGGCGCAAGACGGTCGAGGACGACGCGGCGATGGCCCAGCGACTGCCGGGCTTGGTGACGCTGCCAGACTTCCTGCGGCCACCGCGAGGCGCTGACGAGGAGGTGCTGGTGGCCACGGGATTGGCCAAGAGCTTCGGCGGTATCCAGGCGATCAAGAACATGTCGCTGCGCCTGCGCGACCGCAAGCTGCATGCGCTGATCGGGCCCAACGGCGCCGGCAAGACCAGCGCTTTCAACCTGATCTCGGGCCTGTTCGCGCCCGACCGCGGCACGATCACGCTGGGCGGCAAGGCCATCGCCGGGCT
>RGQD01000256.1 GCA_010030205.1 Betaproteobacteria bacterium
CCACGACGGGCTGTGGCAGTTCGCACAAGGCTTGGCGGGCGCAAGCCTGGGCGAGATGGCCGGCGCCCAGGTCTTGCGGACCAGCGCAGACCGGCGCTGGCCATCGGCCGATTCGCCCCTGCAGGGCGTGTTGGAGTCGCGGGTGGCCAACCTGGGAGTGTGGGGTGCCTGGGTGCCACCCGGCTGGCGCCTGGTGGGCAAGCTGCAAACCAGCGCCAGCTTCGGCGGCACACTGGGCGCGCCCGAACTGCGGGGCGAGGTCGTCGGCAGTGGTTTGGGCGTTCGCAACCTGTTGCAAGGGGTGAACCTCGCCGACGGTGAACTCGCACTGACCCTGGCCGGCGACAGCGCAAGCATCGAACGCCTGGTCTTCAAAGGCGGTGACGGTCAGCTCAAAGTCAGCGGCAGCGCGACCCTGGGTGCGACACCCAGCGCCAGCCTGCAGTTGGCGGCCGAGCGCTTTCGCCTGCTCGGCCGCCTCGACCGCCGGCTGGTGGCCAGCGGCCAGGCCGACCTGCGGCTCGACGCCCAGAGGCTGAAGCTGGACGGCAGCTTCACGGTCGATGAAGGTCTGCTCGAGCTCAGCCAGGGCGACGCCCCTGCGCTGGACGCCGATGTCCAGGTCCGCCGCGGTGCGGCGGCGGCGTCAGCACCGGCCGAACGGGCCGCAGCCGCACCGATACCGCTGGCGCTGCGCCAGGCCCAGGTCGCGCTCAAGATCAACCTCGGCCAAAAACTGCGGCTGCGCGGCCAAGGCGTGGACACCGGCCTGCGCGGCGAGCTGATGGTCAACAGCCCAGAGGGCAAGCTGGCCTTGCGCGGACAGGTGCGCACCGAAGGCGGCACGGTCGCGGCCTATGGGCAGAAGCTCGAGATCGACCGCGGGACGGTCAACTTTGGCGGCGCGCTGGACAATCCGCAGCTCGATGTGCTCGCGATCAGGCCCAACCTAGACCAGCGCGTGGGCGTGCTGGTGACGGGATCGGCGCAAAACCCTCGCATCCGCCTTTACAGCGAGCCCGAGCTGGCCGACTACGACAAGCTGTCCTGGCTGATGCTGGGTCGGGCGCCCGACGGCCTGGGTCGCAGCGACACCGCGCTGCTGCAGCGCGCCGCGCTGGCGCTGCTGTCAGGCAAAGGGCAGAACCCCACCGATGCGCTGTTGGAAGGACTGGGGCTGACCGACTTTTCGGTCCGTCAAAGTGACGGCGACAACCGCGAGACCATCGTCAGCCTGGGCAAGCAACTGTCGCGGCGCTGGTATCTAGGCTACGAACGAAGCGTCAACGCCACCACCGGCACCTGGCAGCTGATCTACCGAATCGCCCAGCGATTCACGCTTCGCGCGCAATCGGGCAGCGAGAACGCGCTCGACATGATCTGGTCCTGGCGCTGGTAGACGGCATGCGAGAATCTTGACCGCCCCAGCCGCCGTAGTTCAACGGATAGAACAAGCGCCTCCTAAGCGCTAGATACAGGTTCGATTCCTGTCGGAGGCACCAAATACAGGGTCCGAAAGTGGCCGAGAAAGAAACAAAATACCTTAATAATCAATCACTTAGGTATTTTTCTTTGTCCGCATGAAGCCTGACAAAGCCACTTGAATCTGCACCCTTCATGAGGCAGGTTTGCGCTGGGCCGCCACCTCGGCTAGGTTCTCATTTCAGCCGGGACGCTGCATCGCCCGCGCTCGATGGCTCCATGCCGGACAAGCGCTGGCGCAGGTCGCGAATCTCGGTCTGGGCGGTTCAAGCCAAGAAAAAAGCCCCCGGTCGGACGCCAGTCCGACCGGGGGCCTGAACGTCAGCCTTAGGCCTTCGCGACGTTCTCGGCGGTGAAAGGCATGCGACGAACGCGCTTGCCAGTACCCGCAAACATCGCATTGGCCACCGCAGGGCCGATCAGCGCGGTCGCGGGCTCGCCGATACCGCCGGGCTTCTCGGTGCTGGCCACCAGCACGATGTCGATCTGCGGTGCTTCATGACCGCGCATGATGCGGTAGGTGTTGAAGTTGGCCTGCTGCACCCGCCCCTTGTCGACCGTGATCTCGCCCCACAGCGCGGCGCTCAGGCCGAAGATGATGCTCGACTGGATCTGCGCCTCGACCGTGTCAGGGTTGACCATCTGCCCCAGATCGGCCACAACCGTGACGCGGTGCACCTTGGGTTCGCCACCCACCATCGAGATCTCGGCCACCTGGGCCATGTAAGTGTCGTAACCCTCCATCAGCGCAACACCACGGAACCGGCCGGCAGCGGCTGGCTGGCCCCAACCCGACTTCTCGCCAGCCTGCTTGAGTACGTTGAGAAAACGCGGCTGGCCTTGCAGCAAGCCCATGCGGTAAGCCAGCGGATCCTGACCGGCAGCCGCAGCGAGCTCGTCGATAAAGCTCTCGTTGGCGAAGGCATTCATGTTGTGGCTGACCGCACGCCAGTAACCCACGCGCAGTCCGGCATCGTGCTTGATCACATCGTGTCGGCTAACCAGAACGCTGTACGGCGCGACTGCAGCTTCGGTCATCAGGCCGTCCGGCGCTTCGGCCGGCAGGCCGAAGATCCGACCTGTCACCGACTGCGAGGCGACACGGAAAGTCATCGCCATTGGCTTGCCATCGATGCCGACCGACGCTGCGAGCTGGTGTACACCCAATGGGCGGTAGAAATCGTGCGTCATGTCGTCTTCGCGCGACCACACCAATTTGACCGGACGCTTGACCGCGCTGCTGATCTGCGCTGCCTGGATGATGAAATCGATGTCAATGCGACGGCCAAAACCACCACCGATGAAGGTCGATTGCACCGACACATCTTCGGGCTTGAGGCCCAGCACCTTGGCCACCGCGCCCTGCGCCGAATCCGGCCATTGGGTCGAGCCCATCAGCAGTACCTTGGCGCCGTCGACGTGGGCCGTGAAGTTCATCGGCTCGAGCGGCGAATGGGTGACGTTTTGCGTCAAGTACTCAGCCCGCACCACTTTGGCGCCGCGTGCGATCGCATCGTCAGCGTCGCCCACCGGCGGGCGAACAGGGATTGCGCCCTTGCCCGCCAGCAGCGCAGCGCGCGTGCCATCGAACATCGCCTGGGTGTTCAGGCCGGCATTGGCGCCTTCGTCCCACGCAATGACCACAGCGTCGCGAGCCTTGCGGGCACGCCAGTAGCTATCGGCCACAACGGCCACACCGTCGGGGATCTGCACCACGTCCACCACGCCAGGCATGGCCTTGGCCTTGGTGGCATCGAAGCTTTTGACCGTACCACCGATCACCGGGCATTGAGCCAGTGAGGCGTAGACCATGCCGGGCAGCTTGACATCGATTCCGAACACAGCGCTGCCGTTGACCTTGGCCGGCGTGTCGAGACGGGTGGTTCGCTTGCCAACGATACGGAACTGGCTCGGATCCTTGAGCGCGACCTTCTCGGGCGCCGTCAGCTTGGACGCAGCGTCGGCCAACTGACCGTAGGTCGCGACCTTGCCACCAGGGCCGGTGACACGGCCATCAATCGCCATGAGCGAACTGGCGTCGACGTTCCAGCGCTGGGCGGCCGCAGCCACCAGCATCTCGCGCACCTGGGCGCCGGCGATGCGAAGTTTCTCCCAGCCCTCGCGCACCGATGTCGAGCCACCGGTGAGTTGCAGGCCGAAGATCAGCGCGTTGCCATAGACCTTGCCAGGGGGTGCAAAAGCCACCTTGATCTTCTTGAGGTCTACGTTGAGTTCTTCGGCGATCAACATCGGCATCGAGGTGTAGACGCCCTGGCCCATCTCGGCGCGGGCCGAGATCAGCGTGATGGTGTTGTCGTCGGCGATGTGGACCCAGGCATTGGGCGTGTGCAATGTGCCGGCAGCCTGTGCCGGACCGGCAGAGGGCAGGCTCACGCCCACCATCAGACCGCCAGTGACGGCAGCCGAGCCCTGCATAAAGCGCCGGCGCGAGACCGCGCCGGTGTTGTGATCAGTAGTGATGTCGGTCATGTTGGGCTCCTTCAGGCCTTGGCGCCGCGGATCTCGGCGGCAGCGGTCTTGATCGCGGCACGAACCCGCACATAGGTGCCGCAGCGGCAGAGGTTGCCGCTCATGGCTTGGTCTATCTCACTGTCGTTCGGGTTCTTGTTCTTGGACAGCAGCGCAGCAGCACTCATCAATTGGCCGCTCTGGCAGTAGCCGCACTGCGGCACGTCATGCGCGATCCATGCTTTTTGAAGCGGATGGCTGTTGTTGCGCGACAGGCTTTCGATCGTCGACACAGACTTGCCAGCCACCGCCGACAGCGGTGTGCCGCAGGATCGGATTGGCACGCCGTCCAAGTGCACCGTGCAAGCGCCGCAGAGCTGGGCGCCACAGCCGAACTTGGTGCCAGTCAGGCCGATCTCGTCGCGTATCACCCACAGCAGCGGGGTGTCGGACTCGGCTTTGGCCTCGACGGGCTTGCCGTTGATCTTGAATTTGATGCTCATCGCTGACTCCCAAGGGATATGGATCTGGCGCACTGACAGTGCCTTCCAGCCCTATGCTCGCCGCACCAAAGCGCTAGAAAAATGCTTCGCGGACACACGACAGGTTACGCCGTTCCGCAGCTGATCATTGACACCCCGGGCGGGCGCCAGGTCCCCAAATCGTCAATCACGCGGCAGTTCGCGCGGGGGCCGGCGAAGATCGTCCCGCGCTGGCCTGCATCCCATGCCGATGCTGGTGCGCTGAGATTGCGTGTCACCTTGCCGCGCAACATCTCCCCGAACAGCGCGGCAGCGATGACCAGCGTATGGGTCGCCGCCACTGCCGGCCGCGTCAGGGCGTGTCGCGATACATCTTGCCGCGTCTTCGCACCGGCGCCAGCAGGCCGAGGTCGCCTTGCAACACCTGGTAGCCCTGCGGATAGGGCGCACGCAGCGGCTCGTCCAGCGCCGCCAACACGCGGTCGTCCTGGTAATAGCAGGTGACGGTCTCGAGCGCGAGCTGGCGCATGAAACCCGGCTCGACCAAACGGATCGCGTCGACCAGGGCCTGGCGCTGCGCGGCCTGGAGCGCCGGGACATCGCAGCCATGCCGGCTGCGAGACTCAGCCGCGAGGCGGTCCAGTTCGGCAGCCAGCAGCGGGATCAGCTGCGGCGCCCAGGCCATCAGGTGCGCCGGCACACCGACTTGCGAAGCGCCTGGCAGCCGGCGATCCGGGCCGGGCGGCACGATCATGTCCAGCACGAGGTCGAGGATCGAACACTGCATCGCATCCAGCGGCAGCGTGTCGATGCGGGGGCGATGGGCTTCGGTCACGGGCGCCTTTGCGGGTTATTTCGAGTGGAGGTCACGGCAGGCCCTGGTGCCGGCTAGTCAAACAGGTTCGCGAGCCGCTGCTTCATCGCGTCGGCGATGTACAGCGCCACCGCCTGGATCGTCGAGGTCGGGTTCACGCCACCCGAGGTGACGAACACGCTGCCGTCGACGATGAACAGGTTCTTCACGTCGTGGCTGCGGCCCCACTCGTTGACGACCGAGCGTTCCGGATCGCGGCCCATCCTGGCGGTGCCCAGCAGATGCCAGCCGGCCAGGCGTACCGGTGACTCGGTGTAGATGTCGGTGGCGCCGGCCGCCTTCATCGCCTCGGTGCCACGGTCCAGCGCGTGGCGCATCATCCGCTGGCTGTTCTCGCTCATCCGGTAGGTGATCTTTGGCGACGGTATGCCGTGCGAGTCCTTGAGCACCGGGTCGAGCGTCACGGTGTTGTGCAACTCCGGCAAGTCTTCGCAGCAGATGCCGATGTGGAAGCTGTGGTTGAAGCGGCGGGCAAAAGCCTCGTGGTGACCGGGGCCCCAGGGGATGGTGCCGCGGACTAGGCCGGCGCGCGCGGTCGCCACCGGCCCGGTGCCGCGAGTGATCTGCAGGTTGTAGCCGCGCACAAAGCCGCGCGCAGCGTCGGTCTCGTAGAACTCCTGGCTCATCAAGCAGCAGCCGGCTGGACCGTAGCGCGAAGCCAGCGCCTCGTCGAACACGCCTTGGACCAAGCCCCAGGGGTGCAGCATCAGGTTCTTGCCGACCAGGCCAGACCGGTTGGCCAGACCGTCCGGGAAACGCGCCGAGCGCGAATTCAGCAGCAGTCGCGGCGTGCCCACGCCGTTGCAGGCCAGCACCACCACCTCGGCACGCTGCGTGCGTTCGACGCCATGCTCGTCGTAGTAGACGACACCGGTGGCCATGTCGTTCTCGTCGACCAGGATTTCGCGCACCCGGCAGTGCGTGCGCAACTCGACACCGGCGCGCCGCGCGGCCGGCCAGTAGGTGATGTCGGCGCTGCTCTTGGCGCCCTTGGCGCACCCTGAGGAACAAGGCCCGAGGTTGGCACAGGCCTCACGCCCCTCGTAATCGCGGGTGATCAGCGCGCTGTCCGAGGGCCACCAATGCCAGCCCAGTTTGTTGAAGCCGCGGCCGATGGTCTCACCCATCAGCCCCAGCGGCACCGGCGGCAGCGGTGGCTGGTGCGCCGGAATCGCAGGATCGCCGGCCAGGCCGGAGACGCCGATGTTGCGGTCGTTCAAGGCGAAGAACGGGTCGAGCGTCGCATAGTCGATCGGCCAGTCGTCGGCCACGCCATCGAGCGTCCTGACCCGGAAGTCTGAAGGGTGGAATCGCGGCCAGTGGGCCGAATGCAGCACGGTACTGCCACCCACACCGTTGAAATTGACCACCGTGATCGGCGACTCGGAGTCGTCGATCGGGTAATCGGTCGCTCGCTTGCGCACGTTCGGGTTGATCGACCAGGGGCCGGTGGCCTGAACCTCCCAGTCGCGGCGAGTGCTCGGGTACTCGGCCGGGTTGGTCCAGTCGCCCTGCTCCAGGCAGACGATGCGCATCCGGGTCTCGGCAAGACTCCAGGCCACCGCAGCGCCGGAGGCGCCCGAGCC
>RGQD01000257.1 GCA_010030205.1 Betaproteobacteria bacterium
GTCTGTTGTTCGATCTCGAGCATCTCCACCAGCACGCGGTCAAATCGGTGGGCGATCTGGGTGACGATCACATGCACTGGCAATGCATCGCCGGCGACCACCGGCGCGCGCTTGATCGTGCCGTCGAAGCGTCCGGTAGAAATCTCGTTGTCAGTCACCGCCGCCAGGGTCTCTCGCAGTTGGGCGCTGTCGACGAACCAGTCGAACAGGTTACCGCGCATCAGTGTGCGGCGCGACACACTCGCCACATCCTCGAACCGGGCGTTGACGAACAACAGCGTGCCGTCAGGCTGCACCACCGCCACCATGGTGGCAAGCAGGTCAAACAGCTCGTAGCGTGAGTGATCGCCACTGCGTTCGGGACGTGGCTCAGGTCGGGCGCACATGGCAAGGTCTCTCAGGGTGGAATTTTGGCGATTTCGCGCTTGATCGCCGCGAGATCGGCCTCGCTGCGTGCGATCGCCGCCTTGATCTGTGCCACACGGTCGAGATAGCTCTGGTAATTGCGTTCGTTGCCTCTCCGCTCAGGTTCGCCGTTGTTGTAATCGCGTCGCA
The DNA here is from genome assembly GCA_010030205.1 of Betaproteobacteria bacterium. GTDB lineage: Bacteria > Pseudomonadota > Gammaproteobacteria > Burkholderiales > Burkholderiaceae_C > Pseudaquabacterium. Next base: position 556 of record RGQD01000257.1, read on the forward strand.
GCGTTGTCAGCTTGTCTTCCTCGCGACCGAGCTCGGTCTCCAAAATCCGGCGTGCATCGGTGTCGCGCTGACGCTGGGCAGTGGCGTCGACGCGCGAATCCACGGGTCGAGGCGTCGATGCTGACGCACTGGCCGCCAACGGACGCGTACGGCTGCCCTGAATCACGGTGACTGGCGCGCCTTCGATCGTTCGACAGCCTCGACCGCGCGCCTGGTCCGCGCTGATCAGGTTGGTGAATTCATCGGCCTCGCCAGCCTTGCCCGGGCAGCGGAACACGGCGCCGGCCTGCGCGACGGACCCGTCGGGCGCTGCTGCGCTCAGCAAAAAAACACAGGCCATCCAGGGAAAAGTTGCGGTGGTCTTCATGGGCTCGCGCCTAGCAGCTCCCAGCTGAGGACGGGAGGCCCTGACATTGTCATCCAGTGCGAGTGACCGCCTGACAACGATCACCCATCAAAAAAGGCGGCTTGCGCCGCCCTTCGAGACCGTGCCGACCCAGGGCCAGCGCAGCTTACAGCGTGTAGTACATGTCGAATTCGACCGGGTGCGTGGCCATGCGAAAGCGCGTGACTTCCTGCATCTTCAGCTCGATGTAGGCATCGAGGTAGGAGTCGGTGAACACTCCCCCCTTGGTCAGGAAGGCCCGGCCTTTGTCCAGGTACTCGAGCGCTTGCTCGAGGCTGGCGCAGACGGTCGGGATCTTCGCGTCTTCTTCGGGCGGCAAGTGGTACAGGTCCTTGGTGGCGGCTTCGCCCGGGTGGATCTTGTTTTCCACGCCGTCCAGGCCGGCCATCAGCAGCGCCGCGAAACCCAGGTAAGGGTTCATCAGCGGATCTGGGAAGCGCGCCTCGACGCGGCGACCCTTGGGGTTTGCCACGTAGGGGATACGGATCGAGGCCGAGCGGTTCTTGGCCGAGTAGGCCAGCTTGACCGGCGCTTCGAAGCCTGGCACCAGGCGCTTGTAGCTGTTGGTGCCTGGGTTGGTGATCGCGTTCAGCGCGCGGGCGTGCTTGATGATGCCGCCGATGTAGTACAGCGCGAAGTCCGACAGGCCGGCATAGCCGTCACCGGCGAACAGGTTCTTGCCGTCCTTGAACACCGACTGGTGCACGTGCATGCCGCTGCCGTTGTCGCCAACGATGGGCTTGGGCATGAAGGTGGCCGTCTTGCCATAGGCGTGGGCCACGTTGTGGACCACGTACTTCTGCAGTTGCACCCAGTCGGCGCGCTGGACCAGCGTGCTGAACTTGGTCCCAATCTCCATCTGGCCAGCGTTGGCCACCTCATGGTGGTGTACCTCGACCGGGATGCCTAGCGACTCCAAAATCAGGCACATCTCGGAGCGCAGGTCCTGGCCCGAGTCGACCGGCGGCACCGGGAAGTAGCCGCCCTTGACGGTGGGGCGGAAGCCGTTGTTGCCGTGCTCGTATTCCTTGCCGGTGTTCCAAGCGGCCTCTTCAGCCTCGATCTTGTAGAAGCTGCCCGACATGTCGTTGCCCCAGCGAACGCTGTCAAAGACAAAGAACTCGGGCTCCGGGCCAAAGTAGGCGGCGTCGCCCAGCCCGGTGCTCTTCATGTAGGCCTCGGCACGCTTGGCCAACGAGCGCGGGTCGCGCTCGTAAGGCTTGCCGTCAGCCGGATCGACCACATCGCAAGTCAGGATCAGCGTCGGCTCTTCGAAGAAAGGATCGATGTTGGCGGTGTTGGGGTCCGGCATCAGTTGCATGTCGGAGGCTTCGATGCCCTTCCAGCCGGCGATCGAAGAGCCGTCGAAGGCATGGCCGCCGGTGAACTTCTCTTCATCGAAATGCGAAACCGGCACGCTGACGTGCTGTTCCTTGCCGCGGGTATCGGTGAAACGGAAATCGACGAACTTGATTTCGTTTTCTTTCACCATTGCCATCACGTCGGCGACGGTCTTTGCCATCAGGAATCTCCTAGCAGGACGCGCTTGCCATGGCTGGACGCGTCAAAAATGAGGGGGAATTACTACGGTCCTTGCATTCTCGGGGGTCGGGCCCCCAAACAATCGCTCAGGAATGTAGCAGAAACCGTGCCCGCTGCCCGCAGCCAAGCGGCAGACCGCCCTTCCGGATGACGCCAAGCCTTGATGGTGCGCGGCAACAATACGCACCAATATAGCGCGAATCAACCGCCCATTTCGTGGTGATCACCGCACCATTTCGGGGCCTAAAACGACCGAGGTCAAGCGCAAGCCCGCCAACAAGGCGTCGAAGGCGGGTGGGATGTCCGCCGGCAGGCCCTTGACCCCGAGCTCGATGTGACGGCCCCACTGTGGGTGGTCGACGCTGGGCAGGCTGAACACCTTGATGCCGACAAAGCGGGCTTCGATGTCCTCCATCAACGGCGTCAGCGCGGCCTCCATGCCCCCCATCACGATCACCGAACGCTCGGCCTGGACCTGGCTGCCGTGCAGTTCGGCGTAGCTTGTATCGAGCAAGGACTCGATCATCGGATGCGCCATCACCGGGAATCCGGGCACGAAATGCACATCACCAACCGAGAAGCCTGGAATCTTGTTGTACGGGTTGGCGATGATCTGCGCACCTTGCGGGAACATGCCCATGTTGAGCCGGTGCTTGTTGTCATCGCGATCGGGCTCGTAAGGCAGGCCTTGCTCGGCAGCGACGTCTCGCATGCGGTCGCGGATCAGCGCCTCGGCCTGAGGGTGCAGTGCCAGCGGCAGGCCCAGCGCGGCCGCAGCGCATTGGCGGGTGTGGTCGTCCGGCGTGGCACCGATGCCGCCGCAGGAAAAAACAATGTCCGGACCCGCGAAAGCATCCTTGAGCGCGGCGGTGATATGCCCTCGATGGTCACCGACATAGCGGGCCCAGGCCAGGCTCAGGCCTCTGGCACTGAGCAGCGCGATGACTTTGGGCAGGTGCTTGTCCTGGCGTTTGCCGGACAGGATTTCGTCGCCGATGATGATGAGGCCAAAGTTGCGCATGGTGTCAGGTTGGGTCAGGGTTTGGGGAACTTGGCGGGGGCAGTGCCGCCAGGCTGGGCGCTGCGGCCATGTCGATCACCTCGCCCGCTCTGGCGGGCTTGGCGGCGGTTTGGCTGCGCAGCACTGCCAACGCGGCCAGGCTGTAGTGGGTGAACCACAAGGCCGAGAAGCCGAACACCAGCGTGTAGAGCCAGACCGACACCGCCACCAGCAGCGGCGCGAACACCAGCGTCAACGCGCTCGCAGCCCACAGCAGCGAGGGCGCTGCGCCTAGCAGTCCCGAGAACACGCCAATGCTGAGCAAGGGCAGGCGGTGGGCGCGCATCAGCGTGCGTCGCTCGTCCGCGCTGGCGTGTTCGGACAGCACGTCATAACTCATCACCCGGTAGTTGAGCCAGCCCCAGATCAGCGGCGGCAGCACCAGCACCAGCGGCGGAATAAACCACAGCGGCAAGCTGATCAACAGCGCCAGCAATGCCAGCAAAGTGCAGCCCAAAGCGGTGAACAGGCTGCCGACCAGGCCGGCGCCGCGCTTGCGTTCGAGCCCGGAAAACCGCCGCGACGCCACCAGGTTGACAATGGCCGGCGTCATCAGCCAAGCCACCAGCAGCACCGACAGCACGGCGATCACCGGCGCTGCCAGGCCGACCACGATCAACGGCGCCAACACGGCCCGAAACGAATTGCCGGCCAGCGCCTCGACCCATTTCAGTCCGGCGTCGACCAATTGCCAACCCTCGAGCGTGGCGCGAACCGCTGCCACCGCAGGCTCCCAATACAGCCAGCCCAATCCCAAGGCCAGCGCCGCGCCGATCAGCAAGGGCAGCAAAGACAGCATCACCACCTTGGGATGCAAGCAATAAGCCGCAGCCCGCCAGAACGAACCCAGCAAGAGCTTCATGGCTTGCTGGTCTCAGCCATCAGCGCAGGTTGCCGGTGTGGCCAAGCGAGTAACGGCCCGGTTGCGGCCAGACCGTCAAACCATGCGGCTCGGTGCCAACCTTGATCTGCACGACCTCGCCGCTGCTGGTGTCGAATCGGTAGATCACATGGTCGAAGCGAGCCGCCAGCCAGAGCCACTTGCCGTCGGCACTGACGTTGCCCATGTCGGGGCTGCCACCACCGGGCACCGGCCAGCGGGCGACGACCTTCTCGGTCGCAAAGTCGATCACCGACACGCCGCCATTGCCCAGGCGCGGGCCATGGATCTTGTGCGAACCTCGGTTGGCCACGTACAACTGCTTGCCATCACGGCTGGGATACAGGCCATGGGCGCCGATGCCGGTGCTGATGAAACCGATCTGCGTGAAAGATTCAGCGTCGATGATGTGCACACCGTCGGTCATCATGTCGGCGACGTAAAAACGCTTGCCGTCGGGGCTGCTGCGGATGTCCTGCGGCATGCCTTTCTTCACAGTACAGACCTCCGTCTCGCCGGGCTCCCAGGCCTTGCCTGCAACAGCCCTGGGCGCAGCGCTTTCCTTGAATCGCGTGGCCGGCATTTTCAGCTGCAGGTAGTCCAGCACCTTGCGGTTGACCAGGTCGATCTTGACGAGGGTGCCAGAGAACTCGCAGGTGAAGATCGCGAAGCGGCCGTCAATCGAGAAATCGGCGTGGTTGATGCCAGGGCAGCCCGGCGTGTCGATCGAGTACTGCGCTGCCATGGTCTGAGGATGACGGAAATCGAGTCGCTTGCGAGCCTCGGCGACCACGATCGCCGACTTGCCGTCGGGCGTGAAATACATGTTGTACGGATCATCGACCGGTATGGCCTTGCCCGGTTTGCCGGTGCGCGGGTCGATCGGCGTCAGGCTGCCGTCGGTTCGACCTTCGGCATTGTTCGTGACCCACAGCGTTCGCAGATCCCAGGACGGCACGATGTGCTGAGGGCTGATGCCCACTTTGAAGCGGCCGATCACCTTGAGCGTGTCAGGGTCGACCACTGACACGTCGTTGGACCGCAGGTTGGGCACGTAAATGCGCTTGAGGTCGCCGCTGATCAGCGTGCTGACCCTGCTGGCCGAGGTCTCGCTGTAGAGGTTTCGAGGGTCGACCACTGCCGGCATGCCAGGCACCGTCGCCACCGCGCTCGCTGCGGGCGCCACAGGCGTCTGGCCGGCAGCGCTTCCTACAACCGAGACCGTCGAGACGGCCAGCACCAGCAAGATCCTGCCGATGTCATGCTTGAATTTGAAATCCATCTTTTCGCTCTTCACTCGCCTCTTGCTCAAGCCAGCATTCTAGGAAGGTCGCGATCAGCGAGCCTTGGCCCGCCGGCACAAGGTCCAGCGCTAGCGCGTGCGCTCGCGAATGGCCGCCACCGCAGCCTCGACGATGCGGTCCACGCCGGGCTGGCCTAGCGCTGCGCTGGCGCGACGCGGATCGCCAATCACGCCCTCGCGCCTGCCAGCCTGCGCGGCTCTGGCCAGCTGGTCCTGGCGCACCAAAGTGCTGTCTATCGCCAAGGTCAGCGAGGTATCGGCCAGACCAGCGTGGCTGCCGATCTCGGCCTTGCTGAACCCATGCGCCAGCAGCAACTGCACCTGACCGTCGGTGGAAGCGCGGTAATAGTCGTTGAGCGAATGGACTCGGCAAGCGGCGTTGCCAGCACGCCCGGCCCAGTCACGGGTGAGCTTGGCAGCCACTCGATCGAGGCTTTTCTGGTAATCGCCGTGGTCACCCAGAAACACCACATCACGAAAGCCATGGCGTTTGAAGCTGCGCGCCGTCGACTCGAGCACCGCCTCGAATGCCGATTCAGGGATCGAGATCGTGCCGGTGAAGCGCATGTGGGCCGCTGGCGGCTCGATCGACCCTTCGGGCACATAAGCCAGCACCGGCGCCACCACCGCGTTGCCCAAGGTCTTGGCGATCTGCACGGCCAGCGCATTGACCCGCACGTTGTGCTTGCCCAGCACCATGTGCGGCCCGTTCTGCTCGGTGCCGCCAATGGGCACCAGCACCGTGGTGCTGCCTGCGGCGATGCGATCGCTCAGCTCGGTCCAAGTCAGCTCTTCGATACGCAAGCTCGTCGGGCTGGGCGCCGCGAACAGCGCCGACGACAGCAACAGACCCGCCACCCAGCACAGCAGCCGTACCCTCAGCATCTGGCGCTCATTCATCGGTGTTGTCTCGTTTCATGTCGATCGTCGATGGTAGCGGTGTCGGCCACAGCCCCAGCGCCGCGACCGCCAGCAGCAACGCCGGAAAGCCCAGCGTCGGCGCCCATTGCAGCATCAAGCCGCCCGCGGCCGGCGCGAGCATGCCGCCGGCGGTGTAAGCCATCACCAGCACCGCAGTGCTGTTGACCAATGCAAGGCCTTGGTGGCGGTGGCCGATGACCTGGCGCTGATGGAC
>RGQD01000258.1 GCA_010030205.1 Betaproteobacteria bacterium
TCGTGCAGGCGACGATCTCGTTCGCCACCGCGATCCTGGCCGAAGCCGCGTTGAGCTACCTGGGCTTGGGCACGCAGCCGCCGCAGCCGAGCTGGGGTCGCATGCTCAACGAGGCCCAGACCCTGTTGTTTCAAGCGCCGATGCTCGCGGTCTACCCTGGGCTGGCGATCGCGCTGTCGGTGCTGGGGCTGAACCTGATGGGTGACGGTCTGCGCGATCTGCTCGACCCCAGGTTGGCGCGCCGCCGCTAAAGGACCGGCGCATGACCGCGTCGGTCCGGGGCCGTGCGGCTCGCGCACAGCAGTATCTGAATTTTCCAAGCTTGGGCGTACAATCATTGGTTCGGTGCGTGGCGCCGCCGCCGCAGCGGCGCCAATGGACAGTCGACCTGCAATCTGGCGCCGGCTTCTCGCGCCGTACCCGGTTTGCTCACGTGGGTCCTGTTGTTCGCTACGCAGGTGTCCGTGACCGGTCTGCTGTCCGCCAGGGCAACAGACTGTCCGCCTTTCGCCATGAGGTGGGATGACCCGGGCGACCCAACGCCTGTGGTTTGCTGCGCTGGCGGCAAGCTGCAATGTTTTTCATGCCGGAGTTGTGCTGCCGCCGAGGCGGTAGCAACCCGAGGATTCAAGCAGGAGACCCGCGCCTATGGCCAAGGAAGAACTGATCGAGATGCAGGGCAAGGTCACCGAGGTCCTGCCCGACTCGCGTTACCGCGTCACGCTGGACAACGGCCATGTGCTGATCGCCTACACCTCAGGCAAGATGCGCAAGCACCACATCCGCATCCTGGCTGGCGACGCGGTCTCGCTCGAGTTGTCAGCCTACGACCTGACCAAGGGTCGCATCACCTTCCGCCACATCGAACGCCGCGGCCCCGGCCCGGGCGAGCAGCGCCGCTGAGCCCTGGTTCGCTGGCAAGCCGCACAATCCGGCGATGCCCTCCAATGTTGACATCAAGGCCCGCATCGCCCGCGGCGCCGGATGAGCTGCCCGCCCTTGCTGGCGCTCGACGATCTGCGCGTCACGCTGGCCACCCCGCGCGGACCGGTGCAGGCCTTGCACGGCGTGTCCTTCGAGATCGACCGCGGCCAGACGCTGGGGCTGATCGGCGAATCGGGTTGCGGCAAGAGCCTCACCGCGCTGGCGCTGATGGGTTTGCTGCCCGAGGGCGCGCGGGTCACGGGTTCGCTGCGCCTGAACGGTTGTGAGCTGCTGGGCCAGCCCGAGGCCGATTGGTGCCGTCTGCGCGGCAACCGGCTGGCGATGGTATTCCAGGAGCCGATGACCGCGCTCAACCCGCTGCACCCGATTGGCGCCCAGATCGCCGAGCCGCTGCGCCTGCACCAGGGCTTGGATGCGCACGCGGCGCGGGCCCAGGCGCTGCGCCTGCTGCAGCGGGTGCAATTGCCGCAGGCGGCGTCTCGGCTCGATGCCTACCCGCACCAGCTCTCCGGGGGGCAGCGCCAGCGGGTCGTGATCGCGATCGCACTGGCCTGCGGCCCGGACCTGTTGATCGCCGACGAGCCGACGACGGCTTTGGACGTGACGATCCAGCGCGAGGTGCTGGACCTGATCAACGAACTGGTGGCCGAGGACGGCATGGGCTTGCTGCTGATCAGCCACGACCTGGGCGTGATGGCCGAGACGGTCCAGCGCATGCTGGTGATGTACGCCGGCACGGTGGTCGAGAGCGGTCCCACCGACGCCTTGTTCGCCCGATTGGCGCACCCCTACACCCGAGGCTTGTTCGCGGCGCGGCCGCGGCTGGGTTGGCGGGCCGAAGCGCCCGGGGATGGCCAACGAGGCCAACGAGGCCGACACGGCCACCGCTTGCCGACGATCCCGGGCCGCGTGCCCGAGCTGGCCGAGTTGCCGTCGGGCTGTGGCTTTGCCGACCGCTGTGCGCTGGCCATCGACGACTGCCGCCGCACCGCGCCGCCAGCCCTCGAGATCGCGCCCGGCCATGCGGCACGCTGCATCCGGCTGGTCGAGGCTGGTGGCGCGGCATGAGCGCGCTGCTCGAGGTCGACCAACTGGTCAAGCAGTACACGCTGCCGCGCCAGCGCTTGCTCGGCAGGCCGCCGCTGGTGGCCGCGCTGCAAGGCGTGAGCTTTGCGCTGCAGGCCGGCCGCAGCCTCGGCGTGGTCGGTGAATCGGGGTCGGGCAAGAGCACGCTGGCCAGGCTGGTGATGGCGCTCGAGCCGCCCAGCGCCGGCGCGGTGCGCTTCGATGGCCAGGACTTGCAGTCGCTCGCACCTGCCGCGCTGCGCCGGGCGCGGGCCGATTTCCAGATGGTCTTCCAGGACCCGTTCGGCTCGCTCGACCCGCGCCAGAGCGTCGGCCGCATCGTCGCCGAGCCGCTGACGGCGCGCGCCGGCAGACCCGGGAGCAGCTCACGCGCCGAGCAGCAGGCGCGGGTCGGCGAGATGCTCGACGCAGTCGGCCTGCGCGCGGCCGACGCCAGCAAGTACCCGCATGAGTTCTCGGGCGGCCAGCGCCAGCGCATCGCGATCGCCCGCGCGCTGGTCACCGCGCCCAAACTGATCGTCGCCGACGAACCGGTCAGCGCGCTCGATGTCTCGGTCCAGGCCCAGGTGCTCAACCTGATGCAGGACTTGCAGGACAGCCTGGGCGTGACCTACCTGTTCATCAGCCACGACCTGGCGGTGGTCGACCTGGTCTGCGACGAGGTCTTGGTGCTCTACCAGGGCCGGATCGTCGAGCAAGGCAGCCCCGAGACGCTGTTCCAGGCGGCTGCGCATCCTTACACCCGGACGCTGATGGACGCCGTGCCGCGGGCCCAGCCCGGCGTTCGCCGCCAGCCCCTGGTGCCGGTCGTGCCGGTCGATGCGCCCAGTGGCTGCGCCTACGCGCCGCGCTGCCCGCTCAGGCAGGCGCAGTGCTTGGTCGAGCCGCCGCGCTTGCGCACCTTGGACCGAAGCTCGGGACAGACCCACCAGGCCGCTTGCCACCTCGCCGAACAAGTCCAGGCTGGCTGGACGCCGGCTTGACCGCGGGCTGAATCTGCGGGGCTCTCAGCCGCCGGTCGCCGGCCCCATGACCAGCCTCGCGACCAGCCCTGCCGTGGCGCATCCCGCCAGCAGCGGCAGCACGCCGACCTTCCAGCGCAGCAGCGCTACCGCCGCAGCCACCGCGATCACTGCCGAAACCCCGTCGAAGCGCCCGCCAAAGCCTTGCGGCCACAGCACATGCCAGGCAAAGAACAGCGCCAGGTTCAGGATCACACCGACCACCGCTGCGGTGATCGCCGACAAGGGGGCAGTCCACGCGAGCTTGCCATGGCTGGCCTCGACCAGCGGGCCGCCGGCCAGGATGAAGACGAACGAGGGCAAGAAGGTGAAGAAGGTCACCACGCTGGCGGCCAGCGCGCCGCCCAGCAGCAGCGCGTCTGGCCCTAGCACCTGGCGCGTCCAGCCGCCGACAAAGCCGACGAAAGCCACCACCATGATCAGCGGCCCCGGCGTCGTCTCGCCCAGCGCCAGGCCGTCGATCATCTGCGCCCCGCTCAGCCACTGCTGCTGCTCCACCGCGCCCTGGTAGACATAGGGCAGCACTGCATAGGCGCCGCCAAAAGTCAGCAGCGCCGCCTTGGTGAAGAACCAAGCCATTGCCGTCAGCACCTCGGCCTGACTGGCCAGCCCCATCGCCGTGACCCACAGCGCCAGCCCTATGCCCAGCACCCGGGCCAACTGGGCGCGCGAGAAGCGGGCATGGGCCGGCGTCGGGCTGTGGTCGTCGATCAAGGCCGGCCCGTATCCGGCTTTGGCAGCGCCGTGCCCGCCGCCAATCGCGAACACCTCGGGCGCGACGCGGGCGCCGAAGTGACCGATCAGCGCTGCGGCGGCGACGATGGCCGGAAACGGCGCTTGAAACGCGAAGATCGCGACAAAGGACGCCGCCGCGATGCCCCACATCCAGCGGTTCTTCAGCGCCCGGCTGCCGATGCGGTGCGCGGCTTGCAGCACCAGCGCGGTGACCGCCGGCTTGATGCCGTAGAAGATGCCGGCCACCAGCGGCAGGCTGCCAAAGCGCAGGTAGATCCACGACAGCAAGATCAGGATCAGCAGCGAGGGCAGCACGAACAGCGCGCCTGCGATGATGCCGCCCCAGCTGCGGTGCATCAGCCAGCCGATGTAGGTCGCGAGCTGCTGGGCCTCGGGACCGGGCAAGACCATGCAGTAGTTCAGCGCATGCAGGAATCTCTGCTCGCTGATCCAGCGCCGGCGCTCGACCAGCTCTTGGTGCATCAGCGCGATCTGCCCGGCCGGCCCGCCGAAGCTGACGAAGCCGAGCTGGAGCCAGAAGCGCACCGCCTCGGCCAGGCTGACCGCAGGCGGCGGGCCGGCTGGCAAGCCGGCATCCGGCTCGGCTGCGCTCACGCCTCGGCCCCGGCCGTGTTCAGCGCGGCGATCGTCGCTGGGGACAGCTCCAGCCTGGCAGCGCCGGCCAACTCGGCCCACTGCGCCGTGCTGGTCGCACTGCAGATCGGCGCGGTCAGCCCGGGTCTGGCGATCTGCCAGGCCAGTGCGACCTGGGCCGGCGTCGCATTGTGGGTCTGTGCGGCGGCGTCCAACGCTGCGAGCACGCGCTCGCCACGCGGGTTCAGGTAGGCCTTGATGCCGCCGCCGCGGGTGCTCTTGCCCAGGTCGGCTTCGCTGCGGTACTTGCCGGTCAGAAAGCCCCGGGCCAGCGCGTAGAAGTTGATCACGCCCAGTTGCTCGGCGCGGCACAGCGGCTCGAGATCGGCCTCGTAAGCGGCGCGGTCCATCAGGTTGTAGAGCGGCTGCAGGCTTTCGTAGCGCGGCAGGCCCAGCCGCGCGCTGGTGGCCAGCGCCTCGGCCAGGCGGGGTGCGCTGAAGTTGCTCGCACCGATCGCGCGCACCTTGCCTTCGCGGATCAGCTCGGCAAACGCGCCCAGCGTCTCGTCCAGCGGCGTGCTCGCGTCGTCGTCGTGGGATTGGTAGAGGTCGATGTGGTCGGTCTGCAAGCGGGTCAGCGAGTCGTGCACGGCCTGGCGTATCCAGCGCCGCGACAGCCCGACATGGTCACCGCCCATGTCCTTGCCGACCTTGGTCGCGATCAGCACGCGGTCGCGCTTGCCGCTGGCCGCCAGCCACTGGCCGATGATCGTCTCCGATTCGCCGCCGCTGTGGCCGGGCACCCAGCGCGAGTAGACGTCGGCGCTGTCGATCAGGTTGAAGCCGCCGTCGACGAAAGCATCGAGCAGCCCGAATGCGGTGGCGCGGTCGGTGGTCCAGCCGAACACATTGCCGCCGAAGGCCAGTGGCGCGATCTGCAGGCCCGAGCGGCCGAGTTCGCGCAGCGGCATGGTTTTCTGGGATGGCATCGCATGGGCTCCAATGAGTTTTTGGGGGGCAGGGTCGAGCTGATGGTATGCCCGCACCGGCCCATCGCTCAGCGCGGCTTGTGCCTGGCAGCTCGACCCGACAGCGCGTTGGGGAAATACAGCGCCGTCAGGCTCTTGCTGTGCACCGGCGAGAAGCTCACGGTACCGGCCGGGTGCGCACCGTGGCGGCGCCAGTCGCGGACCCAGAAGATGTCGTCGGCGACCTCCATCAAACCCAGGGTCTCGCGGTCGCCGACCAACACGGCTTGCACCCGCAGGCCGAGTCGGTTTTGCGCATCGTCGAGCCGCGCCAGCATTGCCGGGGTGCAGCCGAACTCGCCGTCGCTGACGATCAACAGGTCGGCGCTGGCCCAGCGCTGTTCGTGCACCCGCTCGATCGCACGCTCGATCGGGCTCTGCACATCGGTGCCGCCGTCAAAACCCTGGCCCATCAGGTCGAGCAGCGCGGCCAGGCCGTCACGCCCTTTGGCCAGCTCGCGCTCGACGATCTCGCCAGGTCCGCCGAAAGCGATCAACAGGCAGCCGCGCTGCTCGGCATGGGCGGTTCGCAGCGCCTGCAGCGCCACCGCCTTGGCGAGGGTCTCGGGTCCGCCGCGCATCGAGCCTGAGGTGTCTAGGCACAAGATGATCGGCCCGCGCTCCAGCGCCTCGGGCTGCGGCGGGCTCAGCGCGCTGCGCGGCGGCGTGCCGGGGTCGGGCCGCAGGTCGACCAGCAAGGCCTGGCTGTCGTAGCTCAGCAGCCGGCCTTCGGCGCGGCGCGCGCGCCAGAGTTTTTTCAGCAGCGGGTGGCGCAGCATCGCCGCCTCACTGCCCAGCATGCGCTCGATGCGGTCGCCGTGGCGTATGCCCAGCAGTTCGCCGGGCGCGTCGGGCAGCAGCGTCTCGACCGCTTTGACGCCCAGCGCTGGCGCGCCGTCGGCCGGCCGAGGCGGCAGCGCCTGCGCTTGGGCCGCGCGCTCGGTGCGACCCAGTTGGCGGATCAGCGCAGCCAATTCGGGCAGGGTCTTGAGCGTCTCGCTGATGCGCTGGGCCTCCTGCCATTCGCGTCGGCTGAGCTGGCCGCGCAGCTCGTCCCAGCGCAGTGCGCCCAGGTCGCCCAGGCCTTGCAGCAGCGCCAGCACCTGGTCCCAGTCGCCCTTGAGCAGGGTCCAGGCAGCGCTGAACTCCTCGCTGACCTGAGCGATCGCCTGCGTGCGGCTGAGCCTGGGCTGCAGGTCGATCAAGCGGTCCAGATGCCACAGCAGCGTTCGCAGCAACTGCTCGGCCATCGCGTCGGCGCCGGGGCACAGCGCCGCCAGCCCGAGTTCGCCGATGGCCGAACGCAGCGGCGCCAGCGCCGCCGGGTCGCCGAAATCGGCATCGGCGGGCGGCAGTTCGCCCACGGCCAGCGCATCAAGCCAGCGCTGCAAGTCGATCAGACGCTGTTCGCTGGTGTCAGGCCCGGGGCCGGTGGCGCTGATCAGCGCCA
>RGQD01000259.1 GCA_010030205.1 Betaproteobacteria bacterium
GTTCAAACTGAATGATGCGCCAATCCCCACCGCCGCAGACGGTGATTTTAACTTGATTGCCCTTATGGATGCGGCAAGCTGCTTCATACTGGGTACTGTTACTGTTTCCACCGACAAAGCTGAACTTGCAATATTCGACGCCAAGCAGTTGCTCAAGAACGGTAAAGCTCACAAGCAGGTTTTACCAAGTAAGCTGTTAATTCCGAAGCATCTGCCTGTTGGAGTCTTGGCAAAAGAAGCTGAAAGCCAGGGCATCACTGTGGTCTATGTCTCAGAAAAACAGCTACTGTCATTCATAGACGATCCTAGAGAACATTTTAAGAAAAGCTTTAACGGCGATAGTCTTCAGTGAGCCAAGGCCTCGTCATCCCCGCGATAAACCAAAAGTAGAAGGCGCGGTACTCTTTGCGACGGCACACCCGACGATTCGGATCACACCCATCAATACTGAGCCCGCAGTGGCGCAGATGATCCGCCGAGCTGTCGCCGCCGGAGTGGCGCGGGCTGACACCAGCAATCACTCATAGGACGACCATGGCGATCACGAACCAGGAACGCATCGGCAAGGCCGTCGACTTGCTGCGCGCAGGGCTGGCGCCCTATGTAGAGCGTGAGTTCGCGAACGCCTACAAGGACAATGCGCAAGCCGAAGCCCGGCGACTGCTGCCCTTTCAAGCAAACGTGGCTTTGCCACTTTGTTTGACCCCCATGGGGGGCGGCCGGCTTAGGCCGGCCTCGGGGCCCTCAGAAGACCGAATGAACGGCAACCGCCCGATCGCGCAGTGGGACGCCTGGAATGATGTTTTCGCGCGGACCTTGGGTCGGGCCGAGCGCTCGCTGGTGCAAGAACTGCGCGACGTGCGCAACCGCTGGGCGCATCAGGAGGCCTTTACCGGCGACGACGCTTATCGCGCATTGGATTCCGTGCACCGGCTGCTGTTGGCGGTGTCGGCCACCCAGGCCGAAGAAGTCGAGAAGATGAAGACGGCACTGAAGCGCTTCAGCAAACTGCCGGTGAAGCGCGCATCGATCTTGGCGCCCGCCGGCCGACGCGCGTCGCGCGCATTCCCTGCGTCAGCCCTTTCCCGCGAGTCGGATTTCGGCGTGACGAGCGTGAACTAGGGCTTCGCTGATCTGCTGGTGCGGGCCGAGGCGCCGCGATGACAGCGACTTTTTTTGCTGAATTGCCGGGACTATTTGCAGCACGTTAGGGAAGTAAGGACTGCGTTACCAGGAGCAAACAATGCTTGCTGTCTCCAAAATCACGGTCAAAGGTCAAACCACCATTCCGCAGGATGTTCGCGCTGCACTGAAAGTCGTGCCCGGTGACTCGATCGCCTGGGAAGTCGGCGCCGACGGCACGGCCACCGTGCGCCGCGTGCAGCCTATCGACATCGAGTACCTGCGCGCCATCGAAGGAACGCTCAGCGAATGGGCCGGCCCTGCGGACGAGGAGGCCTACCGTGGCCTTTGATCTGTATGCCGTCGTGCGCGTGCCGTTTCCGTTTACCGACCGCAACGCCACCAAGAATCGCCCTGCGGTGGTGCTGTCCGATCGCGTCGCAGGCCAACCCGCCCTGGCCGCTTGACAGCACGCTCACCGACCTTGCCAAGTCAAGTCACGGACGCCGAGGGCCAAGCCGTACCCACGAACAATCGGTCAATCTTCTGGCCATAATTGACTGCGGTAGCAAGTCGGCTGCCCGAATTTCATCCACATCAATCCGACGCATCGCGCGTCTGCCCGGAGGCTACAGCAGCATGTTTTCACACATCATGATCGGCACCAACGACTTGAACAAGGCCAAGGCGTTCTACGACGCGGCACTGGGTGCACTGGGGATACCCGCTGGGGCGGTGGATCGTCACCGCGTTTTTTGGCGCACGCCGACCGGTGTTTTCTCGGTCAGCCTGCCGATCGACGGGCAGCCAGCCACGGTGGGCAACGGCGGCACCATCGGCTTCGCCTGCCAGTCGGCCGATCAGGCCAATGCTTGGCATGCCGCCGGAGTGGCCAACGGCGGGACCACCTGCGAAGACCCGCCCGGTGTGCGCGAGAGCGGCAACGGCAAGCTCTACCTGGCCTACATGCGTGACCCGGACGGCAACAAGGTTTGCGGCCTGTACCGCATGCCTCGCGCCTGAGCAGGCGCCGGTCGACGCGGCATCGGCCGGTCACGGGTCATTCCTTTGAACTGAACGAAGAGGGGTTCTCGATGCGTCATTTCCTGATCGGCGCTGCTGTTGCGATGGTCCTTGGCGGCACAGCGCACTCGGCAGTGCTGGAACAGGCTGTCAGCTACAAGGCTGGTGAAACCGTCATGAAGGGTTACATCGTCTTTGACGATGCGAGCCAGGCAAGACGGCCCGGCATCGTCGTCGTGCATGAGTGGTGGGGCATCACCAAGCATGTGCACGACGAGGCACGCAGACTCGCCGAACAGGGCTACACAGCGTTCATCGCCGACCTGTATGGCGACGGCAAGACGGCCGACAACCCCAAAGATGCTGGCGCTTTGTCGGGGGCGGTGCGCAAAGATCCCGTGACGATGTTGGCCCGCTTCAAGGCCGCGCAGGACATGCTCTCAAGCCATGCCTCGGTGGATGCGTCGACGCTTGGTGCGGTCGGGTTTTGTTTTGGCGGATCGGTGGTGCTGGATGTGGCGCGCGCTGGTGTGGACCTCAAGGGTGTGGCGGCCTTCCATGCCGGACTCGGTGCTGCCGCTGCGTCGGCAGAGCCGGGCAAGGTGAAAGCCAAGGTGCTGGTACTGAACGGCGCGGACGACCCGTTCATCAAGCCGGCGTCTATCGAAGCCTTCAAGAGCGAGATGGCTGCGGCCAACGTCGACTACCGTTACCTCAGCTATCCCGGCGCGGTCCATGCCTTCACCAACCCGGAAGCCACCGAAAAGGGCAAGCAGTTCAATTTGCCGCTGGCTTACCAGGCCGAAGCCGACAAGCAGTCCAAGGCAGAGGCTGGCCAGTTTTTCGGCGCCATCTTCAAGAAATAGTGCCGGCGCGGGTCGGCAGGTCGGCTGTGGCGATGCCTGCTGGTCGCACCCGGCTGCACCCGGCTGCGGACGGGCTGAGGCGGCCGGGATAATCAGCGCGATGATCCGTCTGATGGTCGGCCTCGGCAACCCGGGCCCTGAATACGAACACACCCGCCACAACGCTGGTTTCTGGTGGGTGGATGCAGCGGCGCGGCAACTGGGCGCAGCACTGGCCTTCGACCGCAGCTACCACGGGGTGGTGGCCAGGGTGAACCGGCCGGACGGACCGCTGTGGTTGCTGCAACCGATGACCTACATGAACCTGTCGGGCAAGTCGGTGGCGCCGCTGGCCCGCTTTTTCAAGATCGAGCCTGCCGAGATTTTGGTGGTGCACGACGAACTTGATCTGCCGCCGGGCCAGATGAAGCTCAAGCAAGGGGGCGGTGCCGCTGGCCACAACGGGCTCAAGGACATCCTGGCACAGCTCGGTTCGCCAGACTTCTGGCGCCTGCGCATCGGCATTGGCCACCCCGGGCTGCGCTCCGAAGTTGCCGACTGGGTGCTGCGGCGCCCGCCGATCGAAGACCGCTTGGCGATCGATCAATGCGTGACGGATTCGATCCAGGCCTTGCCGCTGTTGATGGAAGCTGCGATGGACCGCGCCACAATGAAAATCCACGCGAAGCCGCAGCGGCCCAAGCCTGCGCCTCGCGTCACCGATAAGCCACCCACCGGGGAGTAGTCGTCATGCGCCACCGCTTCGTCCTTGCCTTGGCCTTGACGGGGTTGATGGCCTCGACAGGCGTTCTGGCCCAGGCCGGTGATGCACCGGTCTACCGATGCGGCAGCAGCTACTCGAACAAGCCTTGCCCGGGCGCAGCCTCGGTGGACGCGGCCGACCCCCGCAGTGCGGCCCAGCAGCGCGAGGCCCACCAGGCCAGCCAGCGCGAGGCCGCCTTGGCCAGGCAAATGAAGGCCGATCGGCTGGCCGATGAGCGCCGCGCCGCTGGCGCTGCCAATGTCGGGCCGACGGTCGCCAAGCCCGCTGCGCCAGCAGCGTCCAAGACGCACAAGCCCAAGCGAGCGGGTCATGCCGCTGCCAAGCCGGCGTCTTCGGCCCAGCGTTAAGCCGTGGCGATCAGCAGCCGGTATTTCGACCAGAGCGTATCGCGCGTCTCGACCCGGTCAGGATTGACCGGGATGCAGGCGACAGGGCAGACCTGCACACACTGAGGCTCGTCGAAATGGCCGACACACTCGGTGCATTTGTCGGGGGCAATTTCGTAGATCTCCAGGCCCATCGAGATCGCCTGGTTGGGACATTCGGGCTCGCAGACGTCGCAGTTGATGCATTCGTCAGTGATCATCAAGGCCATCAGGTCTCCTGAGGCGGGCGTGCCACGCGCTCCTTCAGGCGTTCAAGCACCAGCGGCGCGACGAGCTTGGAGACATCGCCGCCCAGCGTGGCGATCTCGCGCACGAAAGTGCCGCTGACGAACTGGTGCTGGTCTGAGGGCAGCAGGAACATGGTCTCAACTTCGGGCATCAGTTGGCGGTTCATGCCAGCCATCTGAAATTCGTAGTCGAAATCGGTGACCCCACGCACCCCGCGCACCACCACGTTGCCGTTGTTGCCGACCACGAAGTCGCGCAGCAGGCCGCTGAACGGCATCACCACGACGTTCGGGCATTGCTTGACGATCTCGCGCGCCATGTCGAGACGCTCGTCAATCGAGAACATCGTTCGCTTGTGGTGACCCACCGCGACCGCCAAGATCAGCTTGCCGAACATTCGTGAAGATCGGCGCATCAGATCCTCATGGCCCAAGGTCATCGGGTCGAAGGTGCCGGGATAGACGGCAGTCGTGAACTGGGCCTGGGTCAAGATCTTCATCTCCAGAGAGTGATTCGAATGATGGGAAGGATTCAGAGCGCACGCTGCAATAAATGATAGTGCACCAAACCGGCGCGGCCCTGTCGCCAGAGTTCGAACCCGGCGGGCAGATCGGTGTCAGTGAGCGCATCGGGTGATTCGGCGTACAGGCATCCGCCGGGCACGACCAGCGGCGCCGCGGCGGCGACCGCACGCGGCAGCAGGCCGGCGTCGAATGGCGGATCGAGCAGCACCAACTCAAAGCGGGCCGGCGCGCAAGCCGCCATCCAGGCCAGCGCGTCAGCGGCTTCGACCCGCAGCGTGCTGGCTTTCAATCGCGCCTGGCTCTCGCGCAGGCTGCGAACCAGGCCGGCGTCGCGCTCCAGCAGCAGCACCTCGGCCGCGCCGCGTGACGCCGCCTCGAAACCCAATGCGCCGCTGCCGGCAAAAGCGTCGAGGCAGCGCCAGCCTGACAGGTCGGCGCCCAACCAGTTGAACAAGGTTTCGCGCACCCGGTCAGGCGTCGGCCGCAAACCCGGCTTGTCGGCCACTGGCAGCTTGCTGCGCCGCAGCAGACCCCCGATCAACCGAACCTCACGCGGCGGGTTGCCGTGCACCGCGGGTCTGGCGCCTGGTCGTGGGCTTGAACTGTTCACAAGCGCACCGGGATGCCGCGTGATGCCATCATCGCCTTGGCCTGGCCGACGCTGAACTCGCCGTAATGGAAGATGCTGGCGGCCAGCACCGCGTCGGCGCCGCCGATCTGGATGCCTTCGGCCAAGTGCTCGAGTGCACCGACACCGCCCGATGCGATCACCGGGACCGGCACTGCGTCGCTGACGGCGCGGGTGAGTTCGAGGTCGAAGCCTATCTTGGTGCCGTCGCGGTCCATGCTGGTCAGCAGGATTTCACCGGCGCCTTGCTCGGCCATTCGGCGCGCCCAAGCCACCGCATCGAGCCCAACGTTCTTGCGCCCGCCATGGGTGTAGACATCCCAGCCTGGTCCTCGCGCGCTGAGGTCGTCGCCTCGGCGGCGTTTGGCGTCGATCGCCACGACGATGCATTGGGCGCCGTACCTGGCCGATGCGTCAGCGATCACCTGCGGATCGGCCACTGCGGCCGAATTGAAGCTGACCTTGTCAGCGCCCGCGTTGAGCAGGCGCCGCACGTCTGCCACGGTTCGCACGCCACCGCCCACCGTCAGCGGGATGAAGACCTGGGAAGCCACTGCCTCGATGATGTGCAGGATCAGGTCGCGGCCGTCGCTGGTAGCGGTGATGTCGAGAAACGTCAGCTCGTCTGCGCCTTGCTCGTTGTAGCGTGCGGCGATCTCCACCGGATCGCCGGCATCGCGCAACTCAACGAAATTGACGCCCTTGACGACGCGGCCACCGGTGACGTCCAGGCAAGGAATGATGCGTTTGGCAAGCATGGGCAGGACGTTGGGCTGGGCGAGCCCGCCATTATCCTTGCCCGCTGTTTTAGCGCATCAACTCGTCGGCACGCCGCTGCGCCGCAGCGAAGTCCAGCGCGCCGGTATAGATCGAGCGGCCACAGATCACGCCGCCCACGCCTTCGAAGGCGACCGCGCAAAGGCGCTCGATGTCGGCGATGTCGGACAGGCCTCCCGACGCGATCACCGGCACTTTGAGCGCCTGCGCCAGCTTGACCGTGGCGTCGATGTTGATGCCGCTGAGCATGCCGTCGCGTCCGATATCGGTATAGATCACCCCTTCGATGCCGTAGTCCTCGAACTTGCGCGCCAGGTCTATCACCTCGTGGCCGGTGAGCTTGCTCCAGCCGTCGGTGGCGACCTTGCCGTCCTTGGCGTCGAGGCCGACGATGATATGGCCGCCAAAAGCTGTGCAAGCGTCTCTGAGAAAGCCCGGGCTCTTGACCGCTGCGGTGCCGATGATGACG
>RGQD01000260.1 GCA_010030205.1 Betaproteobacteria bacterium
CCACGGTCTGGTGCACCATCTCACCGACGAAGCGGAACTTGCCGAGGAAGTCGCGCAGCGACTGCTCGCGTGCGTCCTGGCCGTTGCTACCGGTCTCGCGGGCCAGCCGCACCATGCGCTGCATCGGCGTGTCGTCTTCGTTGAGCAGGTCTAGCTCTTGCTGCGCGAAGTAGCCCACGGACAGGCCTTTGCCTTCAGTGAATTCGCCGGCGAGCGGCTGCAGCGCATGGGCGATGGTCTTGACCAGCGTCGACTTGCCTTGGCCGTTGGCGCCCAGGATGCCGATGCGCTGGCCGGCCATCACGCTGCGGGTGACATGGCGAACGATCGCCACCGGCGGCTCGCCGGCGACCAGGTTTGGGTAGCCGCAGATCAGCTCGCGCATCGTCAGCATCGGATTCGGCAGGCTTTGCGGCTGGCGGAACTCGAAGTCGAACTCGGCGTCCATCAGCACCGGCCCGAGCTTGACCATGCGGTCCAATGCCTTGACCCGGCTCTGCGCCTGCTTGGCCTTGCTGGCCTTGGCTTTGAAGCGGTCGATGAACTTCTGCAGGTGGGCGATCTTTTCCTGCTGCCTGCCGAACGCTGCTTGCTGCTGCTCCATGCGCTCGGCGCGCATGGACTCGAAGCTTGAATAATTGCCGCCGTAGCGGTTCAGCGTCGCGGCGTCCAGATGAACCGTGACCTTGGTGATCGCATCGAGGAACTCGCGGTCGTGGCTGATCACGATCATCAGGCCTTCGTATTTCTTCAGCCAGTTCTCCAGCCAGACCAGCGCGTCCAGGTCCAGGTGGTTGGTCGGCTCGTCGAGCAGCATCAGGTCTGCCGGGCACATCAGCGCCCGGGCCAGTTGCAGCCGCATGCGCCATCCGCCCGAGAAGCTGTTGACCGGTGCGTCGAGCTGGTCGGTGCGAAACCCCAGGCCCAGCAACAGCGCCTGGGCGCGTGCCGGTGCGTCGAAAGCGCCAGCGTGCTCGAGTCCGACATAGGCGTCGCCGATCGCATGGCCATCCTCAGACAGCTCGGCTGCTGCCAGCACGGCCTTGGCCTCGGCCAGCGGCAAGTCGCCGTCGAGCACATAGTCGGTGGCCGGCTGGTCGGTCTCGGGCATTTCCTGCGCCACTTGGCCGATGCGCCATTTGCTGGGCATGTCGAAGTCGCCGGCGTCAGCCTGCAGCCGACCGGCAATCAGCGAGAACAGCGAAGACTTGCCGGCGCCATTGCGGCCGACCAATCCGACTTTCTCGCCGGGGTTCAGCGTCACGCTGGCGTCTTTGAGGACGACCTTGACGCCTCGGCGCAGGGTCAGGTTCTTTATCTGGATCATGGGGTCGGGTTCGGTTGGAGGGTCGGCTAGAGGGCCGACATCTGGGATGGCGTGATCGCCTCGCGGGTCAGCAGCAGCACCTGGTCATCGCCGGCGCTCGTCGGCAGCCAGACCGGGTCTAGCGCCGGGAACGCACGCTCGAAGTGGGCCCGCTCGTGGCCGATCTCAAGCACCAGCACGCCGTTCGGGCTCATGGACCGGGGTGCGTCGTGCAGCAGTTGACGGATGAAGTCCATGCCATCGGCACCACCGGCCAGCGCCAACGCGGGCTCGGCCTGGTACTCGGCCGGCAGCGCTGCCATCGAATCGGTGTTGACGTAGGGCGGGTTGCACAGGATCAGGTCGTAGCGTTGGCCCGCCACCGCTGCCAGGCCATCGCCTTGGTGCAGCGTGATGCGCTCGGCCAAGCCGTGGCGATCGACATTGAGCCGCGCCACCGCCAGTGCGTCGGGGCTCATGTCGGCGGCGTCGACGACCACCTCGGGCCAGGCCATCGCCGCGAGCACGGCCAGGCTGCCGTTGCCGGTGCACAGGTCGAGCACCCGGTGGGTCTGTTCGTCGAGCCAGACGTCTAGCGCGCCATCGGCCAGCGGTTCGGCGATCAGCGAACGCGGCACGATCACCCGCTTGTCGACGGTGAACGCAACACCTTGCAGCCAGGCTTCTCCGGTGAGGTAAGCAGCGGGCTGGCGACTGGTGATCCGCTGGTCCAGCAGTGCTTGCACGGCGGCTTCTTGCTCGGCCGTGACGGCTTGCTCGGCGACGCTGTCGAGCTCATCCAGCGCCAAGCCCAGCCGCCACAACACCAGCCAGGCGGCTTCGTCGAAAGCGTTGTCCGTGCCGTGTCCAAACGAAACGCCCGCCTCGGTGAGGCGGGCGCTTGAGCGCTCGATCAGTTCGATCAAGCTCACTTGAGCAAGGTCTCCAGCGTGCGGCGGTAAATGTTCTTCAGCGGCTCGATGTCGGCGACCTTCACCCACTCATCGACCTTGTGCACGCTGGCGTTGACCGGGCCGAACTCGACGACTTGTTCGCAAACCCGGGCGATAAAGCGACCGTCGCTGGTGCCGCCGGTGGTCGACATCACCGGCGTGATGCCGGTCTCGGCGGCGATGGCGGCGCTCAGCGCTGCGCTCAGGTGGCCGGGCCGGGTCAGGAAGGGCGAGCCGCCCAGGGTCCAGTCCAGCTTGAACTCCAGGCCATGGCGCACCAGCATGTCCTCGACCCGGGACTGCAGCTGCTGCGGGCTGGATTCGGTCGAGAAGCGGAAGTTGAAATCGACCACCACCTCGCCCGGGATCACGTTGAAAGCGCCTGTGCCCGCGTGGATGTTCGACACCTGCCAGGCGGTTGCCGGGAAATGCGCGTTGCCTGCGTCCCAGACCGTGGCGGCGAGTTCGGCCAGCGCCGGTGCCAACTGGTGCACCGGGTTGCGCGCGAGCTGCGGATATGCCACGTGGCCTTGCACGCCGATCACGCGCAGCCTGGCCGACAGCGAGCCGCGACGCCCGTTCTTGATCATGTCGCCGAGCCGATCGACCGAGGTCGGCTCACCGACGATGCAGCAGTCGAGCCGCTCGCCGCGGGCCTGCAAGACCTCGACCACGCGCACCGTGCCGTCGATCGACGGGCCTTCCTCGTCGCTGGTGAGCAGCAGCGCCAGCGTGCCGGCGTGCTGCGGGTGCTGACGCACGAACTCTTCGGCTGCGACCGTCATCGCCGCGATCGAGGTCTTCATGTCGGCAGCGCCGCGGCCGTAGAGCTTGCCATCGCGGTGGCTGGGCACAAAGGGGTCGCTGGTCCAGGCGGCGAGCGGCCCGGTTGGCACGACATCGGTGTGGCCTGCGAGCACGACCGTCGGTCCGGGGCTGGCGCCGCGATGCCATGCCCACAGGTTGGTGACCCGGGCCTGGTCGGGACCGAATGGCATCGTCTCGCAGACAAAGCCTTGCGCCTCTAGCCGCGCAGCGATCAAGGCCTGGCAGCCGGCGTCGGTCGGGGTGACCGAAGGGCAGGCGATCAGCGCTTCGAGCAGGCGCATGGTGGTCAGGCTGTCGGTCATCTTGTCGCTGCGCGGACGTTCAGGGTAGGTTCGTGTGAAAGGATCGGCGTGAACCGGGGCTGCCGACACCGCGCCCGCGCATCGGATGAGCCGGTTCAATCCTGGACATGTGGTTTTGTCAGGGTCGCAGCAAGTCGTTGATGCTGGTCTTGGCGCGGGTCTCGGTCGTCACGCGCTTGACGATCACCGCGCAGTACAGGCTGTGGCTGCCGTCGACTGCCGGCAACGAGCCGCTGACCACGACCGAACCGGCAGGCACCCGGCCGTAGCTCACTTCGCCGGTCATGCGGTTGTAGATCTTGGTGCTCTGGCTGATGTAGACGCCCATGCTGATGACCGAGTTCTCCTCGACGATCACGCCTTCGACCACCTCGGACCGGGCGCCGATGAAGCAGTTGTCTTCGATGATCGTCGGGTTGGCCTGCAGCGGTTCGAGCACGCCGCCGATGCCCACGCCGCCCGACAAATGCACGTTCTTGCCGATCTGTGCGCAGGAGCCCACGGTGGCCCAGGTGTCGACCATGGTGTTCTCGTCGACATAGGCGCCGATGTTGACGTAGCTGGGCATCAGCACGACGCCTTTGGCGAGGTAGCTGCCGCGCCTGGCCACTGCTGGCGGCACGACACGAACGCCCGAGGCCTGCAGCGCGGCGGCGTCCATGTGCGAGAACTTGGTCGCGACCTTGTCGAAGAAGGTCAGCTCGCCGGCTTGCATGATCTGGTTGTCGTTGAGGCGGAAGCTCAGCAGCACGGCTTTCTTGATCCACTGGTTGACGGTCCACTGGCCGACGGACTGGCGCTCGGCGACGCGGATGCGGCCGGCGTTGAGGTCGGCGATCACCGACTCGACCGCTTCGCGGACAGCCGGCGCGGCCGTGGCGGGTCCGATGCTGGCACGGTCGTCCCATGCTTGTTCGATGGTCGTTTGCAGTGTCTGGGTCATGGTTTCGGCTCGGTCGTGGAGGTCGTCAAGGTCGGTAGGAGGCGGTGAATTCGGCGATGCGGTGGGCAGCTTCCAGGCATTCTTCGGTGGAGGCTACCAGCGCCATGCGGATGCGCCCGCGTCCGGGGTTCTGACCATGGGCGTCGCGGGCCAGCAAGCTGCCGGGCAAAACCGCCACATTGTATTGAGCCAACAAGTCGCAGGCGTATGCGATGTCGTCACCGGGCTGACCCGCCACCTCGGGCAGCGCAGCCCAGAGGTAGAAGCCGGCGTCGGGCAAGGCCACGTCCAAAACGGACTCCAGCACCGGCGTGACCTGGGCGAACTTGGTTCGGTACAGCGCCCGGTTGGCCAGCACATGCTCTTCGTCGTTCCAGGCCGCCAGGCTGGCTGATTGCACCACCGGGCTCATCGCCGAGCCGTGGTAGGTGCGGTAGAGCAGGAAGTTGCGGATGATCTCTGCGTCACCGGCGACAAAGCCTGAGCGCAGACCGGGCACGTTGCTGCGCTTGGACAGCGAGGTGAATGCGATCAGGCGGCGGAAATCGCTGCGGCCAAGTCGGGCTGCGGCTTCCAGCCCGCCCAGCGGCGGCTCGTCTCGGAAATAGATCTCCGAATAGCATTCATCGCTGGCGATCACAAAGCCGTGGCGGTCGCTCAATTCGAAGAGCTGCGCCCATTCCGACAGCGGCATCACCGCGCCGGTCGGGTTGCCGGGCGAGCAGACGTAGAGCAGCTGGGTTCTGGCCCAGGTGGCGTCGTCGATCTGGTCCCAGCGCGCAGCAAAATTGCGTGCCGGATCGCTGTTGGCGAACGCGACCGAAGCGCCGGCCAGGATCGCAGCGCCTTCGTAGATTTGGTAGAAAGGATTGGGGCAGACGACGGTCGCGCCTGGCTTGCTGGCATCGATGACGGTTTGGGCGATCGCAAACAGCGCCTCGCGCGAACCGCTGACTGGCAACAGCTGGGTGGCTGGATCGACGGCCACACCGTAGCGCCGCTGCAGCCAGCCGGCACAGGCCTCGCGCAACGCCGGTGTGCCAGCGGTGGGCGGGTAGGCCGACAAGCCCTTGAGCCCGGCGACCATCGCCTGCTCGACCAGTGCCGGCGTGGCATGGCGCGGTTCGCCCAGACCCAGGCTGATGGGTCGCAAGCGCGGGTTGGGTTGGATCCCGGCGGTCAACGCGCGCAGGCGTTCGAAGGGGTAGGGGTGGAGTTTGCCCAGCAGCGGATTCATGCCGCGATTATCGCGGGCGGTGGCGCTTTCAGAGCCAGCCGCTGCAGTTGGTCGCGCCACAGCGGCAGGCCAGTTGGCCCTCGTGGTGGGTTTCGCCGTAGTTCACGGTGATCTCCTCGCCCGGCGCGATGTCGCGCATCGCATAGAACTCGATCCGGCCGCCCTGGATCGACAACCTGGCGTTGGGGCTGCAACAGTGGTTGGTGAAGCGCATCGGATCGTCGCTGCGCGATGCGTCGATTGCTTTGCGCGCCGAGACCTCGACGATCATGATGCGCTGCTTGCCGATGGCTCGTCTGCGGGCCTCGGACACGCTGATGCTCTCGCCACGGATCTCGCCGATCTTGCGGTGTTTGGGCATCGGCTCGGCGGCGAAAGCACCGAAGCCGTCGATGCCGCTCTTGTGCACTGCGACGTCGTACTTCTGGTAGGCCGGCCGGGTCGGTACCGTCACGGTTTGGCAGCGGTCTTCATGTGATTGATCGACTTCACAGCGGGGCCTTCTGCGCGCAGTGCCGCCAATCCGAGCAGCAAGCCGATCAAGGCTGCGCCGCCGGTGACCCAGCGCGCCGACGCCCAATTGCCGCTGGCCGCCACCACTGCGGCGATCAGTGGCGTGCCGATGAACTGTCCGGCTTGCGAACCCTGCATGATCAGGCCTTGCAGTGCGCTGATCTGCTGCGGGCTGCGCGCCAGCACCGCCGAGCTCGACATCACGGCGGCCGGGATCACCCCGCCGATGAACGACAGCGCCACGCACAGCGCATAGCGCATGCCGTCGGGCAGGCCGTCGTTGAAAAATCCCAAACCACAAAGACCGGTCAGGCCATGGGCGATGGCGATGATTCGGCCACGCGACACACCGCGCTGCACCAGCGCGCCGCCAATCAGGTTGCCCGGCACGCAGGCCAGCAGCATCGTGCATGACAGCACAGCGACCCATCCTGGGCTCAGGCCGCGCTGCTCTTTCAGAAAAGTGGGCAGCCAGACGATCAGCGCGAAATGCTGTACCGCCCAGACGCCGAAGGCCAGCGCCAGCAGCCAGGGCAGGGGTTGGCGCAGCACGGCCAGGGTCGGCCCCAGCGCGGCTGTGTGGCTGGAGCCGCCGGCCTGGGCGTAGCGCTCGCGCTGCTGCCAGATGGCCGCAGCGGCCAGCATC
>RGQD01000027.1 GCA_010030205.1 Betaproteobacteria bacterium
GCAGTACCGGCGCGCGCTACCTGGTCACTGAGCAGGCGCCAAGCCGCTGTCCAGTCCGTCAACTCGATTTGGAAGTCAGCTCGCCGGGCTTGCGTCGCGGTCAGACGGCAGCGCCAACAAGGCCGTCACCGTGAACAGCGAGATTCCCGCCATCACCAGCAGCAGTGTGCCAAAACCACTGGCCTTGACCGCAGGCCCCAGCGCCCAGACTGCCAGCGACGAAAAACCCAGCGACAACGTGAGCCGCAAGCCGGCCACGCGAGAACGCATCCGGTCGTCAACATAGCGAACGATCACCGCATCGGTGAACGGGATAGACCCGAAGATCAGCACCATCACGCCCAGCAGCGCGGCATACAGCCACCAACCCTGGGCTTGCGAGGCCAGGGCCAGCAGCGGCGCCTGGGCCAGCACGATGCTCAGCTGCACCTGCTTGAGCGGGAATCGGTCGAGCAAGCGACCCACCACCACCTGCGCCAACGAGGCGAGCGCATAAACCGCCGCCAGCAACATGCCCAGCTTGGCAGGATCGTTGACAACGCCGTGCAGTCGCTCGGCGAGCAACTGGCCGTTGCCGTTGGTGCTGAGGTTGAACAGCAGCGAAGCGCTGGCCGAGGCCACCGTCATCACCATCAGCACCCGCGCCAGCGCGGCGGGCGACAGCGCCACCGCTGCAGGCCGACTGCGCCGCGCAGGCGGCTCGGTCTCGGCCGGCACCAGTCGCGCAAACACAAAACCCAGCCCGATGCAGACTGCGCCCGGCACCGCAAACGCTGCCCGCCAGCCGATCAGCTGCACCAGCACGCCGGTGATCAGCGCGGCCGCTGCGAGCCCGAGGTTGCCAGCCAGGCCGTTGATACCGATGGTCGCGCCCGGACGCTTGGCGCCCTGCACCAACATCGGAATGCCCACCGGGTGGTAGATCGCAGTGAACGCGCCCAACAGCGTCAGCGCCGCGGCGAGTTGCCAGACCGTCTGCGTGACCGAGACCAACAGCGATGCGGCGCCCAGGCCGAAAAAGAACACCAACATCATCGGCCGTCGGCCCCAGCTGTCGCCCAGCTTGCCGGCCGGCAGCGAGCCCAGGCCGAACATCACGAAGGCACCGACGCTGTAAGGCATCAAGTCCTCCCAGCGCGCAAAGCCGAAATCAGCCGCGATCGCCGCCACCGCGGTCGCGAAGATCAGCAGGAACAAATGATCGAGCGCATGCGCCAAGTTGAGCAGCAGCGTGACGGTTCTAGAGGTTTCAGCCATTGCCGCATTCTGCAACTGATCAGCCGAGCGCAGGTGCGAGCAGCCTGCGCGCCTCGTCTGGTGCCATCGCCTGGCGCGCCGCCCAGTCGATCAGTTGGTCATCGCCGATGCGCCCGACGTTGAAATAGACCGCCTCAGGGTGCGCCAGGTAGAAGCCCGACACGCTGGCCGCCGGCGTCATCGCCAGGCTCTCAGTCAGCCCCATGCCGATGTCGGCGCCGTCCAGGACCTCGAACATCGCGCGCTTGACGCTGTGGTCAGGGCAGGCCGGGTAACCGGGCGCAGGCCGGATGCCGCGGTATTTCTCGGCGATCAGTGCTTCGGTGTCTAGCGCCTCGTCGGCCGCATAGCCCCAAAGATCGGTGCGAACACGCTGGTGCAGCCGCTCGGCAAAGGCTTCGGCCAAGCGGTCGGCCAGGGCCTTGAGCATGATCGCGTTGTAGTCGTCGTGCGCGGCCTCGAACTGTGCGACCTGTTTCTCGATGCCCAGCCCCGAGGTGACAGCGAACAGGCCGATGTAGTCAGGCCTCGCGCCCGGGCCCGAGCGCGGCGCGATGAAATCAGCCAGGCTGCGGTTGGCGCGCTTGACCTTCTCGCCGTTCGGGCCGTCGACCACCGGCCGCTCGGTCTGCAGCCGCAACGGACACCAGCGCATCAACACCCGGCTGCGCGACTCGTCGGCGTAGATCTCGACGGTGTCGTCATCCACCGTGTTGGCAGGCAGCAGGCAGACGGCGCCGTTGGCTTGCAGCCAACGGCCTTCGATCGCGCGCTGCAGCAGTCGCTTGCCATCGTCGAAGACACGGGTCGCCTCGGCGCCGACCACTTCGTCTTGCAGGATGTCCGGAAACTTGCCGGCCAGGTCCCAGGTCTGGAAGAACGGCGCCCAGTCTATGCAGGCGGCCAACTCGCTCAGGTCGTAGTTCTTGAACACCCGGCGGCCGATGAACTTCGGCTTGGGTGGGTTGTAGCCGGCCCAGTCCAGCGCCGTCTTGTTGGCCCGCGCGGCGGCCAGTGTGACGAGCGGTGTGGCCTTCTTGCTGGCGTGGAGTTCGCGCACGCGCTGGTAGTCGGCGTTCAACTCGGCGATGAACTTGGCTGCGCGCTCGTCGCTGAGCAACTCGGCGCAGACCCCCACCGAGCGCGACGCGTCGGGCACATAGACCACCGGTCCCTCGTAATGCGGCGCGATCTTGACGGCGGTGTGGACCCGGCTGCAGGTCGCGCCGCCGATCAGCAGCGGAATCTTGCGCTCGCGAAACCAAGGGTCGCGCTGCATTTCGGCCGCCACATGCTGCATCTCCTCCAGGCTGGGCGTGATCAGGCCGGACAAGCCGACGATGTCGGCGCCCTCGATCTTCGCCTTGGCCAGGATGTCCTGACAGGGCACCATCACGCCCATGTTGACGACCTCGAAGTTGTTGCACTGCAGCACGACGGTGACGATGTTCTTGCCGATGTCGTGCACGTCGCCCTTGACGGTGGCGATCACGATCTTGCCCTTGGCCTTGACATCGCCGCCGGCGTCCATCGTCGCCTGCTTCTCGGCCTCAATGTACGGCAGCAAGTGGGCCACCGCCTGCTTCATCACGCGCGCCGACTTGACCACCTGCGGCAGGAACATCTTGCCCTGGCCGAACAGGTCGCCGACGATGTTCATGCCAGCCATCAGCGGGCCTTCGATCACATGCAGCGGCCGGCCGCCCTGTGCTGCGATGCGCTGCCAGCAGGCTTCAGTGTCCTCGACGATGAAGTCGGTGATGCCGTGCACCAGCGCATGGCTCAGCCGCGCATCCACCGGGTTGTTGCGCCAGGCCAGGCGCAGGCTGTCGTCCTTGGCAGCGCCCTTGACGTTCTCGGCAATCTCCAGCAGGCGTTCGGTGGAATCCTCACGGCGATTCAGCACCACGTCCTCCACCCGTTCGCGTCGCGTTGATGAAGTCGACCGCGTAGTTGGCATGCTCCTCGATGCCGGTGGCGATCGCGAAGATGTTGGGGTCGAAGATGATGTCTTCGGCCGGGAAACCCACCACGTCGACCAGGATGCGGTAGGCCCGCTCGCAGATCCCAGTCTTGCGCTCAAAGGTGTCGGCCTGGCCTTTTTCGTCGAAGGCCATCACCACGGTGGCCGCGCCGTAGCGGCGCAGCAGTGTGGCCTGGCGCTTGAACTCGGTCTCGCCTTCCTTCAGTGAGATTGAGTTGACGATGCCCTTGCCCTGGATGCACTTCAGCCCGGTCTCGATCACGCTCCACTTGCTGCTGTCGATCATGATCGGCACCCGGGCGATCTCGGGCTCGCCGGCGATCAGCTTGAGGAATCGCTCCATCGCTGCGGCGCTGTCGAGCATCGCCTCGTCCATGTTGATGTCGATCACCTGGGCGCCGTTCTCGACCTGCTGGCGCGCCACGCTCAGGGCGTCTTCGTAACGGCCCTCCAGGATCATCCGCGCGAAAGCCTTGGAGCCGGTGACGTTGGTGCGCTCGCCGATGTTGACGAACAGGCTGGCCTGGCCGATGGCCACCGGCTCGAGGCCGGCCAGGCGCATGGGGGGAAGCGTAGAAGCAGTGACGGTCATGGATACGGCTAGTGCGTCGGAACGAACAACCTGCCCGCCCCGGCTCACCCGGTGCGCCTGTTTGCAGGCCAAGGGTGAGCGCCGTGTTGCCCGGCGCAAGGGTAGGAACCCGTCGCGCCGCCCCGAGCCTGGCGGCGGGCTGAAACACAGGCCGCCGTCGCAACGCTCCTCGGGAGTTCTGGCATTCTAGGCGCCCGGGATTTAGACTTCGCACCATGAGCCCTGTTGCATCGGAGCGCCCCGTGGTATCTGCCCTCCAGAAACAAGCGATGACTGCTGCCGAGTTCCTGGCCTGGGACGCCGGCCAGACCCTCCGTCACGAATTCGTGCGCGGCGAGGTCTTCATGATGGCCGGCGGCGAGGACCGCAACAACACCGTGGCACTCAATGTGGTGGTGGCCCTGCGCCAACATCTGCGCGGCGGCCCTTGCCGGGTCTATGCCAGCGACGTGAAGCTGCGGGTCGAGGCTGCAGACTGCTACTTCTATCCCGACGTGATGGTGACCTGCAGTGCAGCCGACCTGGGTGACCGACTGATCAAGCGCGAGCCGATGCTGGTGGTCGAGGTGCTGTCGCCCTCCACCGCCGCCTTCGACCGCGGCAACAAGTTCGCCGACTACCGCGCCTTGCCCGGCCTGGTCGAGTACTTGCTGATCGACGTCGACCGCCAGCGCTGCGAGCTCTACCGCAAGGGTGCCGATGGGCTGTGGGTGCTGCACCCCGGCGAGTCCGGCGCTGGGCTTGAACTCGCCAGCGTCGACCTCGTGATCAGCGCACAAGCGCTGTGGGCTGACCTCGAACCGGCGGCCGCAGCCGGCTGATCAAGCCGCTGACAGGTCTGACACCAAGCCCGAAAACA
Source organism: Betaproteobacteria bacterium (assembly GCA_010030205.1). Classification (GTDB taxonomy): domain Bacteria; phylum Pseudomonadota; class Gammaproteobacteria; order Burkholderiales; family Burkholderiaceae_C; genus Pseudaquabacterium. Next base: position 4,693 of record RGQD01000027.1, read on the forward strand.
GCCGATCGTTGAGCCCACGCGGCCGGTAGGCCGCCACCCGGCGCGCGATCTCGGCAATGTGCTCGGGCGTGGTGCCGCAGCAGCCACCGACCAGGTTGACAAAGCCGGCGGCGGCAAATTCGGCCAGCATGCTGCCGGTCACGTCTGGCGTCTCGTCGAAACCGGTCTCGCTCATCGGATTGGGCAGGCCGGCGTTCGGGTAGCAGCTGATGAAGGTGTCGCCCGCCACCTTGCTCAACTCCTCGATGTAGGGCCGCATCACCGCAGCGCCCAGCGCACAGTTCAGGCCAACGGCCAGCGGCCTGGCGTGGCGAACCGAATGCCAGAACGCCGGCACGGTCTGGCCCGACAGGATCCGGCCCGAGGCGTCGGTCACCGTGCCCGAGATGATCACCGGCAGGCGCTCACCGGTGGCTTCCATCAGTTCATCGAGCGCGAAGATCGCCGCTTTGGCGTTGAGCGTGTCGAAAATGGTCTCGACCAGAAACAGGTCGCAGCCGCCCTCCAGCAAAGCTGAAGCCTGTTCGTAATAGGCCGCGCGCAAATCGTCAAAGCTGGTGTTGCGAGCGCCAGCGTCGTTGACATCCGGGCTGATGCTGGCGGTGCGCGGCGTCGGCCCGAGCGCGCCAGCGACGAATCGCGGCTTGTCCGGCGTGCTGTGAAGATCTGCCACCTCGCGCGCCAGCCGCGCGCCCACCAGATTGAGTTCGCGGGCAATATGGCCCAAACCGTAATCCTCTTGCGCGATTCGAGTCGCGCCAAAGGTGTTGGTCTCGATCAGATCAGCGCCGGCGGCGAGGTACTGATGATGGATCTCGCGCACCACATCCGGCCTCGTCAGCTGCAGCAAGTCGTTGTTGCCTTTGAGGTCTCTGGCGTGATCGGTGAAGCGCTGACCACGAAAATCGGCTTCACCGAGCTTGTAGCGCTGGATCATCGTGCCCATCGCACCGTCGATGATCACGATGCGCTGCTTCAGCAGCAGGGGCAGTTGCGCAGCTCGGGTGTAGGCACGGGATCGGACAGGCGCAGCAGGCATCATGCTGCGAATTGTAGGAGCCAGATCTTCCGACAAAGGCCGGTACACCCCAGCCTCGAACGACCCGGTCAGTGAAGAACCACCGGATGCTGCGCCAGCAAGGTGTAACCGGCGATGTAGTCGTCCAGCGCCTCCTCGTCGGGGCCCAAAGCCACCAAAGCCTCAACCCCTTGCTGGAACGACAAGGCAAGCTCACCCTGAATGAAAATACCTTTGCGGGCAAACTTGTCGACGATTTCATAACCCCCGTGCGACAGCGGCAAACCGTCAAGCCCCTCCCCGGCAATCGCCTCAAATGCCACCACCGTGAAACTCACCGAGTTGTAGAGCATCTGCATGGTATTTCTCCTTGGTGCCAAGCTGAGGCCAAGCGGGCGGATTTCAAGCGCTCAGGGCGGTGTCTGCGGCTCGGCCGCCAGGCGCAACTCAAAGACTTGTTGCGTGCGCAAGAAGGTGAACCGGACCTGCACCGGCCAGTGACCCCGCGTCGCATCGAGCCAGACCTCGACCCGCTGGCCTGCGGCCTGGTCGGGTTCGCGCAGCCAGTGCTGCGCCGGCAACTGGCCCAGCGGTGTGTCGACCAAGGACAGACCTTGGTCGGTAAAGCGCCACAGTTCGCCGACGCCACGCGTATCGACCACAAACAGCGTGAATTCAGCCTTCGGGACGGCAGCCGCGTTGATCGCGGCTGCTTGCACCAGCCAGCTCAGCCGATCCTGCGCACCCGGCCAGGCCGGGTATTCGACCGACGGACCCGAGAAACTGATGCGGCCGATCTCGCGCTGAAAACTGGCCGCACGCCAACCGCGGCCACGCCGCCGATCGGTGAAGCGCTCGGGTGCGAGTCCGGCGGCGTCGAATCCACCGGCGCTGTGCTGCTCGATCAACGGCACTTGGCGCAGGCCGCGGCCGTCAAGTTGCAGCGTGTAGCCCTGGTCGTCGTGGCGCCAGATCAGGCTGGCCTCGCCGACCTGGGCTTGACTTTGTAGCGCATACCGCAGCAACGCCGACGCAGGAATCCGGGTCGGGTAAGTCGGTGGGCTGAGGCCTGCCATGGCCAAGCCCGGCGAAACCTCAGACTCGACCGTCTTGCCGGGCGGCTCTGGCGCGGCGCCAGTTGACTCAGGACCTGCAGCATCTGTTGGCTGCATCGCACGCGCTGCTGCGGCAGGCTTGGCGGGCGCGATCGGCAACGCAGGCGCCGCAGCCCTGTCCACGACGACAGCCCTGACCTGCAGCGCAGCCCCAGCGCGCGCACCAGCCCGGCGCGGCAGGTCGCGCACCAAACCATCGATCAGCCGAACGTGCAACCACAGCACGGCCCCCAGCAGGGCCAGCAGCACCCAAGGCCTGCGCCGTGGAGGCGGGCCGTGACGGTGATCGGAACCAGTCTGCGCGCGCATCCGACAATGCTGCCACCGACGCCCCGGCGACACCAAGCACGCAGGCCCGAATACCGATGAAACTCGCCACCTACAAAGACGGCTCACGCGATGGCCAACTGGTCGTCGTCTCGCGCGACCTGAGCCAGGCCCATTTCGCCACCGCCACCGCCACCCGCTTGCAGCAGGTGCTGGACGACTGGAACTTCCTGTCGCCTCAGCTGCAAGACCTGTACGTCAGCCTCAACCAGGGTAGGGCGCGCCATGCCTTCGGCTTCGATCCACGGCAGTGCATGGCGCCGCTGCCTAGGGCTTACCAATGGGTCGAGAGCTCGGCCTACCAGCACCCGGTCGAGCTGCTGGCCCAGGCAGCGGAACAAGAGCTGCCTGCCAGTGACACCAGCGACCCGCTGCTGGTCCAGGCCGGCAGCGACGATTTTCTCGGGCCCTGCGATCCGGCGTGGTTCGGCGCCGAGAGTTGGGGCGCGGACTTCGGCGCCGGGCTGGCCGTGATCACCGACGACATCGCGATGGGTGCGGACCCTGACCAGGCACTCGACGGCGTGCGGCTGGTGATGCTGGCCAACAGCTGGCGCTTGTGCCAACAGTCGGCTGCAGATCTGACCGCCGGCAGCGGTCTGCTGCACAGCATGACGGCGGCGGCTTTCAGCCCGGTGGCCGTCACGCCCGACGAGTTGGGGCCAGCCTGGACGGGCGGCCGGGTGCACCTGACGCTGCAGTCGGCTTTGAACGGCAAGAAGGTCGGTCTGTGCGAAGCCGGTCCGGAGATGAGCTTCCCCTTCGGTCAGCTGATCTCGCACCTGGCCAAGACCCGCAGGCTGCGCTCGGGCAGCATCGTCGGCTCGGGTCCGGTGAGCAACCGCGACGGCGCCAAGGGTTACAGCTGCATCGCGGCCAAGCGCGCGGTCGAGACCTTGCTGCATGGTCAGCCTCGCAGCGACTACCTGCGGCCAGGCGACACGATCCGGATCGAGATGAAGGGCCGCGACGGATTGAGCGTTTTCGGCGCCATCGAGCAACAAGTGAGCGGTCCCCTGGACTTGAGCGCAGACCCCACTTTGACCGATGAAACAGGCCTGGCCGGCGACGAGGCATGAGCGAGTTCCCGCGCACGCTCAAGCATGTCACGCTCTGGCTGCTGCTGGGCACCGGCTTGTTCTTGGCGCTGCAAGCCTGGCAGGCGCAGCAGCGACGCAGCCAGTTCAGTGCCCAGGGCGGCGTGATCGAGTTGCGACGCGGGTCGGACGGGCATTTCCACTGGCCGGGCCAGGTCAACGGGCTGGCGCTGGAGTTTCTGGTTGACACCGGCGCGACCCGAAGCGCGCTGCCGCAGGCGCTGGCGCTGGCCGCTGGTCTGGTGCCAGAAGGCCGGGTGCAGTCGTCCACCGCCGGCGGCACGGTGCAGGGCTGGACGGCACGTGCCGACCTGCAACTCGAGGGCGGCGTGCGATTCGACCGCCTGCCCATCACCGTGCTGCCGGCGCTGGGCTCGCCACTGCTGGGCATGGACGTGCTGGGGCAGCTGCAATTCAACCAGCAGGCTGGCGTTCTCAAGCTGCAAGCGCCCGCGCGCTGAGCACGGCTGCGATCGGTCTGGTTCGACGTCGAATCGGCAGCCCAAACCTCGGCGCTGCGACTACCATCCAGCCACAGTCCATCCAACCCCGAGGAGACGCTTGTGACCGATCCCACTGCCGCATTCATCAAGATGGTGCCGGGCTTCGACTTTCTGACCGGCCTGGTCAAGAACGCAGGCGCCGCGATGCCCAATGTCGGCCAGTGGGTGGCGCCCACGCTGGACCCCGAGGAGTTGGAAAAGCGCATCGGCGAGTTGCGCACCGTGCAGTTCTGGCTCGAGCAAAACGCCCGCCTGCTGGGCACCACGATCCAGGCGCTCGAAGTGCAGCGCATGACGCTGGCCACCCTCAAGACCATGAACGTCTCGCTTGGCGATCTGACCGAATCGCTCAAGGTCCGCGTTCCCGAACCCGCGCCAAGCCCGTCACCCAAGGCGGCGCCTGCCGCCAGCGCTGAGAGCGCCGCGGCCAAACCCGGCGTGGTCGATCCGATGCAGTGGTGGGGCGCGCTGACCCAGCAGTTCACCGCGCTCGCCGCCAACGCCTTGAAAGAAGGCAACACCGACGCTGCGCGCAACTTGGCCGGCGCGATGGTCCAGCAAGGCGTCGACGCCGCCGGTCAGGCGCTGAAAAAAGCCGCCTCGATGCCCATGGCTGCGGCCCAGCGCGCAGCCTCAGCCGCGCAGGATCTGGCAGGTGTCAAACCAGCCCCCAGCAAGCGCAAGCCAGCCCAACCCGCGGCCAAGACCAGCGGCCGCAAGGCCGGCTGACCCCCAGCCCAACCAGACCGGCGCCGCCGACGCGCCACTTGCCCATGCAACGCTTCATCACTGCCCACGCCACCCATCCTGACGCCCACATGGCGCTGGCACTTGCGGCCGCGCAGATCGACGCCCAGCGCGCGGCACGCCAGCCCATGTTCAACGCCACGCTGGGCCTGGTCTACCTCAGCGACCGGCTGGCGCCGCAAGCCGACGCGCTGCTGGACGAATTGCAGCAACGCTGGCCAGGCGTGCAATGGGCAGGCAATGTCGGGGTCGGTGTGCTGGTCGGCAGCGTCGAGTATTTCGACGAGCCTGCGCTGGTGTTGATGCTCTGCGATCTGCCCGCCGCGAGCTTCCAGGTCTTCAACGGCCGGCAACCCATCAAGGGTGATTTCGCCCACAGTGCGCTGGTGCATGCGGACGCCGGCACCCACGATCTTGAAGACTTGATCGCAGAGTTGGCTGGACGCACCAGCAGCGGCTACCTGTTCGGCGGTCTGGCCGCGTCGCGCAGTCGCCAGTTTCACATCGCCAACGGAGTGTTCGAGGGCGGGCTGTCAGGGGTCGCCTTCGCGCCGGCGGCGCCGGGTGCCGCACTGCGACTGGTCTCGCGCGTGACCCAGGGCTGCCAGCCGCTGGGGTCGGTGCGACGCATCACCGCGTCCGACCGCAACCTGGTACTCGAACTCGACGGCCAGCCTGCTCTGCCCTTGCTGCTGGCAGAACTGGCCGTCACGCTGGACCAGCCCCAAACAGCCTTGGCGGCGCTGCGCTCCACCTTGGTCGGGCTGACCGATGGCGCGGGTGCGATGCTGTCGCGCGGCGGCCAATTCGGCGCCGACACCCGAGTCCGCCACCTGATCGGCATCGACCCGGCGCGCCAGGGTGTGGCGATCGCCGACCCGGCCGAGGTCGGTCAGCAGCTCGCTTTCTGCCGCCGCGACGTAGCGGCAGCGCGCCGAGATCTGGTGCGCATCTGCGCTGAGATCCGCGACGAGCTCGAGGTCGAAGCGCCTGTCACCGCAGGGGGCGAGCCGATGGGGGCAGCAGCGGCCAGCCGGATCGCCGGCGCGATCTACATCTCCTGCTCGGGTCGTGGTGGGCCGCATTTCGGCGCACCCTCGGCCGAGGCACAGATCGTCGCCCATGCGCTGGGCGACGTGCCGTTGATCGGTTTCTTTGCCGGCGGCGAAATCGCCCACCACCACCTTTATGGCTACACCGGGGTGCTGACGGTGTTCGTGGCCGATTGAAACCGACAAGCCTGCGCGCCAGGCGATGCCGATCTGCGCCCATCAGCAGTCCGACCGACTGCTTTGTGCTTACAGTTGCAGGTCAACGCACGGAGAAACCCCGATGAACGCCCCCCAGACCGCCAGCCCGCCGCCAGCCCAGCCCCCTGCGGCCGAGCGCAACGCGCGCCAGGACGAAGTGGTCGCTGCGCTGGGCCCGCTGCTGCCCGCCCATGCGCTGCTGTACCGACGCGAGGACACCGCGCCCTACGAGTGCGACGGCCTGACCGTCTACCGCGAGCTGCCGCTGGCCGTGGCCCTGCCCGAGACCGAAGCCCAGGTCTCGGCGCTGCTCAAGGCTTGCTTTGATCTCGGCGTGCCGGTGGTGGCCCGAGGCGCTGGCACCGGCTTGTCTGGCGGCGCCATGCCGCATGCGTTGGGGGTGACGCTGTCGCTGGCCAAGTTCAACCGCATCGTCAAGATCGACCCGCTGGCGCGAACGGCGGTGGTGCAATGCGGCGTTCGCAACCTGGCGATCAGCGAGGCGGCAGCGCCGCACGGCCTGTACTACGCGCCCGACCCCAGCAGCCAGATCGCCTGCACCATCGGCGGCAATGTGGCTGAGAACTCGGGCGGCGTGCATTGCCTGAAATACGGCCTGACGCTGCACAACCTGCTCAAGCTGCGCGGCTTCACCGTCGAAGGCGAGCCGGTCGAGTTTGGCGGCGATGCGCTAGACGCCCCCGGACTGGACCTGCTGGCGGTGGTGGTCGGCAGCGAAGGCATGCTCGCGATCACCACCGAGGTCACTGTCAAGCTCTGCCCCAAACCGCAGCTCGCGCGCTGCATCATGGCCAGCTTCGACGACATCCGGCGCGCCGGTGATGCGGTGGCGGCGGTGATTGCGGCCGGCATCATCCCGGCCGGGCTGGAGATGATGGACAAACCGATGACCGCGGCGGTCGAAGACTTCGTCCACGCCGGCTACGACCTGGACGCCGCTGCGATCCTGCTGTGCGAGAGCGACGGCACGCCCGAGGAGGTGGCCGAGGAAATCGAACGCATGCTCGCGGTGCTGCAGGCCCATGGCGCGAGCCGCTTGGCGGTGAGCGAGAACGAGGCCCAGCGGCTGAAGTTCTGGAGCGGCCGCAAGAACGCTTTCCCAGCTTCCGGGCGCATCAGCCCCGACTACATGTGCATGGACTCGACCATTCCGCGCAAGCGCCTGGCCGACATCCTGATCGCGATCGCCGAGATGGAGCAGAAGTACCAACTGCGCTGCTGCAACGTCTTCCATGCCGGGGACGGCAACCTGCATCCGCTGATCCTGTTCGACGCCAACCAGCCCGGCGAGTTGCAGCGCGCCGAGCTGTTCGGCGCCGACATCCTCGAGACCAGCGTCGCACTCGGCGGCACCGTGACCGGCGAGCACGGCGTCGGGGTCGAAAAGCTCAGCTCGATGTGCGTGCAGTTCTCGGCCGAAGAGCGCGAGCAGATGTTTGCGGTCAAGCGCGCCTTCGACCCAGCCGGCCTGCTCAACCCCGGCAAGGTCATCCCGACGCTGCACCGCTGCGCCGAGTACGGCCGCATACACGTGAAAAAAGGCTTGCTGCCCTTCCCTGAGCTGGAGCGCTTCTGATGACCGGCAAACATATTTCAGCCACAGCCGCTGACCATGGCTGACACCGCGCTCCAAGCCCTGACAGACCGGGTTCGCGCCGCCCGTGCCGACAAGACCGTGCTCAACATCCGCGGCGGCAACACCAAGGCTTTCTACGGCGAAACGCCGCGCGGCGAAGCGCTGGAGATCGGCGGCCTGACCGGCATCAGCAGCTACGAGCCCAGCGAGCTGGTGGTCACGGTGAGGGCAGGCACCCCGTTGGCCGAACTCGAGGCCGTGCTGGCCAAACAAGGGCAACACCTGGCTTTCGAGCCACCACGCTTCGACAACCCGGCCAATGCGCGCAGCCACGGCGGCACCGTCGGCGGCATGGTCGCTGCGGGCCTGGCCGGACCGGCGCGCGCGGCGGTCGGCGGGCTGCGCGACTATGTGCTGGGCGCGAGCTTGCTGACGGGCCGCGCCGAGCTGCTCAGCTTTGGCGGCCAGGTGATAAAGAACGTCGCGGGCTACGATGTCTCGCGGCTGCTGGCCGGATCGATGGGGGTGTTGGGCGTGATCTGCGAGGTCTCGCTCAAGGTGCTGCCGACGGCCGTGGCCAGCAGCACGCTGCGCTTCGAGATCGACCAGGCCGACGCGCTGCGCCAGCTCAACCGCTGGGGCGGTCTGCCGCTGCCGGTCAACGCCAGCGCTTGGTGGCGCGGCATGTTGGTACTGCGCCTGTCGGGTGCGGCAACAGCCGTGCAGTCGGCAACGCAACAGCTGAGCCACGCCTTGGGCGGCGAGACCGTCGACCCGGCGCTTGCCAAGGCCTTCTGGACCGGCTTGCGCGACCAGACCGACGAATTCTTCATCGACGCCCGACAGGCCGTGGCCAGCGGCGCGACGCTGTGGCGGCTGTCGCTGCCGCAGACCGCAGCGCCGCTGGCACCGGCCGACGAACAGCTCGTCGAATGGGGCGGAGCGCAGCGCTGGCTCGTCAGCAGCGCGCCTGCGGCCCAGGTGCGCAGCGCCGCCAACCGCGCCGGCGGTCACGCCACCGCTTACCTCGGGCCCAAAACCGGCGGCGCACTCGGCGCATTGTCGGCACCGCTGATGCGCATCCACCGCGATCTCAAGACCGCTTTCGACCCCGACCGCGTCTTCAATCCAGGGCGGCTCTACGCCGACCTGTGATGCCTGCCACAAGCCCGGACACCATCGACAGCATGGCCTCGCAGTGGATGGCTAGCCTCCACCATGCAAACCGCACTTGCCCCTCAATACCAAGGCACCGCCGACGGCGAGGCGGCTGAGGCCATCCTGCGCAAATGCGTGCACTGCGGCTTTTGCAACGCCACCTGCCCGACCTACCAACTGCTAGGCGATGAGCTAGACGGCCCGCGCGGCCGCATCTACTTGATGAAGCAGGTGCTCGAAGGCGCTGAGCCGACCCGCGCCACCCAGCTGCACCTAGACCGTTGCCTGACTTGCCGCAACTGCGAGACCACCTGCCCGAGCGGTGTTCAGTACGGCGCGTTGCTGGAGATCGGCCGGCGCGTCGTCGATGCCCAGGTCAAGCGCCCGGCCCCCGAGCGCAGCGTGCGCTGGCTGCTCAAGCAAGGCCTGAGCTCGCCGCTGTTCAAGCCGGCGATGGCGCTGGGCAAGCTGGCCCGGCCGCTGCTGCCCAAATCGCTCAAGGACAAGGTGCCTGGCGCGAGCCACCCGCGCGAGCAGCTCTGGCCCAAGCGCGAGCATGCTCGCAAGGTCTTGATGCTGATGGGCTGCGTACAGCCGGCGATGAGCCCGAACATCAACGCCGCCACCGCCAGAGTGCTGGACGCTGCCGGCATCCAGACCCTGGTGGCCGAAGAGGCCGGCTGCTGTGGCGCACTCAAGATCCACCTGAACGACCAGGCCGGCGGCCTGGTCGACATGCGGCGCAACATCGACGCCTGGTGGCCACTGGTCAGCGCAGGCGCGGTCGAGGCCATCGTGATGAACGCCTCGGGCTGCGGCGCGATGGTCAAGGACTACGGCCACGCACTGGCTGCGGACCCGGACTACGCGGCCAAGGCCAGCCGCATCGCCGAGCTCACCCGCGACCTCAGCGAGCTGCTGCCCGACATCGTCACCGCCCTCAAGCCCAGCTTCGCAGCGCGCAGCGGCGGGACGACCCGCCTCGCGTTCCACCCGCCTTGCACGCTGCAGCACGCCCAGCAACTGCGGGGCGGTGTCGAGGTCGGCTTGCGCGAACTCGGCTTTGACGTCGCGGTGGCGACGAACGAAAGCCATCTGTGCTGCGGCTCGGCCGGCACCTACAGCGTGCTGCAACCCAAGCTGGCGCACCAGCTGCGCGACCGCAAGCTGGTCAACCTGGCCGAGCTACAGCCCGACGCCATCGTGTCGGCCAACATCGGCTGTATCAGCCACCTGCAGAGCGGCACCAGCACACCGGTCAAGCATTGGGTCGAAGCGGTGGACGAGGCGCTGACCCAGGGCTGAGCCGGGGGAAACTAGCCGAAATAGCCCAGGTTCGGCTGGGCAAAGTTGGCCAGATTCGGGAACAGCCCCGCCATGTCCCCAGCGCTGACGCCGATCCAGGCTGCGAGCGTGGCGCTCATCTGGTCCGACGCGGTGCTGGGCAACCAGCGGCCTTCGCTCGAGACATCGTCGGGCCCGCCGAGCGCGAATTGCGGCATTCGACCGTACAAACCACCCTTGACCGCGCCGCCGAGCACGAACTGGTGGTTGCCCCAGGCGTGGTCGGTGCCGCCGCCCGAAGCGGGTTGCAGCGTGCGCGCAAAGTCCGACGCGGTGAAGCTGGTGACCTGAGAACCCAGTCCCAGCTGCAGCGTCGCATCGTGAAAGGACTTGAGCGCGGGCCCGAGTTGGCCGAACAAGCCGCCCTGCTGCGACAACTGGTCGTTATGGGTGTCGAAGCCACCGATCGAGACGAAGAAGATCTGCCGGTTCACCCCCAGGCTGGTGTGCGCCTCCAGCATCTTGGCCACCGCCAGCAATTGCCGGGCCAGGCTGTTGCTCTGTCCGGCAAACAAGCCCGCCACGCTGCTGCTGGCTGACAGCGCTTTGTTCAGAAGTTCACTCGCGCGCAAGCCTTGGTTCAGCACCGTAGCCGCAGCGCGCTGCTCGGCGTTGGCATAAGGCAGCTGTAGCAGGCTGGTGTAGAGGCTGTAGAGCGGGTTTCTGGCCGGATTGCCGCCGAAGCCCTTGACCGCAAAGCCCCCGCTCGACGACAGGGCCAGGCCGTCGGTTGCCGCGCCGTTGATGAACACGCTGTTGCCGCTGACCGAGATCACCGCGGGCACGGCAGCGCGCGCTTGCAGGTCGGCGATACGGCCACCCCAGCCTGTCGAATGCGCCAGCCCCGAGCCGCCCTGCTGCCACTGCGACTGCTGGTCGCTGTGGGAGAACAGATTGCCAGGCACCGCAGCACCGCCAGCCCCAAACTCGAGCTTGCTGAGCGGCCGCACCAGGGTGCCAACATTGGCTTGCACGGCCAGATGGCCCTGGTTCCAAACCTCGGCCAGCGGCGCCAGCGCGCCGTGCAGCCCGAGGCTAGAGCCATTGAGCGGGGCCAGACTGGATTGCGTCAGCGCCAAGCCACCCGCCCCAGGGTTGCCGCGCGCCTTGGCGTAGGCGGCGTAGCTCGCCGAGTCGAGCGGCACCACCATGTTGTTGCCGTCGTTGCCACCGTACAGAAAGATGCAGACCAGGGCGCGGTAGTCGCTGCCGAGCAGCGGCGCGGCAAATCCCGGCACCAGCGGTCCGGTGGCGGCCAGCGCTGCCGCGCTGCCGAGGAACTGACGCCTTGTGGTCGTGCGTGGCCTCATCTCAGTTCTCCACCAGGTATTCGGGTGACATCACGGCCAGGAAAAGCGCAGCCTTGGCGCGGTCCAGGGGCCGGCTCGCCGGCGCGATCTGCGCGGCCTTGAGCAAGGCCTGCCGCAACGGGACGCTGCTGCGACCCGCAAACAGCACCCGGTCGATTTCGCTCACCAGCGCTGTTGGGTCGACGGCCAAAGTCTGCCAGCGCGTCAGGTCTATCTTGCTGCCGACGCTGCCCACCACGCTGAGGTCCGCCACCACCCCTTGGCCGTCGAGCGCGGTGGCCAACACAGCGCTGAGCTTGAAAGCGGTACCGGCGTTGAAGACCCCGAAAGCCGGTCCGTCGAGGCTGGGGTCGTCGGGCAGGTCGTAGTCGGGCGGGAAGAAATTGAACACCGATGCCGGGCTGAAGATAGGCTGGCCCAAGGCCGAAGCCTGGGCCCGCAGCCAGACACCGTCGCTGACACCGCCCAGTGCACGAAACAAATGCGTGAGTTGGAGAATGGGCTCACGCAGCTTGCCAAAACGCTGCGGCGCTGCGGGATTGGACGCCTCAGGGTCGAGCAGGATTGCGCCCAGCAAAGCCTTCATGTCGCCGCGCGCAGCGCCGCTGCTGCCGTTGAAAGCCGCGGCCACCCGCGCCACATAAGCAGGGCTTGGATTGGCGGTGACGAATTGCTGGATCAACTGTCGGCCGACGAAAGGGCCGACGTTGGGATGGTTGAAGATGTTGTCGACGGCAGCCTCCAGATCGACCTCGGCGCTCTGCCCCGCCGGCAGCGTCACGCCGTTGAGCAAACGCTTGGCGCCCAGGTCATGGTGGGCGGCAAAGGCCACCATCGGCCCGGAGAAGTTCGCTGGGTTCGGGAACCGGTTGGATCCGCCTGGCCGCGCCGGATAGGTCCAACCTGTGAAGACATGGGCAAACCCCTCGACCGCTTGCTGGTCGTAACTTGGGATCGGCTGGCCTCGGCTGTCGAGCTTTGGCGTGCCATCCAGCTTGAGCTGCCACAGGCCGATGCTGAACAACTGCAGCACTTCTCTCGCATAGTTCTCGTTGGGCTCGATGCCCTTGGTCAGGTTCGGCTTGTCGTTGTTGGCCATGTTGAGGAACTTGCCCATCGCCGGGCTCAGGGTCACCTCGTGCAACACGTTGCGGAAGTTGCCGAAGGCATTGGCAAGGAAGATGCGCTCGTAATTGGCCATGGCATAGGGCAGCTTGATCTGCTGGCCCGACACCACCAGGATCTCGCTCAAGGCCAACGCAATGCGCTGGCGCAGTTGATCGGGGCCGTTCAAGGCGTTCTGGAAGAACTGCCGCTGCAAAGGGAACAGGCTGTAGTTGTCACGCTTGCAGGTCGGCAGCGCGCCGGCGGGACAACCGACCTTGCTGTTCGCATCTACATAGGGCAGCCCGGTGTAGTCCGACGCTGGCAGCGCGAACTGTTGCTGCAGCCAAGCGGCCTTGCCAATGGCCATCAAGCCTTGGGTGCTGGCCTCGGTGGGGCCGAAGCTGGCCTGGGCCAGGAAGCGCCTGGCCTCGGGCTCGTCCAGCGCCGCAGCGCTGACGGCGCTGCAGGCCCAGAGCGCAGCGGCAACAAACAGCGCGTTTCGGTATCTTGGCATTGCGGACAGCTCCGGTTGTGCGACGGGCCGGCAATCGACTCGCGATGCCACGCCGGCGCCGACGCCTTGCCTGCTTCTTAGACGGACAAACGAAGCAAGATGCTTAGAAAGCTCGTGCGGACCTCCGCCGCGGCCTGACGCGCGCGAAGCTACCGCACTACCGCACCACCACCACGATGGGCTGTGGCCGCAGCGCCCAGCTGACACCGGCGATCAGCAGCAGCACACCGACGCCGGCCAGCAGCGGCGGCCAATGGCCGCGCAGCAATTGGGCGTAGGCCAATGCTGCCAAGGTCTCGAACACGATCAACTGGCCCACCAGCGCGGTGGGCAGGCGCTGACTGGCCTCGTTCCAGCACAGCGTGCCAAGCCAACTGGCGAACAGACCGATCGCCAACATCAGCCCCACAAAAACCGCCGGCCGTGGCCCTAGCGGCATCTCCAGCGCCAAACCGCTGACCGCGCCCCAGACCCAGAAACCGCCATAGCCCAGCAGCGCCAGCGGCAGCGTCGCCACACCCTGCGCCGTGGCCCAGGCACGCGGACTGCGGTCGGGGTGGTGGCGCAGCCAGTCGGCGTTGCGCATCGGGTACCAGGTCCAGCAAGCCACAGCGCCCAGCGCCAACAGCGCACCGCGCGAATGACCGGCCAGGTCAGCCGCCGGGCCTGCGCGATCCAACTCGGCCTGGTTGACGCAGGCAATGCCCGCGGCGATCAGCAACAGCGAAGGCGCCAACTGTCGCCAGGGCAAGCCCGCGTCGCGCCGATCCGGCGCCAGACCATCGCGCAGCCGGCTGCAGACCGCGATCACCACCGGCAGCGTGCCGATGATCATCGTTGGCAGCGGCCCACCAGCCTGCGCGATCGCGCTGGCCAGGAACAGGTAGTAGACGATGTTGCCGACCAGTCCGAGCTTGGCCGCCTCGATCCAGTCGGCCCGGCTGAGCTGGGCCACCCGACCCCGGTCCAGCCAAGCCAGCGGCAAGGCAATCAGGCCAAACGCCAGGTAGCGGCCGAAAGACTGCAGCGCCGGCGGGTAGTCGGGCAGCAGCAGCGGGCCGATGAACACCAGGCCCCACATCAGGCCCGCAGCCAGCGCAAACAAGGTCCCTGTCAACATCCGCTGAGGGTAACCGGCGCGGCCGGCTTCGGCCGGCCACGGGGCGCTCAGCGCCCGCTGAATTTGGCCTGGCGCTTCTCGACGAAGTGGGCCACGCCTTCCTTGAAGTCTTCACTGCCAAAGCTGCCCAGCATCTCGTGGTTGCCAACCTCGACCGCCTGGCGCATCGACAGCTGGCCGACCGCCCAGAGCTGACGCTTGATCACCGCCATCGAGCGCGGCGAGACGTTGTCGGCCAGGTCGGTGGCATAGGCACGCACCGCGGCCATCAGCTCAGCAGCCGGCGTGACCTGGTCGACCACACCCATGCGCAGCGCTTCCTCGGCGTCGAACTTGCGCGCCGACATCAGCAGGTCCAGCGAGTTCGACAACCCTGCCACCCTGGGCAGCGTGTAGCTGATGCCGTGCTCAGCGATCAGGCCGCGGCGCGCGAAGGCCGTGGTGAAGCGGGCCTCGGTCGCAGCGAAACGGCGGTCACAGTACAGCGCGTAGACCAGCCCGAGACCAGCGCAGGCGCCGTTGATCGCGGCCAGGATGGGCTTGGGCACCGCCGGAAAATACGAGTGCTGGGTCTGGTAATCGGGGCTGGAGCTGGGGTCGAAAGGCGCGCCAGCGGCGGCCTCGGCGCTGTTGCCGCCCGCACCTGCCGCCCTGCCCCGGTTGCTGATGGTGTTGAGGTTGTTCATGTCGGCGCCGGCGCAAAAACCCCGGCCCGCGCCGGTCAGCACGATCACCCGAACGCCGGGGTCGTCGCTGGCCACGCGCATCGCGGCGCGCAGCTCGTCGCCCATCGTGCCGGTGTAGGCGTTGAGCCGGTCCGGACGGTTCAGCGTGATGGTCGCGATGCGATCGGCAACGTCGTACAGGATTTCGGCATAGCTCATGGTCAAGGTCTCCTTGGGTTGGATGGTCATCGCGGCGTGGCAATGGCCGAGAGTCTATGAATTCTCTCGCTGCATCATGCCAAGCCTCGTCGCCTGTGGGTCAAAGGTCGATGCACAAGATGGTGACGTCGTCGCGCCTGATCTGGCTTCCCTGCCATTGGCGAAGCGATTGCGCCAAAGCCTGGACCGCCTCGCTGGCGCTCGCGTCGACGGTGTTGGAGAAAACCTGCTGCACCCCTCTGTAACCATAAGCCAGCGGGGGCTCGGACTCGCAGACCGTGTCGGTGACCTCGATGCTGACCCGCTCGAAATTCTTCGGGCATCAGCGCGGCGAGAAATCCCGAGGCCGCCATCGCCTGGACAAACGCGGTCGGGTAGGCCTCGCGCTTGTCGATGTCGCGCCAATGCTCGCTGGGAAAGGCGGCGCAGATGCGCCGCAGTGCGCAGGCAGGTCAGCGCGCCTGGAACCTGGGTTTGCGTTTCTCGTTGAAAGCGCGAACGCCTTCGAGCCGGTCTTCGGTCACCACCAGCCGGTTGTAGGCTTCGATCTCGAAGCGGTATCCGGTCAGCAAGTCAGTCTGAAGCCCGTGGTGGATAGACTTCTTGGCCTGGCGGATCGACAGCGGCGCATTGCCGGCAATCGTGCTGGCGACTTGACGGACCTGCGCCATCAGCTCGCTTGTGTCCTCGAGCACGCCGCTGACCATGCCCCAGTCCATCGCCTGCTGGGCCGTGAATGCCTGGGCCGTGAAGATCAACTCCTTGGCACGCCGCTCGCCGACCGCACGCGCCAGGGTCTGGGTGCCACCGCCGCCAGGCATGATGCCCAGACGCGTCTCCGACAGCGCAAATCGGGCGCTTCGCACCGCATAGGCGAAGTCGCAGCCCAGCGCCATCTCGCAGCCGCCGCCATAGGCGTGACCGTTGACCGCAGCGATCACCGGCACCTGGCACTCCAGCTGCGTCATGAACGAGCGCTCGAACAACTCGTGCTGCGCGCGCCAGACCTCGTTGCTCATGCCGTCGCGCTCCTTGAGGTCGCCGCCGGCGCAAAAGCCGCGTTCGCCGGCGCCGGTGAGGACGACGCAGCGGACCTCACCGGGCTCGGCCGCGAGCCGGGTCCAGAGGTCCAGCGTGTCGCGCCCCATCTGGGTGTTGATCGCGTTGAGCCTGTCCGGACGGTTCAGTGTGACGGTCAGCACGCCGTCACCGTCTTGCTCGAGGGCCAGCGTCTGGTAAGCGGGAAAGGTGGAAGCGTTGCTCATGTCTTGCCCTGATGCGCAAAGTGGAAATGATGATTGTGTTCGCCCCATGCTGGCGCAGCCGAGGTCGGCGCTCGCCTAGCCCCATCGAATGAGACCGGCAGGCCGATCATCAGCACGCTTGCGCCTGGCGATGGCTGCAGTATGCCCAGCGCCTGGGTCTGCGGGCTGGTCAGCCCCAGGCATCAGCCTGGCCTGGGCACAGGTTCTGGATCACGACATCGGCGCGGTCGATGAACAGCGCGATCGACTGTCCACGCTGCTGAGCGTCGCGCAAGTCAACGGCGAGCGGACCGGTGAATTGACCAACAGGCGGGCCAGCGACCGGGCCGGCGTTCTGATGTGCTGCTTGCAAAACTCGCTCCGGTTGTATGCCGATGGCCTTGATGACCTGCGCGCGCTTGTCGAAGTCCGCCTTCTGCTGCGCCGCAAACTGCTCGGGCGTGTTGGCCACGACCAGCAGACCCTGAGCGCTGAGCTTTGCAGCGACCTCAGGCGAGATCCGCGCTTTTGACGAGGCCATCGTGCAAACGGGCCAGGACGGGCGCCAGCAAGCGCTCACGCCAGATCCGCTTGATCGCCACCAAGATCGATGCCGACCAATGCTCGACGGAGATGGTCGGTGACCTGTGTCACCAGCGCTGGCGAATTGAGGAAGCCTTCAAGCGGATCAAGCACAGGCTGCACCTCGAAGCCGTCTCGGGGCTGTCGCAGCAGGCCCTGATCATCGACGTGGCGGCCAAGATTTTGGCCTACAACATCACCTCGCTGATGCGAGCAGGCGAGCGCTGGAGACCTTCAGTCGTGGAGCACAAGACAACGCACTTCGACGCTCCAACGATCCGGGGCATCGGGAGGCGTCAAGGGGTCCTCAAAGGCGCTATGGAAGCTGAAGGTGCATGGCGCCGAGGGTTCACTGGCGTCGCTTCTGGCACCCCTGGACCGGGCGAGCGGCCCCATCGAATCCCACTGTTTGATGAGCAGCGCTTCGCCGCGGGTGATCTCCGGGTAATAGAACCATCGGTGCCGCGGATGATGCTTGGCAAAGTAGTTCTCACCCACACGATCCTGTTAGTGGATCTCGAAGACCACCAGGTCCCCGGGCTCGACGGTCTGCGCGTCGCACAGGGCGAGCGGGGTGCGTGGCGACCGGTTCGTTGGCGATGTTGCACCACACATTGATGATCTCGAATCGCCCGCCATCGGCCAGCACGCGGTCCGCCTCCTTCGGCGGGATGAGCGACTGGCCTTCCTGCAGCACGACGGCGCGCAGGGTGTCGTTCCTCTTGGGCGGCTGGGTCAGATCGCGCAGGCGCTGCTGCGCGCTCGTCAGCGTGTAGTCGCCGTGCACCATGTGCGCCGGGCCCTGCACCTGTTGGCCACCAGCGATCCTCGTCCTGGAACGCTTGCCCGTCGCCGACCGCACGTTGTGGTCGAAGGCATAAACCTGCCCGCCGGTGACAGACCTGACGATCTCCACGCACTGCGGGTAATGGCGCGTCACCACCTCCGGGTGGTTGAAGAAGTCTATGCCGTCTTTGGCGCGGGCTTGCATCAGCAACTCGTAGCCATTGCGGGCCAGCGTGTGCCGCGCAGTGCCTGTCAGCAGCCGCGCGTCGTACACCTTCATCTCAACGCGTTGGCGGTTGATGCCCAGGGAGCCCGCATCGCTGCCGTCGGCGTCGCGCCGTGTCAGCACCTTGCCATTGCGGTAGAGAGCTGATTCGGCCGTGGCGTCGAGGTACCTGAGCAGTCCGGGCGTTGCCTCCCTGACCGGTGGGTTTGCTGCATTTGTCATTCTGGGTCCTTCTGCTTGCCTTGCGCCTGAGGTGGCTTGTTTTCAAGGGGGGCCGCGATCTCGTCAGTCGCTCTATGGCAATGGGCGTCCAACATCGCCACCGGCTCAGGTTCGGGTCCTGGATTAGGCGTGACGCAATGGATCTTGGTAACGGGTTCAGGCGAAAGCCCGATGGTTTGACGCATGAAAAGCGATTCGATCAGCCCACCGCGGCACAGCGCGCCAGCCGCTGCTCGATGATCTGCTCGGCCTCGACCATGATGCGGTCGATCAGCGCCTTCACCGTCGGGATGTCGTGGATCAGCCCGGCCACCATGCCACAGCTCCAAGCTCCCGCGTCCATGGCGCCGTCCAGCATGATGTTGACGTTCTGATGCACCGGCGCTTCTTTGGTGGTGATGAAGCGCGTGCCCATGTTCATTCCCTCGGCGCCGAGCGCCAGCGCCGCCACCAGGCTGCGTCCGTCGGCCATGCCGCCGCTTGCCACGAAGGGGATCTTCAGTTCATCGGCCGCGCGCGGAAGCAGGATGAAATTGGGAATGTCATCCTCGCCCGGGTGGCCTCCGCACTCGAAGCCATCGACGCTGACGGCGTCGCAGCCGATTGCCTCAGCCTTGAGCGAGTGCCGCACGCTGGTGCACTTGTGAATCACCTTCACGCCCGCCTCGTGCAGCATCGGCAGCCACTTCTGAGGGTTGTTGCCGGCGGTCTCGACCGCCTTGACGTCGCCATCGACGATGGCCCGGATGTAGCCTGGGTAGTCGGGGCTGCTGAGGGTGGGCAGGAAGGTGAGATTCAGCCCGAACGGCCGGTCGGTCAGGGCGCGGCACCGGACGATTTCCTCGGCCAGCAGCGCGGGCGTCTTCTGCGTCAGGCCCGTGATGATGCCCGGCCCGCCTGCGTTGCTGACGGCGGCCGCGAGTTCGGCAAAGCCGACATAGTGCATACCGCCCTGGATGATGGGGTGCTAGATGCCGAACAGTTCAGTGATGCGGGTCTTCATGCGTTCACCGATTGGACAATGGTTGGGTGAGAACAATCTGGCAGGCAAACTGCCCTCTTGGTCATGCGATCACGCCCGATGCCACCGGGCGGCCTACCGCTATCGACCACGGTTCCAGGCGCCAAAACGGATGGCCGTGCCCGAGACGAGAGCTTGCACCACCATGGCGGCGGCAATCAGCCAGTAAAAGTGCTCGGGTCGGGCACCTGGGCTTCCTGCGAGCAACACACAGCCGACGACGATCACCAGCACCCGCACCACGCTGGCGATCACCGGCC
>RGQD01000261.1 GCA_010030205.1 Betaproteobacteria bacterium
CGGCGTCGCGGTCGGCACGATGAACATCGACATCGTCTTGTAAGGCGATGCCCCCGGGTCGGTCACCGCCATCACGATCAGGAACTCGGCGAAGTTGGCGTGCGAGGCAAACCACTTCTGTCCTGTGATCACCCAGTCGTCGCCGTCGCGCACCGCCTCGGTCTTGAACACCTTGGGGTCGGCGCCGCCCTGCGGCTCGGTCATCGCGAAGCAGGAGACGATCTCGTTGTCGAGCAGCGGTTGCAGCCAGCGCCGCTTCTGCTCAGGGCTGCCATAGTGGGCGAGGATCTCGGCGTTGCCGCTGTCGGGTGCCTGGCAGCCGAAGACCGTCGGGCCGTACTGCGATCGGCCCAGCAACTCGTTGAGCAGCGCGAGCTTGACCTGTCCGTAGCCCTGACCGCCGAGCTCGGGCCCCAGGTGGCAAGCCCACAGCTTGCGCTGCTTGACCAGCGCTTGCAAAGGCCGCACCAGCGCATTACGGCGCGGGTCGCGCACGTCGCAGGGGTGGCCCAGCACCAGGTCCAGCGGCTCGATTTCGTCGTGCACGAACTGCTTGACCCAGTCGAGCTGTTGTTGGTAGTCGTCGTCGGTAGAGAAGTCCCAGGACATGCCGGTTTCCTTTGATGTGGATGTTTTTGCGTCAGCCAGTGTGCCCCAGCAAGCCCTGTTGTCGGTGTCACCAAGAGTGCGCGTGGGCTGCAGGTCGTGCAAAAAAGTTTGCCAAGGCCCAACTGCCCAGCGCTGGTGCCCCGTGGGAACGCTTGCCCGGGCCGTGGGAAAATCAGCGGTTTCGCACCCAGAGGGTCAGCACCATGACCGCAGCAAGCGCACCGTCAGCCCCGTTGCACACCGCGTTCTACAAGTTCGTCAGACTGGCGCAGCCCGAGGCCATGGCGCTGCTGCTGCGCGAACTGACGGCGCGCGAGCAGCTGATGGGCAGCGTGCTGGTCGCGCCCGAGGGCATCAACGGCATGCTGGCCGGGGTGACGCAGGCCGTCGCAGCGGCCGAGCGCGCTTTGCTCACCGACGATTGTTTTGAGGGGCTTTTTGCCGGCATGGTGTTCAAGCGCAGCGCCTGCAAGACCATGCCTTTTTACAAGATGAAGGTTCACGTCAAGGCCGAGATCGTGCCGCTGGGCATTGCCGGCGTTGATGCGAGTCGCAACACAGGTACCAACCTGAGCCCGCAGGCCTGGCGTGAGCTGATCAAGCAAGACGACGTGGTGTTGCTCGACAACCGCAACAGTTTCGAGTTCAGGCTCGGCCGCTTCGATCGCGCGGTCGACCCGCAGGTGGGCAATTTCCGCGATTTCCCGGCCTATGTGCTGGCCCATGCGCCGGCCTGGCGGGCTGCCGGCAAGCGGGTGGCGATGTACTGCACCGGCGGCATACGCTGCGACAAGACCAGCGCCTGGATGCACGACATGGGGCTGCCGGTCTACTCTCTTGAAGGCGGCATCCTGAATTACTTCGCGCAGATGCCCGACGCCGAGCTCGACTGGCAGGGCGAGTGCTTCGTGTTTGACAACCGGGTCGCACTCGACACCCGGCTGCAGGAAACCGGTACCTCGCTCGAAGAGGTGTACAGCGGCGCCCCCGATGGCCCTTGGCGACTGGCGCGTGCTCAGCGCCTGGCCAGCGCCGGTCCGGCTGCGGTCGGCACCGACCGCGCGGCCTGAACCGGGCACAGCATGCTGCCCAGCCGCGATGGCGTCGGCCCGAGCTGGGTGGGTTTGACACCAGGCCCTTGGCCGCGCCTGATCGACTTTCTGTTGGCCCGTTTCCCAGCCGTCAGCCAGGCGCAGTGGACAGCGCGCATCGAGCGCGGTGATGTGCTCGACGAACGAGGGCATCGCGTGAGCGCTGGCCAGGCTTACCGGCCGCACGGCAGGCTTTGTTATTACCGAAGCCGCCCGCCCGAGCCGCGGATCGCCGACGACGAGGTCGTGTTGTTCGAGGACGAGCTGCTGGTGGTGGCCGACAAGCCGCACTTTCTGCCGGTCACGCCGGCCGGGCGCTACCTGCAGGAAACCTTGCTGGTTCGCTTGCGCCGCAGGCTGGGGCTCGACAGCCTGGTGCCGCTGCACCGAATCGACCGCGAGACTGCCGGCCTGGTGCTGTTCGCCAAGCAAGTGGCCACGCGCAAGCACTACCACGCGCTGTTCGCACAACGCCAAGTCGCCAAGACCTACCAGGCGATCGCCGCTTGGCAACCGCAACACGCGTTCCCGCTGACCCGCGCCAACGTGATGAAGACCGGCAGCTTGTTCATGCAGATGCGAGAACAAGACGAGTCGGATGCCGAGCCCAGCGCGCCCAACGCCGTGACGACCGTCGCCTGGCTCGAAACCCGGGCGCCCTGGGCGCGTTACGAGCTGCGGCCCTTGACCGGCCAGCGCCACCAACTGCGCGTGCACATGGCCGCGCTGGGCATGCCCATCCTGGGTGACCGGATCTACCCGACGCTGGCCGCCGAGGGCACTGACGACGCTGCCAACCCGCTGCGCCTGCTGGCGCAACAGATCGAATTTCTCGATCCCGTCACGGGTCAGGTTAGGCGCTTCGAAAGCCAGCGTCGGCTGGACTTTCCGCTGCCGGCTGACACGGTCTGAGCAAGATCAGGCCGCGGCGCTGCAGGTCACGCCGTCACCCACCCGCAGCCAGCCGCCTTGCAAGACGCGCGCCGTGACCCCGCCGTGGCCGCGCATCGCGTTGTAGCCACCGCGCCCCAGCAGCGTCTCCATCTTCGAGCAAGGCTCGCAAGGCCCGGTGATCTCCAGCAGCACTTCGCCCAGGCGCAGCAGCATCGGCGTGTCCTTGAACAAGCTGCGTGCAGCCAGCAGGTTCAGCCCCGACACCACCAGGTTGCGCCGCAGTAGCAGCGGGCTGATCGCGGCATGGCCGGCGAGCGCGGCGATCACGGCCAGATGCTCGGCCTGCAGCAGCGTGACCTGGCGCTTGCCGCCTGCTGCGCGAGGACCAGTCGCGCCGCTTGTCGAAGGCTTCACCGCACGGTCGCCGACCAGGCCTTGGCCAGCCAGCGCCTCGGCCGCCTCAACCGGGCGCATCGCCGCATCGCGTGCCGGGCGCAGCAAGATCGCTTCAAGCCTGCCTTGGCTGGCGAACTGACGCACCAGTTGGCGCAGGCCTGCGGGGTTTTCGGTGGCGGGTGCAGAGTTCATGGGCCAGGGTGAATCAAGGTTTCATGGGTGAGGGTGCTGACAGTCCGTGGCCATGCCATGCCAAAACGTCTTGAGCGTTGTATTGTGCTAACGAACAAAATACAGGTTCAAACGACAGCAGCTTGTCAGGTCGACCGCAGGGCTGTGAGTGAGCGCTCCCGGTCAAAGGTCGACGCACAAGATCGTGACGTCGTCGCGCCTGACCTGTGCGCCTTGCCATTCGCCAACAGAATGCATCAGTGCTTGCACCACCTCAGCGGCGCTGCTGGCTACGCTGTTCGAGAAGACCTCTTGCATTCTCTTGTAACCGTAGGCCCGTGGGTTCTGAGGCCCGCCGATCTGGTCGGTCACGCCGTCGGTCACGAACAGCAAACGGTCGCCAGCGTCGTAGCTTAAGTCACAGCCGCTGGGGTTCATAGCTGTTGCCACGGGTTGACGATCTGGTGGCTTCGCTGATGAGTTCAGTGAAATTTGAAAGGAATGCAGCCATTGCCGCCCGCAGTGCCAGGCCATCCAACGCATCGCGAATCGCGCCGGTGAAGGGAGCCATCGCGAGGTACGCCGGCGATTCATTGAATGCTGATTCAGACTCGTTGGCAGCCGCCTCGGGTGCCGCATCACCGAACATGAATAAGCCGCTAGACGACGTGAATCTCCAGCTCTCGAAGCCGAGCCAGAAGATGGCTTCGGCGCCAAATCGGTCGTAGATGGCACTGTGCACCAATCTGCGCAGCGTGCCAGGGTAATAGGCTTGAGGATCGAGGCTGTCGATGCCTTGTGCCATCAACACCGATTCACCCAAAGCTCTGAATTCAGGCAGTGTTGCCACGGCCGAGGCAACGAAGAAGCCCTTGATTGCAACCCCGGTCATCGCCGCTGTGGGTTCGACCGGTGAGGCACCCGCTGGGTTGAGGACTTGTTGGTTCATCGCAATGGCTCCATTCAGCAATTCACTTGACCCGGGCCGCAGCCCGCGGCGTCCGTCAAGCCTGGTTCGACCACAGACGGGCGGTATAGCCGCCCTGCACCGACTCGTCGATCGCCGCAGCCATTTCGGGGCCGGCAGCGAGTCCTTCCGAGATGATCTTGCCGAACGAGACGCGCTGCGCTGTCGCCCAGGTCTTGGCATCCCACAGACCGGCGCGAAGGACAGATCGGGCGCAATGAAAGTAGCAGCGCTCCACCTGCACTCGCAGCGCCAGCAAGGCTGGACGCCCGGCCGAGCCCAGCGCTGCCAGCAGGTCCGCATCGTCGTGGATCGAGGCGGTGCCGGTGATTCGAAGCGTTTCTCCGGTGCCCGGCCGAAACGCGATCAGGCCGATGCGCCCGTTCGCTAGGATGTTCTGCAGGCCGAAGGCGAGATTGTTGCCAGCGCGCTCGGGCAGCAGCAGCGTGCGATCGTCCTCCAACCGGATGAAACCCGGCTCGTCGCCTTTTGGCGATGCCTCGACCGTGCCGTCGGGGCCGACGGTGCTGATCACCGCAAAGGGGCTGACACGCAAGAACTCTGCACCTTGCGCATCAACTCTAGGCAATATCTTCGCCAAGGTGGTGGGGCGTGCCGGGCCGAGACGCTCGCGCAAGGCCTCTACAGTTTCGATTCGGGACATCGCTTGCGCTCCAGTGGATACCTTGGATGGGATAGCCCTGCACCGCGCGAATGGTTTCCCGGTCGCGGGTGATCAGGTCCTGAGCTGCACGCGGTGACTAGACCTCGTTTGACCAGCGCGTGGGTTTCGCTGCCGGACGAACGGCGAGCCCAAGCACATCATGTCAGTTATCGTTGTCCAGGTTCAGGTGAATACCCGCTCCACCATGGCTGCAGCGGTCGGCGTCACCTGAAACTGCCTCAGCGCGATGCCCGGTGGCGTGCCGAGGTCGTGGAATGGGCTTGCAGGGATACTGCGGGTTGTGACAAGTTTGCCAGCCGGCCGCCTTGCGACACCCCTGCCAAAGCGCCGATGCCTAACAACCCGCCTGCTGCCCCGATCCCGCGCCGAGCCCTCCTGCTGCTGGGCTTGCTGACGCTGTTGTGGGGCACCAACTGGCCGTTGTTTCCCTACGCGGTGCGCGAGATCTCGGTCTGGACCTTTCGTGCGGTGGCGGTGTTGGGCGCCGGGCTGACCTTGCTCGTCGTGGCCCGCTTGCGCGGCCAGTCGCTGTTATTGCCTAGGCGCCATTGGGCCACGGTGGTGGTGGCGACGATGTTCTATCTGGTGGTGTGGAACATCGCCAGCACCTACTCGGCCGTGATGATCCCCTCGGGCCAGGCGGCGGTGCTGGGCTTCACGATGCCGTTGTGGGCAGCGCTGTTCGGCTGGGCCGTCGGTGGCGAGCGCATGCGCGCTCGCATGCTGCTTGCGCTGGCGCTGGGCGCGCTGGCGGTGGGTTTGTTGATGTGGCGCAGCCTGGGTGTCTACGCACAGGCCCCGCTGGGCGTGGCGCTGGGGCTGCTGGCTGGCATAGGCTGGGCGGTGGGCACGATGATCTTGAAGCGCAAGGGTGGCGTGCCGGTGTCGGCCTTGGTGCTCACTGGCTGGCAGCTGATGATCACTGCCGTGCCCATCTGCATCGGCGCGCTGTGGCTCGGTGACGGGCATTGGTTCGTGCCGACGGCGTCTAGCGTTGCGGTCATCGTCTACATCACGCTCGTGCCTATGGCCATCGGCAACGTCGCCTGGTTCACGATCGTCGGCTTGTTGCCGACCACCGTGGCGGGTCTGGCGTCCATCCTGGTGCCGGTGGTGGCGATGATCTCTGGTGCGTTGATCAACGGCGAGCCGCTGGGTCTGGTGCAGTGGACAGCGATGGCTTGCTGCGCTGCGGCGCTGCGGCTCGCGTTGGTGCCAACGAAGGCTGCCGCCCTGGCCCGCGACGAGGGCTGACCCGGCAGTCGCGCAGGCGGCTGCGCCGGACCGCTGTCGCTGCGACACTGGGTCATGCCTGTTGAACCGACGCTTGCTCCCGAACTCCGCGCCGCTGCGCTGCAGCCCCCATCGCACCAGCAACTCGCGCTGGTCGCCGGCCTCGTGGTGGTGGCCATCTGGGGTGCGAACTTCGCGCTCCAGAAGTTCTTGTTCGCAGCCTTGCCGCCGGGCGCGTTTCTGATGATGCGCTACCTGCTGATGCCGTCCGTCGCGGCGCTGCTGTTGCTCTACCTCAACGATTGGCGTTGGCCGCAGCTGCCGCGCGAGGACAAGATCAAGCTCGCCGGGCTGGGTGTGATGGCCCACACGCTGCACGTGGGCATGGTCACCTACGGCATCCACTGGTCGACCGCCTTCTCGAGCGCGCTGATCATGGCTTGCTCGCCGGTGTTCACGCTGCTGATCCTGCATTGGGCTGGTCTGGAGAAGTTGTCGCGCGGCCAGGTCGCAGGCGTGGCACTGGCTTTTATCGGGGTGCTGATATTCCTGTCGGACAAGCTGCTGGGTCGCCAATGGGCGGCCACCGGTGGCGACCTGATGATGTTGACCTCGGCCGCGATGTTCTCGTACTACACGGTGATGAGCAA
>RGQD01000262.1 GCA_010030205.1 Betaproteobacteria bacterium
GCAGCGGCCGACTGCTCGGCGCCGTCCCACTGCGCCACGCCGCCCTGCTCCACCCGGTGCACCGCAGCGCGCAGCCGGCGCCGGATGTGGCGCGGCACGCTGACCTGCTGGTTGACCACCAAACCGGTCACCATCTGCCGACGCCCGCGCCGAAAGATGTTGGTCTTCTTCGGGTCCAACGCCAGGCCGATTTGCGCCAGCGTGCGGCGCGCCACCCCCAGCATCTGTACCGCGGTGTCGCTGCCTGAGAAGGTCAGGTCATCGGCATAACGGGTGTAGCGCAGACCGCGCTGCTCGGCAGCCTGCGCCAGCACCTCGTCGCTGCGCCACAGCACACGGTTGAGCAGCGTCGGGCTGGTGGGCGCACCCACCGGTAAGCCGCCCTCAGCGGTGCAGATGTCGACCAGCATCGACACCGCCACCGGCGCCAGGCTATGGCCCAGGTCACGCCTGAGCGCGCCCAGCACCAGCGGCCACTTCACGCTCGGAAAACAGTTGCTGACGTCGGCATTGACCACCACCGGCTGGCCCACATGCGGCGCCGCGTTGTCGCAGATCGACCGCCCGGGCACAAAACCGCAGGCGCAGGCATGGCTACCCAGCGGCAGCAGCAAGTGATCGAGCACAGCGCGCTGAACCCGCTTCAAAGCCCGGCCGGGCGCGAGGATCACACGTTGCCCGCCCGACTTCTTGGGCCGCAGCGACCGGGTGTAGGACGCGTCGAGCTTGTGGCCGGGTGCCGCCGAGCGCCTGGCCGCAGCAAACACCGCCATCAGCGGCGGCGCCAGCTCAGCGCCGACCGCGCGCACCAGTTCCAGCATCGCCGCCTCGCGCGCTGCGCTGCCCTTCAGCAGCGTGATCGCGCCCTGCAAACCGTCCAGCCACAGCGGCTCGCCCAAGTGCTTGTGCAGCGCGCGCAGCCACCAGCCGTTGCGCCGGGCGCAGGCCAGCAGCGTCACCGCGCGTTGCAGCGCGTCGTCAGCGGCCAATGACAGCCAGCGCGTGCGCCAAGGCAGCAAACCCACCTGAGGCGGCAAGTGCAGCGTCAAATCCCGCAAATCGTCCAGGCTGCTGACCCGGTGCAAGCGCTGGCGCCAGGCCGCGCGCTGCAGCACCGGCCGGCTGCTGAAACGCAGGCGGTCGAGCAAAGGCAGCGGCGACTCAGGGTGCGCCGCCAGCGCCATCAGCAGCGGCTCAGGCCCCTCATCGACCAGCCCATCGGTGGCCTGCGGGTCCAGTTCCAGCCAGCGCAGCACGGCCGGCAACAAGTGGCGCAGCAAGCGCTGGGTGCTGAGCGACAAGGCTGCAGCTTGAGCAGCCTGCTCGGGCAGCGGCCCAGGCAAACCCGCCGATGACGACAAAGGCGCCGCGCCATCGCCGACCGCCACGCACAACGACGCCAACATCGCCTGCCCGAAGCCCTGCGGCGCCACCGGCGTTCGACCATCGGCCAGCAGCGCCAGGCCGTACATGAACACCAGCGGGTACGTGCCGGGTTGGTCTTGCACCGCGTCGATCACACCCTGCCATTCAGGCGTGCCAATCGAGCTTGAAACAAAGCGGCCCCAGCTGCGCGCAAAAGTTTGGGCGCAGTCGCTGATCGCCCTGTCGGCCAAGGCCCGCAGCACCGGTGCCTGCGGGCCGGCCATGCACAACAGCCAGGGTCGTGCATCGGGCAGCGCCAGCAGCCTGTCGGCCAGTTTTTGGCGGCCGAAGTTGCCAAACTTACCGGGCTCGTTGGCCACGCGGACCAAGTCGGTCAGCGGCGCCGAGCGCCAGCCCACCGCATCGGCCAGCAGCAAGCCGCCCTTGCCGGCCGCGATCAGCAACAACTCATCGGCCTCGCACCAGCCGCGGCGCAGCAGCACCAGGTCGTGCAAAGGCAGTTCGCTGCTCTGCAGCGCCCCGACCGCCAACTGCTGCGCGACCTTGCCCGCGCTCATCGCCCACCAGACCGGCATCGCCCTGCCGCACAGCGACGACAGGCGCGCCAGCGCCACAGCCTCCATAGGCGCCCA
Source organism: Betaproteobacteria bacterium (assembly GCA_010030205.1). Taxonomy (GTDB): domain Bacteria; phylum Pseudomonadota; class Gammaproteobacteria; order Burkholderiales; family Burkholderiaceae_C; genus Pseudaquabacterium. The sequence goes on from RGQD01000262.1 coordinate 2,019, forward strand.
GGCCCGTCCATCACTGCCGTGCAGCGTGGCCAAGCCAAAGTCTGCGTCCAAGCGGCGCAATCCAGCTTGCTCGCGCCGCAGCACCAGCACCAGTTGCCGCAGCAACGCGCTGTCGTCCAGCCGGGCGATGTCGGCGCCAGCCTGGTCGAGCCTGCGCTCGCGAAGCGCCAACATCATCGACGCCAGCCATCGGCTCAGGCTGTCGCGCTCGGCGATGCGCCCTGCCAGGTGGTCCGGCAACGCCGCCAGCCGCTGCAGTGCAGCGCCCAGCAGCAAAGGCCACAACGCCGGCGTGCCGATCACCAGTTGCCGGGACTTGGGCGTGAGCAACAGGTATTCCACCTCGCGCAGCGGCCGCCAGCGCCGGCCGCCCGACTGCGCACCGTGCACTGCACGGGCCAGTTCCACCCGGCGCTGGTAATCGGTGACACCCGACTGGTGCGCTGCCGCGTCGATCAAGCCCTGCAGCGCGGCGCCGGTCGCACAAAGGTGCGCCAGACGATAGCGCAAGCGCAAACTGCCCTTGAGCGCCGTCTGTGGCCCCAAGTCTGGCACGACCACGGCCGCAGCATCAGCCGCCATCAGCGCTACAGCCATCGCATCGGTGCGCCAGCGCGCAGCCGTGATCGCCTTGAGCCGGGACGCCTCGGCCCACAACAATGGCGACGCCGCTGGCGACAAGCCGGCAGCGCAAGCAGCGCGGTACAGCATGCCCAGCCACAGCGGCCGTTCCATCGCCACCGACCAACACTGCTGCAACACCGCCTGCTTGGGCAACTGGCGTCCGAACAGCGACAGACAAGCCGGCCACAACGGGGCCAGCCCCGCTGAAAACTCGCTCAACCAGCACGCGCCAAAATCATGGGCATACGGGTCCAACCCGGCCATCCTGGGCGCAGCGAACAAGTCAGCGCCTTGCTGCTCGAGCAGCGCGCACAAGTCCTCAGCGCGGCGCTGACGCGGGTCCGGGGCGGTCATCGCAGCCAGCCCTCAGGTGGCAGCGCCTGCGGCGAATCAGCCAGCGCCGTGCGGGGCCAAACCCTCGCCAGCCGGCACAGCGAAGTTGGCCCTGGAAGCAGTGAGGCTGAAGTGGGTGCAGGTGGTGAGTTCACCCAGCCATGGTCTGCGCTCAGTGGCTCATGGGGTGCGCCTGGCCGCCAACCCTCAGCCTGTTGTCAAGCAAATACCGACACGAGCGTGGCCGCAGCCTGTAGAGACTCAGACTCCTTCAGGGCCCCCTGCAGCGCGACGCGGTTGCCGCGCTTTAGCCTGCTGGGCGTACTTGGCTTGCAGACGATCAAACACTGGCTCGGCGGCCTGCGCGACCCCGCTGGCCTTGCCCGCTGCGATGTCCGCACGCAATGACTGCAGTTGAGCCGCCTGCTGCCGCTCGGTGTCTTCGAGCAAGCGCAGCCCCGCCCGAACCACTTCGCTGACGTTGTTGTAACGGCCACCCTCGATCTGGTCACGGATGAAGGTTTCAAAATGAGCGCTCAAGGCAACACTGGTGGGCATGAAGTCTTCCTAACAGTTAATACCTATTATTATCAATCCACCCACACGCTCGGTCAAGATCGCAGGCAGCGCCGGAGCAAGACGATTTGCGGCAGCGCTTTCAACGCTCAACGGAACCCAGCCAGCTTCAAAGACCGACTCACGCCAAATAGTGCCCCGTGTAAGGGTTGCCGCCCGCAAGAAAGGGGGCGTTTGAAAAGCCTATCCTCGCCAGGCCCTTGGTATCATCTCCTGCCATCACTTTGATGCCAAAGACTGCCAGCATGACCAACCTCAGCATCCGCGGGCTCGACGACAAAGCGCTTGCCACACTCAAGCGGCGCGCCGCCCAAGAAGAGACAAGTGTCAACACACTGGTGGTGCGGCTCATCGAACAAGGTCTGGGCCTGCGGCACGCCAAACCGTCGCTGACCCGGCACGACGACCTCGACGTGCTGGCGGGCACTTGGCGCAAACAAGACGCCAGCGCGTTTGAACAGGCGACAGCGCCCTTCGCCAAGGTCGACGCTGAGCTCTGGAAGTAGGCCATGCGTTCGATCCTGCTCGACACCAACGCCTACACCGCCTTCAAGCTGGGCGATGCGGCGGTGGTGGAGGTGGTGGCGCACGCCGAACGGCTGTGCCTGAACAGCGTCGTGCTGGGCGAGTTGCTCGGCGGCTTTGCGGCCGGCACGCGAGAGGCAAAAAACCGCGCGGAGCTGGCGCAGTTTCTCGATTCACCTCGTGTCGAGGTGCTGCCGGTCACGGCGCAGACGGCCGACAGCTACGCGCTGGTTTACTCGGGCCTGCGGCGCAAGGGCCAGCCGATACCGACCAACGACTTGTGGATCGCCGCCAGCGCGCTGGAGCATGGCGCTGGACTGCTGACGCGCGATGCGCACTTCGCGCAGATCGACGGGCTGCGCTGCGGGCAGACGCTGGAAGACTTTCTGCCTTGATGCAAGGTGGCCGAGTGGTCATCTGACGCGTGGATGTTTGCGCTTCGATGAACGCCACTGCCGACCACCAAGCATCACCCTCGTCGCGTTCGCCGCGGCGACGCCGACCCGGCAGGCGGCAAGAGCGGCGCCACAAACGCCTTGACCACGGCGAGGTTCGTTGCCGCCAGACGCCGCATCTTCTTGGAAATCGGAACAGGCAGCTTTTCAGTCTGCACCGCGAGCCAGAATCGCTCGGCGGCCTGCGCCGCAAGTGCCCAGACCGCTGGCTTGGCGCCAATCGTGCCCACCCTGGGTGCCACCGGCGTCAGTTCCGGGTCCACGCCCCCACCGATCGACGCATAGCGCATCGGCAATATGTCGTAGGCGGGCGCGATGCCAGCGTAATCGCCCCGTTCGTCGATGAGCAGCGAGATGTTCTCGAAGTGACGGTCGCTGTTGCCGATGAGCTCGCTGAACGCCGCCAGGGTGTCAACGTCATGTGCGTGCGCGGCCGAGAGCTGCTTGGCCTGCACGCAGCGGGCCGCAAACTCAGGCCATGTGTCCCGCATCCCGAAAAATTCGTCGTCGACGGCTCCGGCCGAGAGCATGCCCACGCGACCGGACTTGCCGATGCGGTCGAAGCGCTGAACCTCGAGGAAGACGTAGTCACCCGCGCTCAGCAACTGGGTCGTTGACGACGGCACGCCGACCTCCGCCAGAGACCGCAGAGCGAGGTGCTCAAGCGGCAGCAACTCGGCCATGCGGCTGCCAAGCTTGGCAAACTTCACGATGACGTGGCCCGAATCCTCGGCAATGCCCAGGAACTTCGGCTGCTCGCCGCCAGCGCTCGAGCCATACGCGGCGGCCTTGAGTGTCATGACCATCGCGAGGTAATGGGCCGGCTTCTCCGTGGTCGGCGTCGGATCGATGCTCCTGAAGTCCATTTCCAACTGCAGCGAGGTGTCGCCGAACACCAGATTGCCAGGCAGGTTCAGACCGCGCGTGAAGAGGTAGGCCACATGGTGCTCGTCGCCCCAATCCTTGAGGCTGGACGGGAACTGCGGAGAACGCGCAGCCTCTTGGGCCAGCTGCCGCCCCAGGAATCCGGACGGGGCGGCGAAGGCCATGTACGGCGGGAGTCCCGAATACATCCGGGTGACCGAGCCGATGCGCTCGAGGGTGGCGCCACCCGAGAGGAATTCGACGTCCGCGAAGGGCTCGATGGATCCGCTGGCCAGCAAGCGGTAGATGTGCTGTCTGGGGTTGATCCCGAATGGCAGCTGGCGCAGCAGCGCGTACATCGGCGTTCTATCGCCCTTGACGCGAAAGGATGTCACCGATCCGGACAGTCCTCGCATAGTTCGTGAGATAGCTGGCTGGCTGAGTCCGACCGCGGCCATCAGCTGGGCCGCCGTCTGCGGACCTCCTCGTAGAAGCCGCTCGATCTGCTGAGCCGAGTTCGATGTTGAAGGCAGATGATGGATGTTCATCAGAGCGCCAAGAAGAATAGTTCAACACATTGTTCGTTGCATTTCAAATACAGTCAAGAAGACGAGGCCAACAGCATCTTGGTTGCGGCGCTGGAGGTGTTGGCGGCGCATGACGAAGACAGTCGTCAAAAACGATTGTCAGTACGTTGTCCGGACGATATGATCGCGCAACTTTTCAAAAAGAGTCGACCATGACCGCTGCCAGTCATTCCAAGTCCGAGCGCATCGACGTGCGCGCCAGCGCGCCTGTGAAGCAGTTGCTACAGGAAGCGGCGCGTGTGGCGCACAAAAATGTCAGTGAATTTTTGCTTGACGCCGGCATCATCGCCGCCAACCAAACATTGGCTGACCGCACTCGATTTGAACTGAGCGATGAGCAGTGGGTGGCCTTTCAGGCTGCACTGGACCAACCCGTCATCGCCAAGCCCAGGCTCAAGAAGCTGTTGTCTGAGCCGGGCTTGCTTGGTTGAGTTCGCAGGCTTACGAGCCAGTTCGCAAACTGGCCGGTTCGGACGCCGTCGAGTCCTTTGATTGTGGTCAGGTCGCACTGAACCAATTCTTGCAGCGCTTCGCACTTGTCAACCAAAAATTCAACAGTGCGCAGACCTACGTGAGTTGCCATTCGGGTTCGGTGGTCGGGTTCTACAGTTTGGCCGTTGGCAGCATTGAGCCCTCAAAGGCAGCCGCGCGTGTGACCAAATGCATGCCACAACATCCAGTTCCGGTGATGATTTTGGCCAGGCTTGC
>RGQD01000263.1 GCA_010030205.1 Betaproteobacteria bacterium
CGCTGCCCGGCGGCGGCGCCAGACCGGCGCCAGGGTGGCAATCGACCAGGTGCAACACGATCGCGGCGGTCTCGTAGAGCACCAAGTCACCGTCGACCAGCACGGGGATCAAGCCGTTCGGGTTCAGCGCCAGGTAGTCGGCGCGCTTGTGTGCACCAGCGGCGCGGTCCACATAGGCGAGTTCGAAGTCAAGGCCCAACTCCCGCAGCAACAAATGCGGCGTCATGCTGGCGTTGCCGGGGAAGTAGTGCAGCTCGATCATCCGGAGATGATCGCACGCGAGGCCGCGTGATCTTTCGACAACTAGTCGCGGAAGTTATTGAAAGCCAGCGGCACGTCGGCCACCTCCTTGCGCAGCAGCGCCATCGCCGCCTGCAAGTCGTCGCGCTTGGCGCCAGTCACGCGAACGCTGTCGCCCTGGATAGAGGCCTGAACCTTGAGCTTGCTCTGCTTGATGAAGGTCTGAATCTTCTTCGCGGTTTCGCTGTCGATGCCTTGCTTGACCGGCACCGTCAGCTTGACCTTGTCGCCACCCATCTTTTCGATCTTGGCGCTGAAATCTAGAAACCTCAGGTCGACGCTGCGCTTGCTGAGCTTGGCGTTGAGCAGGTCGCGCACCTGCGAAATCTGGAAGTCGCTGTCGGCATGCAGCACCAAGCTGCGATCCTTGCCGGTCTCGGTGCTTTCGATGCGGGCGGCCGAGCCCTTGAAATCGAAGCGGGTGCCGATTTCCTTGTTGCTTTGATCGACCGCGTTGCGCAGTTCGACCAGGTTGGGTTCCAGGACAGTGTCGAAGCTGGGCATGGCGGCAGTCAGGTGGGGGAGAAGCCGAAAATTCTGCCACGCGGTCAGCGGCCGGCCCTAGGCTCAGGCGCCGCTGTCGCCAGTTTCAGGCAAATCCCATGCGCTGCAGCAAGGCGGCGGCCATGTCGAGCCGGTCGCGCAGCGCGAGCGCATGGGCACGGCAATCGGCGGCGCTGTAGCTGGCGCCATCGGCCTCGATACGCCGGGCCAGCGCCTGCACGCCGATCAATCCCATGCTGGCCGCAGCACCATAGAGGGCATGGGCCAAGGGGGTCAGCGCGGCGGTGTCAGCGCAGTCCAGTGCAGCGAGCAGTTCGAACTGGCAGCCCGCGTTGTCGGTCAAAAAGCTCGCCAGCAAGTCGCGGTAACCTGCCAGCGAGACGCCCAGACAGACATCGCCGATCACCGCCATGTCCAGGTGTTGGATGACGTCGGTGCTGCGAAAACGGCGTTGCAGCGGTACGGTGGGATTCGAAACAGTGGTCGGCAAGTGAAGCTCGGCTATGGGTGGCGATACTGGGATGTCGGCAGATGGCGCGGATTCAACAGCCAATTCTGACCGATCTTGCTGCGCCGGCGTCGGCGCAGCCGGCAACAAGCCCGGTTGGCCAAGGCGAATCCTGGCCGGCGCGCATCGGCCAGAATCACCCCATGCCGTCGCCCCTGCCATCGCCCTTGTCCGCGCTGACCATCGAGCGCGGCTGCAAGCTGCGCGAGCTCAACAGCTTCGGCCTGCCGGCGCTGGCGCACACGCTGGTGCGCATCCGCAGCGACGCCGACGTGCGACGCGTGCTCGACCACCCCGAGCTCGGCCGCAGTCCGAAACTGGTGCTGGGCGGCGGCAGCAACCTGGTGCTCACGCGCGACCCGCAGGCTGTGGTGCTGCGGGTCGAGGTGATGGGGCGGCGATTGGTCGAGGCGCGCGACGACGCCTGGATCGTCGAGTTCGGCGCTGGCGAGCCATGGCACGACGCGGTGGCTTGGACGCTGGACCAGGGCTGGCCCGGATTGGAGAACCTGGGCCTGATCCCTGGCACCGTCGGCGGCGCGCCGGTGCAGAACATCGGCGCCTACGGCATCGAGCTGGCCGACCGCTTCGAGTCGCTCGACGCCGTCGACCTGGTCACTGGCCGCAGCGTCACGCTCAGCGCCAAGGCCTGCGCCTTCGGCTACCGCGACAGCGTGTTCAAGCAGGGCGGCTTCGGTGGCCTGGCCGGCAAGAGCCTGATCACCAGGCTGCGGCTGCGACTGCCTCGGCCTTGGCAGCCGGTGCGTGGCTACCTCGACCTCGAGCGCCGAATGGCAGAGACTGGCAACCCGGAGCCCGACGCGCGCACCTTGTTTGACTGGGTCTGCGCGATCCGCCGCACCAAGCTGCCCGACCCGGCGCTGCTGGGCAACGTCGGCAGCTTCTTCAAGAACCCCATCGTCAGCGCCGAGCAGTGCCGCGACATCACCGGCCGCGACCCGCACCTGGTGCATTACCCGCTGCCCGATGGGCGCTACAAGCTGGCCGCGGGCTGGCTGATCGACGCCTGTGGCTGGAAAGGCAAGAGCATTGGCGGGGCTGGCGTCTACGAGCGCCAGGCGCTGGTGCTGGTCAACCGCGGTGGCGCCACAGGCGCCGAGGTCGTGATGCTGGCGCGCGCGATCCAGCAGAGCGTTTACGGGCGCTTTGGCATCCGGCTCGAGCCCGAGCCGGTGATCGTGTAGCGCAGCGTGACAATGCTGCCCATGAGCAACTTGCCGATTGCAAACACCACGGGCCCGCTGAGCGAGGCCGAGCTCGACAGCCTGCAGACCCTGATGGACAGCCTGCCCGCCACGCTCGAGCCGCTAGACAGCGTGATGATCGATGGCTACCTCTGCGGTGTGCTGCTGCAGCCGCAGCCGGTGCCCGAGGAGCGCTGGCTGGCGCATATTGCCGATGTCGACGGCCGCAAGCCGCCCACCCGCTTCGATGCCGCGCTGATGCGCGCGCTGGTGCACCGGCGCTATGTCGAGCTGAACCAGGCGATCGCCCAGCGCCAGTGGTTCGACCCCTGGGTCTACCAACTCGACGACCAGGCCACACCGTCCGAGACCGTGCTGCCCTGGGTCGCGGGCTTCGCCACCGCGGTGGACTTGTTCACGGTGCTGATGGACCGCCACGAGCACGCGCTGCTCGAGCCGCTCGCCACGCTGTACCGCCATCTCGACCCCGACGACCTGGAGGACGCTGAGGAACTGCTGGCCGAGATCGAGACCCTCGCGCCACCCGAGACCTTGGTCGAGGCGGTCGAAGACCTGGTGCGCAGCGTGCTGCTGATGGCCGATGTGTCTCGGCCCCAGGCCACCGGGCGTGCGCCGCACCCGGCGCTGGCAAGGCGCGCTGTGGGCGCAAGCCGTGGCGGCCCGGCGGCCAAGACCACGCCCGCTGCGCGGCCACGCGGGCCGGCAGGCCGGCCTCGCGGCGGCCGATAAGCCGGTTCAGGCGCTGCCAAACGCCCGCCGGGCGTGCAGGCCCAAGCCCTGGGCGACGCTGGCAAAGCGGTCACCGCGCATCAGTTTGGCCGCCGGAAAACAGGCCGCGATGCGGTCGGTCAGCGGTTTCAGCCCGGTCGACCCGCCGGTGAAGTACAGCGCATCGACCCGGTCGGCCGCCAGGCCGGCCTGGCGCAACGTCTGCTGGGCTGCGGCGGCGATGCGGTCCAGGTCAGTGCCGACCGCGTCGATCACGCCCGCCTCGTCGACTGCGGCGCGCAAGCCGGCCTCGAGCAGCGACAGGTCGATCATCGCCTCGCCGCCTTCGGCCACCGCGATCTTGGCCGCTTCGGCACGGGCGATCAGGCCGTGGCCCAGGTGTGCGGTGATCACCGCCATCAGCCGGGCGTGCTGCTGCGGGTCGGCATAAAAAGTCTTCATGCGCCTGAGCTCGGCCACTCTTGCCGGGGCGTAGACGGTGTTGATCAAATGCCAGGTCGCGAGGTCGAAATAGGCCCGGCTCGGCACCTCGCGCCCGCTGGGCCCCAGCGCGCGATAGCCGCAGGCCGGCAGGATGCTGGCGAGCTCGACCTGGCGGTCGAAATCGGTGCCGGCGATGTGCACGCCGTGGTTGGCCAGGATGTCGTCCCGGCGGTCGACACGCTCGCGCAGCAAAGGCCCGACGCGTACCAGCGAGAAGTCCGAGGTGCCGCCGCCGATGTCGGCGACCAGCACCAGTTGTTCGCGGTCGACCTGGGTCTCGTAATCCAGCGCCGCAGCGATGGGCTCGTACTGGAAGCTGATGTCGACAAACCCAACATCGCGCGCTGCCTGGGTCAGCGCGGTTTGCGCGGCAGCGTCGCGTTCAGCGTCGTCGTCGACAAAGAACACCGGGCGCCCGAGCACGACACGGGTCAGCGCCTGGCCGGCCTGGCGCTCGGCCAGGGTCTTCAAGTGGCGCAGATAGCCCGAGACCACATCGAGGTAGCGCACCGATCGGCCGCCGCCCACATCGGTGGCCTGGCTGGCCAGCGTCGAGCCCAGGATGCTCTTCATCGACCGCATCAACCGGCCTTCGATGCCCTCGATATAAGCCGCGACAGCGGCACGGCCGTAGTGGCGCTGCGGCTCCTCGTGCGCCGCCAGCCCTTCGACCGCGTAGAACACCGCGGTCGGCATGGTGCGCTGGCCGGGCTCGAGCTCGACCAGTTGCACCGCGGGCTTGGCCCCAGCAGCGGTCGGCAGCGCAATGGCCGAGTTGGAGGTGCCGAAATCGATCGCGCAGACAGCAGACATGTTGGGTGACGGGCGACGGCGAGCCGGCAAGAGAAGAAGGGGCGCGATTCTAGAAGGCTGTCGTCGACAACCGGACCGGGTCGATGCTTCGCGTGCGCCCCGGCGCGCTGCGCAGTATCGACACGTCGGGTTTCGCGCTGCTGCGCAGCCAACTGCTAAGGTGGATATGCGTCGAGCCGTCCGTGGTCTGCCAGCAAGCGCTGCCAGCCACCCTGCAAGTCACTGTTCACCGCGCTCAACCCTGCCACTGGAGCCCATCGCCATGAGCTTGTTCGACGCCGGCCGCCTCGGTCTGCTGACCTCGCCCAACCGCATCATCATGGCGCCGCTGGGCCGCGCCCGTGCCGACACGCTGAGCCGCGAGCCGCTGCCGCGCGCACAGACTTATGACACCCAGCGCGCCAGCGCCGGGCTGATCGTCAGCGAGGCAACCCATGTCTCGCCGCATAGCGTCAGCCGGCCGGGTGGCGCGGCGATCCACACCACCGGCCAGTCGCTGGCTTGGCGTCGCGTGACCGATGCGGTGCACGGCGCTGGCGGCCGCATCTTCCAGCAGCTGTTCCACCTCGGGCGCAAGGCCGATCCGGGGCGCTTGGCGGGCGGCGCGCTGCCGGTGGCGCCGTCGGCGATCGCTGCGCGCGGCGAAGTGGCCACCCCTGGCGGGATGCGGCCTTTTCCGGTGCCCCGCGTGCTGGCCCGCGATGAGATCGCCGGCCTGGTCGACGAATTCCGCCATGCCGGCGTGCTGTCGGACGGGGCGGGCCTTACAACGCGCCGGATGCTGAGAGTTTTTATGTCGGCGGCGACCAGGGTTATATCGACTATCCGTTTCTGCCGCAGCCGGCGCCGGCGCTGGCCTGAGGCCGGGCCGGCCCGCAGACCTTCAAGCAGCCGAGGCCTGGTCAGCGCGCCAAGAGTGGCAGTCGATTGACGTCGAGGTCTGCGAGATGTGCGTGCAAAACGGTCCCGTTGTCGGCCACTTTCGCGCACCTCAATGAAGTGTAGGACGCTTTATTCGTGCATTAGGATAGCTTGAGAATACACAAGCCGGTCACGGTGCACGATGGCAAGGGCCGGGCGGTCACTGCGCCTCGATGCCGGCCTGCTTGATCACCTTGCGCCACTTCGCAAATTCCTGCGCGATGAAGGCGTCGAATGGCGCCGGTGTCTGAAGCCGCACCCCCGAACGCGGCTTTCTTCAAACACTAACTCCCAGCAAGACCGATGGCGCGCTTTGGGAACGCCCGAAGCAGTTTCTTGTCCACCGTGACGAGCTTTGTATTGAGTTTGATCGCCAGCGCAATGAATTCACAGTCATAGGCAGAACAGTCGCTGTCACGCACCAACTCAAGCACAGAACTGGAATCCACCTCGAACTCGGCACCGGCAAGCAGGCTTTCGGCTTCTCTTTGCAGACTGCACGCTTGGTCGAAGGTCACGGTCTTTCGCCGCATGTAGCCAGCAAGAATGTTGCGGAACTCGCTTCGCCACAGAGTCGGCGCGGCCCATTCTGGGTCTTGCTCGAGCAGCGCTTCAGCGACTGCCGTCCTGTCACCCGGCAAATACAGGTATGCCAAGATGTTGGAGTCGACCACGATCACGGACGGCCTGCCCTCTTGAGTGCATCAATGTCGCGCGCTGAAAATTTCCCTTGCGGCAAGGTGTCGCGCAGAGCGCGTGCACGTGCCAGTCGCTCTGTAGGCGTCACCTTCGCCGGCAGCAGCATGGCCTCGAGACAAACAATCGCCTCGCCGTTCATGCTTCGGCGGTGCTCTTGCGCAGAGGCCTTCAGTCGCGCGTACACGTCGTCCGGAATGTTCTTCAGCGTCAAGGTCGTGGGCATTTCCAGATCCATCCAAATTGGAACCATTATGGTTTACAACGGTTCCCATGTCCAGTCGAGTCCAGGCGCTCAAGCCTCGAGTCGCCACGCTGGGTCAAGCAGCACTCTTGATGCCGTCGAACACAAGAAGTTGGGCATTGGCTTTGGTTGAACTCACACCGGCGCCGGGGTCCAGCGCGTCGGTGCAAGGTGGATCAGGGCAAGGGCCGGGCGGTCACTGCGCCTCGATGCCGGCCTGCTTGATCACCTTGCGCCACTT
>RGQD01000264.1 GCA_010030205.1 Betaproteobacteria bacterium
CCGCAGCCACCGCCTTGCGCAGATAGGCCTGCGGCAGCTGCGCACTGGTGGGGTAGACGGGGGTCAGCGCGGTGGCGAGTGGGCTGTTCTCGTCGACCGCTTTGAACTGCGGATGGACCATCTCGCGGCCGAAGAAACCGGCGTGGGCCTCGCCGCGAACCCGCACCCGCGCGCCCACGGCCAATGTCTTCTGGTGGCTGGGGTAAAAGTTCAGAAAACGCAGCAGCATGTCGTCGCTGTCGTCCTCGATACGCACCAGCAGCTGGCGGCGGCCGCGCAGCTCGATGCGGCATTCGCGGACGATGCCTTCGATCTGCACCGGCTCGCCGTCGGGCGCATCGGCGATCGCGGTGACACGCGTCTCGTCCTCGTAGCGCAGCGGCAGGTGCAGCGCCAAGTCGATGTCACGGCGCAGCCCGAGCTTTTCCATGGCCCGCTGCGGGCCGGATTTCTCGCCGGTCTTGGCCCTTGGTGCAGGGCTGGGTTCGCGCGGCGCGTCGGGCATGGCTTGCGATTCTGCCGTGCTGCGGCGCAGCGCTGCGAGAGAGCGCTCGCGGGCTGCCGATAATCGCGCCCGCCAGCGGGCTTGCCGCGGCCTGCGCAACCGAAGTCCCCATGTCGAATCTCAGCGGCTCTGTCGCCATCTTTTTTCGCCGCCTGCCGCGCCCGTGGCAGCTGGCGCTGTGGGCCCTGCTCGCAGCGCTGCTGCTGGTCTTCGCCTTGCTGGCCGGCGCGGTGGCCTGGTTTGCACCGCAGCTGCCGCCGCTCGACCGCGTCACCACCTACCAACCGCGCCAAGCGCTGCAGGTCTACACCGCTGACGGCGTCGAGATCGCACAGTTCGGCGCCGAGCGGCGGCAGTTCGTGCCTATCGCCCAGATCCCAGTACTGCTGCAGCAGGCGGTGCTGGCGGTCGAGGACAAGCGCTTTCGCGAGCACGGCGGCATCGACCCCAAGGGCGTGCTGCGGGCGCTGGTGGCCGTGCTGACCGGCGGCATGCGTCAGGGCGCGTCGACGATCACCCAGCAGGTCGCGCGGACCTTCTTCCTGTCGTCGCGGCTGACGCCTGAGCGCAAGCTCAAAGAGGCGCTGCTCGCGCTCAAGATCGAGCGCCAGCTCAGCAAGGACCAGATCCTAGAGCTCTACATGAACCAGATCTACCTCGGCCAGCGCGCTTACGGCTTTGCGGCCGCGGCCGAAGCCTATTTCGGCAAGCCGCTCGCGACGCTGTCGATCGCCGAATGCGCGATGCTGGCCGGCTTGCCGCAGAACCCGGCCTACGCCAACCCGGTGACCAACCTGGCGCGCGCGACCCAGCGCCAGCGGCTGGTGTTGCGGCGCATGCTGACGGCCGGCGTCATCAACGAGGCCCAGCAACAGGCTGCCGGCGCTGAGAAGCTGGCGATCCGCAGCGCGCTGCAAGTGCCGCTGCACGCCGAGCATGTGGCCGAGATGGCGCGCCGGGCAGTGGTCGAGCGTTTCGGCACTGAGGCCTACTCGCAAGGCATCAAGGTCTTCACCTCGTTGCGCGCGGCCGACCAGCTCGCTGCCTGGACCGCGCTGCGCCGCAGCGTGCTGGGATTCGATGCGCGTCAGCCCTGGCGTGGCCCCGAGGACCATGAAGACCTGCCGCCCGCCGGCGCGCCTGACATCGAGCGTGCTGCTGCGCAGGCGCTCAAAGACCACCTAGACGACGAGCAGCTGCGCGTGGCCATCGTGCTGGCGGTCAGCCCGAACGAGCTGCGGCTGCAGCTGGCCTCGGGCGAGGCACTGCGCATCAGCGGCGAGGGTTTGCGGGTGGCGCTGCCTGGGCTGGTGCCCAAAGCGCCGGCCGAACTGGTCATCGAGCGCGGCGACATCTTGCGGGTCTGGCAGCCGGTCAAGCCGGGTGGCGAGGCCAGCGCCTGGGCGGTGACGCAGTGGCCCGAGGTGCAATCGGCCTTTGTCGCGCTCGACCCGGTCAGCGGACGGGTGCGTGCGCTGGTGGGCGGTTTCGATTTCGCGCGCCAACCCTTCAACCATGTCACCCAGGCTTGGCGACAGCCAGGATCGAGCATCAAGCCATTTCTGTATTCGGCGGCGTTAGAGGGCGGCGTGATGCCGACCACGGTCGTCAACGATGCGGCGATCGAGACCGTCGATGGCTGGGCACCGCAAAACGCCGACGGCCAGTTTGATGGCCCGATCACGCTGCGTCAGGCCTTGGCCCGGTCCAGGAACCTGGTCAGCATCCGGGTGCTGCGCCAGATCGGCTTGCCGGCCGCGCGGGACTGGCTGGCGCGCTACGGTTTCGAACCCGACAAGCAGCCCGACAACCTGACGCTGGCGCTGGGCGCGGGCAGCACCACGCCGATGCGGCTGGCCCAGGCCTACGCGGTGCTGGCCAACGGCGGCTGGGCGGTGACACCGGTGGTGATCGAGCGCATCACCGACGCCGCCGGCAAGCTGCTGTTCGAGGCGCCGACGGCACCGCCGCAGGAGGAGGACAGCCGCGCGCTGCCGGCGCGCAATGTCTACGTCACCAACAGCTTGCTCAACGACGTCACGCGGGTCGGCACCGCCTCGCGGGCACAGCAACAACTCCAGCGCAGCGACCTCTACGGCAAGACCGGCACGACCAACGACGCGGTCGACGCCTGGTTTGCGGGTTTTCAGCCTGGTCTGGTGGCGGTGGCCTGGATGGGCCATGACAAGCCACTCAGCCTGGGCGTTCGCGAATCGGGCGGCGGCCTGGCGCTGCCGATCTGGATCGACTTCATGGCGCAGGCGCTCAAGGGGGTGGCGGTCGCAGCGCCGCCGCCGGTGCCCGAAGGGCTGGTGCACAGCGGCGGCGACTGGATCTACAGCGAATGGGCCGACGGTGGGTCGGTGCTGACCATCGGCATGGATCCCGAGGCGCCGGCTGCCGCGGCCTCGGCGGCGGCGCGCTGACGGGCCCTTCTTGCCCTCTTCTTGCCATTGGAGCAGCGATCGATGCTTCCGGCCGATCCAAGCCAGCCCTGCCCGGTGCCGGCCCATCCGCGCCCGGCATTCGCACTAGAGCGTCCGGTACACCTCGCGGCGATGGCCCACACGGACCACCTCGACGATGACGCTTTCGTCGTCGACCGAGTAGACGATGCGATAGTCGCCTTGGCGAGCGCGATAGAGCTCCCGCCCGCTCAGCTTCTCGCCGCCGCGCGGGTCATCGCGCAGCGCCTCCATGCGCTGGAGCAAGCGCTTGACGTCCTCTTTGGGAACCCCGCGCAGGTCTCTCGCCACCGAAGGCTTGACCCGTAATTCATATCGTGCCATCAGCCTTCAGCTTGGCGAGAAAGTCTTCGTAGCCCATGGCGGACTCGCGCAAGCGGCTGCTCGCCTCAGCCAAGTCCTCCTGGTCTTCCCGAAGGGACTGGCGCAGAGCCTCGTTGACGATCTCTGACATGCTGCGCCGGCTTTGTGCGGACTTCAGGCGCAAAGCCTGGTGCAGATCGGGTGACAAGTAGATGGTGGAACGGACGAGTTCAGCTTGGGTCATGAGCAATTCCCTCAACAAGAATAGCATCTTAACGCTTTGATGTTTTAGTGTCGGCGCTCGGGAGGCCGACGGCGCATCAGCGCGCGATACCTCAGTACTTTGCCAGCGCCAGGTCCCTGACACCCGCCTCAAGCGACCGCGTCGGCCAAGGTCGCCTGCGCCTCGAACGAGGCCTCGTTGAGCCGGCTGCCGTCGGGCGCGATTGGCAGCTGTCCGGCGACGAACACCAGACCGGCGCCGACCACCGCGTGGCTGTAATGCCCGCCGGGGCTGGCCATCGTCTCGGGCCTGATCTCGCGTCTATCACCAGCCATAGAAGCGCTCCCAGGTCGTGACGCCAGCGTCGGCGTCTAGCACCGCGTAGGTGGGGAACTGCGCCGCCGTTGCGCAAGCATGGTTGGGCAGGATGCGCAGCTGCATGCCCAGCGGCAGCCGCTGCGCGATGTCGGGGCAGACGGCGCCGTCGCGCCAGCAGACGATGCCGTGCTCCTGGTTGGCGCTGCCGACGATGAAGCCGTCGATCGGCGCGCCGCTGGCGTCGCAGACAGCGCCATAGCCGTAGTCCAGCGCCTGCGCCTGCGTGCCGCGGTCTCGGCTCATCGCCATCCAGCCGGCGTCGGTCAGCGCCCAGCCCTTCTCGGTCTGGTGGCCGATCACGGTGGCGAGCACCGACAACGCAATCTCGGCGATGCCGCAAACCCCGACGTTGGCCATCACCAGGTCGTTGAAGACGTAGACGCCGGCACGCACCTCGGTCACACCCTCGAGTTGGCGCGCCGACAAAGCGGTCGGGGTCGAGCCCACGCTGACTTCCGGGCAGGGCAGTCCGGCCGCGCGCAGCCGCTCGGCCGCTTGCACGCAGCGCGAGCGCTCTTGTTCGGCCATCGCCTCCAGCGCCTCGGGCGTGTTCAGCTCGTAAGACGCGCCAGCATGGGTCATCACGCCCTTGAGCAGCGCGCCGCCATCGTGCAGCGTTCGGCCTATCGTGATCAGCCTGTCCTCGTCAGGGCGCACGCCGGCGCGGTGGCCGTCGGTGTCGATCTCGATCATCACCTCGAAGCGGTGGCCGTCGGCCACCACCGCCTGCGCTGCCGCCAGCGAGTCGACGACGATGGTGAGCCGGCAGCCGCGCTCGCGCAATGCGCGCACTTGCGCCAGTTTGGCCGCAGCAATGCCCACCGCGTACAGGATGTCGTCGAAGCCGGCGTCGAAGAACTGCGCCGCTTCCTTCAGCGTCGACACCGTGATGCCTTGGGCACCGGCATCGCGCTGGCGTTGCACCACTTCCAGGCATTTGCTGGTCTTGACATGCGGGCGCAAGCGCACGCCCAGCGCGTTCATCCGCGACTGCATCCGCGCGATGTTGCGGTCCATCTGTGCCGCGTCGATCAGTGCAGCCGGGGTGTCGAGTTCGGTCAGGTTCATCGCGGTGATGCTAGCCAAGGTCTGGCTTGCGCACAATGCGGGGTCGCCCCCGCTGCCCGCTGCTGCCCGCCGCTGCCCGACGCTGCCTGCGGCTGCCACCAGCCACCGGCGCCCTGCCTCAGGCCGGTACAGCCCGAACCCCATGTCCAATTACAGCCTTGCCGATTTCGATTTCGACCTGCCGCCGGCGCTGGTCGCCCAGCACCCAGCGGCCGAGCGCAGCGCATCGCGCTTGCTTGACGGCAGGGATGCGCTGCCGGTCGACCGGGTGTTTCGCGAACTGCCGGCATTGCTCGAACCCGGCGACCTGCTGGTCTTCAACGACACCCGCGTGATCAAGGCCAGGCTGTTCGGCGAAAAGCCCACCGGCGGCGCGGTCGAAGCGCTGGTCGAGCGCGTGCTGCCCAACCAGGAGGTGCTGGCGCACCTGCGCGCCAGCAAGTCGCCGCGCGCAGGCACCCGGGTCAGCTTTGCCGACGGCGCTTTCGAGGCCGAGGTGCTGGGCCGAGGCGGCCCAGATGGCGGTCTGTTCCACCTGCGCTTTTTTCGCGACCGGATGCCTGCAGACCCGCTCGCGCTGCTCGAGGCCTTTGGCCATGTACCGCTGCCGCCCTACATCACCCATGCCGACGCGGCCGATGACGAGACGCGTTACCAGACCGTGTTCGCCAGCCGGCCGGGTGCGGTGGCCGCACCGACCGCGTCGCTGCACTTCGACCCGGCGCTGCTGGCCGCACTCGCAGACCGTGGCGTGGCCAGCGCGCGCTTGACGCTGCACGTGGGCGCCGGCACTTTTCAACCGGTCCGATCCCAGAACCTGGCCGACCACAAGATGCACAGCGAGTGGTACGAGGTCGGGCCCGACACGGTGGCGGCGATCGAACGCACCCGCGCCGCCGGTGGTCGCGTTGTCGCTGCGGGCACGACCAGCCTGCGCGCGCTCGAATCTGCAGCGCTGCATGCGGCCCTCAACAGCGGGGCGCTGTTGTCGACCGGCGCGCGCGAGACCGATATCTTCATCACGCCAGGCTTCAAGTTCCGCGTGGTCGACCGGTTGATCACCAACTTCCACCTGCCCAAGAGCACCTTGCTGATGCTGGTATCGGCTTTCGCCGGCCACCAGCACATGCTCGCGCTGTACCGGCACGCGATCGAATCGGGTTATCGCTTTTTCAGCTATGGCGACGCGATGCTGATCGACAGGCGGGCCGATTAGCGTTCATGCCTGCGGATCGCGAGCCTGCGCTCGCTCGGTTCAAAGCCTTTATCTGAGCCGCAAAACACCGGGTTTTCATTGCAACTTCATTGCCAAACATGGTAAAGTATTAAAAATAATATAGATTCGGTTGGGGTCAATGTCCTTGTCGGTCAGCGCCTTCTCGCGGCTTGACTCGCGCTGGCCCTGAGTTCACTTCGACCGTGCAAAAGTCATTGCTGCAGCGCTCGGTCAAACCACCGCAAGCAGATCGACTGTTGATGGCCGGTCAGGCCCTCGCTGTTTTCCGGCAGGCAAGGGCGTTCTCTCATCCACACCTTTAGACGGGGAATAGAAATGAGTCTGTTCAAAGCGTTTGCCAAGTTGAAAGTCAAGACCAAACTGGTTCTCGGCTTCTCATTTGTCTTCTTGCTCGCTGGTGGCATCAGCGCGACCGCCTACCAGGGCATGACCGCGCTGAGCGATGCCACCAAGGTTCTGTATGAAAAGGATCTGATCGGC
>RGQD01000265.1 GCA_010030205.1 Betaproteobacteria bacterium
GACATCGGCGCCCATGTGCTGCGTCGTGCCAGTGCCGACGCGAGCGTCAGTGGCACCTACCACGCGACAGCCGGCGGCGAGGTCAGCTGGTTCGACTACGCCCGCCATGTGATCGGCTGGGCGCAACAGCACGGCGTCGCGCTGAAATGCGCGCCGCAAGCCGTCCAAGCCATCGCCACCAGCGACTACCCGACGCCGGCTCAGCGGCCTTTGAACTCGAGGCTGGCCACCGACAAACTGCGCCAGACCTTCGACCTGACGCCGCCCGACTGGCGCTGCGGCGTCGACCGCATGCTCAGCGAAGCGCTGAAGCTCGCCTGAGAAACGCATCAACCCGACCGCCCACCCGATGAAATTCACTGCCACCCGCCTGCCCGAAGTTGTGCTGATAGAGCCCAAGGTGTTTTCTGACGACCGAGGCTGGTTCATGGAGAGCTTCAGCCAGCAGCGCTTCAACGACGGACTGACCGCGCTCGGCCTGACGCCACCGCGGCCTTTCGTGCAGGACAACGAATCCGCATCGGCCCAAGGCGTGCTGCGCGGCCTGCACTACCAGTTGCCGCCGCACCCGCAGGGCAAGCTGGTGCGCGTGGTGCAAGGTGCGGCGCTGGATGTTGCGGTCGACATCCGACGCGGCTCGCCCAGCTTCGGCCAATGGGTCTCAGCGACCTTGAGCGCTGCCAACCGCCAACAGATGTGGATCCCCGAGGGCTTTGCCCATGGCTTCGTCGCGTTCGACGATGACACCCGTTTCCTCTACAAGACCACCAGCTACTACGCCATGGCCTGCGAGCGCGCGATCCGCTGGGACGACCCCGCGATCGGCATCCAATGGCCCGCCGGCTTGTTGCCACGCTTGGCGCCCAAGGACGCCGTGGCCCCTTTGCTGATCGAGGCCGAACTGTTTTGACTGCACCCAGCTCTGCGCCTCACGCCGATCCCGCAAGCCCTGGCAGCGCCAGCCCGCGACCGAGCCCAGACGCGGCATCGCCCTATGCCATGCTGCAGCAGCAACTGCGCGAGCAACCGCGCCGCTGGCTCGTCACCGGCGTGGCCGGCTTCATCGGCAGCCACTTGCTGGAGACCTTGCTCAGGCTGGGCCAGCGTGTCAACGGACTCGACAACTTCGCCACCGGCCATCGCCGCAACCTCGACGAGGTGCGCGCCAACGTCGGCGAAGCCGCCTGGGCCGGCTTCAACTTCATCGAAGGCGACATCCGCGATCTCGCCGATGGCCAACGCGCCTGCGCCGGCGTCGAACTGGTGCTGCACCAAGCCGCGCTGGGGTCGGTGCCGCGGTCGCTCGCCGACCCGATCACCAGCAACGCCGTCAATGTCGGCGGCTTTCTCAACCTGCTGGTGGCCGCGCGAGACAACGGCGTCAAGCGCTTCGTCTACGCCGCCAGCAGCTCGACCTATGGCGACCATCCTGGCCTGCCCAAGGTCGAAGACCGCATCGGCAAGCCGCTCTCGCCTTATGCGGTGACCAAATACGTCAATGAACTCTACGCCGAGGTGTTTGCCCGCAGCTACGGCTTGGCGTCCACGGGCCTGCGCTACTTCAACGTGTTCGGCCCGCGCCAAGACCCCGACGGCGCCTACGCGGCGGTGATCCCGCGCTGGGCCGCCGCACTGCTCAAGGGCGAGACGGTCTACATCAACGGCGACGGCCAGACCAGCCGCGACTTCTGCTACGTGGCCAACGCGGTGCAAGCCAACCTGCTGGCGGCCACGGTGACCGACGAAGCGGCGGTCAACCAGGTCTACAACGTGGCCGTCGGCGACCAGACCAGCCTGACCGGCCTGCACCAGATGCTGGTGCAAGCGCTGTCGGCGGTAAGGCCCGGCCTGCAAGCGGCGGCGCCAGAACACAGGCCGTTCCGCGCCGGCGACGTGCGCCACTCGCGCGCCGACGTCAGCAAAGCGCAATCACTGCTAGGCTACCGGCCCAGCCACGACATCTCGCAAGGCCTGGCCGAGGCAGCAGCCTGGTTTGCTGTCAGCCTGGAGGCCGGGCAAGCGATCGATCAATCAGCATAGCTTGGCGCCGACTTGACGCAAGCTCGATCAAGCGCCAAAGCCCTTCAAACTTAAGACCCGGTCCCGATGGGCTACTCGCCCGAGCTGAGGCAATGTCGAGCCCGCCGCACACAAACGCATCAAAATGCTATATTGCAGCGATGAGAACCACTGTAGATCTGCCTGAGGCATTGTTGCGTCAACTGAAGGCCCAGGCAGCCCTCGAAGGAACCAGCCTCAAGCAGCTGGTTTTGACGCTTGTGGAGCGCGGGCTGCAGTCACCCGCCGCAAGCGCGGCGTCGCTGCGCTCGCGCAGCCCACTTCCGACGCTGGCGTTGAATCAACCGCTCGCGTTCAGCCAATTTTCCAACGCAGCCTTGTTCGAGCTGTTGGATGACTGAGCCCCAAAAAACACGCCAGCCAAGCGGAATTCGGCGAGGCGACTTGCCCGATGTAAATGTGTGGCTCGCGTTAGCCGCGACGCAACACCCCCACCACGAAGCCGCTGCAGCTTACTGGAGCCAGCGCGAGGATGGACAAGTTTGGTTCTGCAGAATCACCATGCTCGGCTTGGTTCGCCTTCTGAGCAATCCGAAAGTGATGGGAGGACAAGCGCTCAGCTTGACGCAAGCCCTCGCAGCCTACGATCGATTTGCCGCATTGCCTGAAATCGGCTTGCATGCAGAGCGCCTGGATTGCAACGGGCAGCTGCGGCAGTACGTGGCCCAAGTCCTCCCTGCGCGGCTCCTGACGGATGCCTATCTCGCCGCTTTCGCCGTCACTGCAAGGCTACGATTAGTGACCTTCGACAGAGACTTCGACCGTTTTGAAGGGCTTGACTGCCTGCGGCTGAACGCGGCGTCGCACTGAGTTCATGGCCGCAACGCCAGCAACTGCCCCTCAGCGCTTGGTGATCATCCAGCGCGGCACTTTGAAGCGCACGATGCGCCAGTACAGCGTGACGTAGGTCAGGCTGAACCCCCCAATGCAGGCCAGCAGCATCGGCGTGTTGTCCCAGAACAGCATGGCCGGCAACACCGCCATCATGCACAGCAGCCACAGGTAAGGCGAGGTCATCGAGTTGCGCCGGGTCTGCGAGCGCCTGGATTGCCTGCCCACCGCCCAGCGCATGATGCGGCGGTAAATCAATGAATGCAGATGGATGCCATCGGGCATGCCCGCCGGCAGCTTGCGCAGCATCACGCGGCGGTAGATCGAAAACGCCGTCTCGAACAAGGGATAGATGCACGCCAAAACCGGAAACATCGGCGACACCGATGGGTTGCGGTGCAGCAGCAGGATTGCCAGTTCGGCAACGTAAAAACCCAGAAAATAAGCCCCGCCGTCCCCCAGAAAAATCAGCCCGGCAGGAAAGTTCCAGACAAAAAATCCCAGCACCGCGCCAGCGCCGGCCACCGACAAGGCCAGCACCAGCGCATCGCCGACATGAAATGCGACATAGCCAATGCTGATCAGCATCAGCACACAACACATCGACGCCAGGCCGTTGAAGCCGTCGATGATGTTGACCGAGTTGGCCAGTCCAGCAACCATGAAAATAGTCAGCGCCGCAGCACAAATCGGAAAAGACACCACCCAGTCCAAGCCCGGAACGTCGGTGCGCGCGATCACACCGTCAACAGCCACCACGGCCAGCCCGGCCGACAAAGCGGTGAAAAACAAACGCCGCTGCGGACTCTGCGTCTTGGTCAGGTCTTCGGTCAGGCCCGAGGCAAAGGCTGGCGCGGCGCAGAGCAGCAGCAGCGCAGCCTTGGCGGCGATGTCGGGATGGCGTAGCAGCATCACCAACAATGCTGCCAGCACGCCGATCAGGATGCCCAAGCCACCGACGCGCGGCACCGGCTCCGAGTGAAACTTCTGAGGCCCCGACAGGTCGTGATCCTTCAGACGGTGCCCGCCATTCCTGGCACGGCGAACCAGCAGCAAGGTCGCGATGATCGAAGATCGGCCGCCTCAGAAGCCGGCGCAAGCACCGAAGCGCTAGAACTGCTCCAGTAGAATCCAGCCCTCAAACCGGCACCGCCAGCACACAACACGTGCCATAGGCGCAGCGATTTGCATCAGAACTCAAGGCGGCGGCGCCACCGAAAGCCTAGACCCATGAACCTGACTTTCAACCAGACCTCGGCCCGCACCTTGCCCCGGCTTCTGGGCACTCTTGCGGCGGCATCGCTGACCCTCGCACTGCTGGTGAGTGGCCATCCAGCCCGGGCCCAAGCAGCAGCGCAAGCCGAAGCCGCTGGCTCGCCAAGTGGTCCCATCAGGCTGCGGCAACCCACACAGACTGGGATGCCAGGCGCGCAAGACGGCCAAGATAGTCAAGATGGCCGAAGCCGCCAAGATAGCCGAGACGGCCAGTCACAGCGACCCAATTGGCTTGGCGATGCTGACAGAGAACTCCCGAATACCCCGAAGTACCGGCCAGGCGAATTCGAGATCTATGTCCAGGGCCTGGCCGCTCTGCAGGCCACACCGCAGCCAGACGGTAAACCTCTGGAAATCCGGCGTTTCGGCTCTGAACTGCTGACCGGGCCTTTTGCGTCGATGTCCGCGCCCAATTACAGCCCGAACGTGCCGCCCGACTACCTGCTTCAAGCCGGCGATGAATTGGTACTGACGCTCTGGGGATCGATCGACGCCGACCTGCGGCTGGTGGTCGATCGGTCGGGGCGCATCAACGTGCCGCGGGTCGGGCCGATCATGGTCTCGGGTGTGAAGTACGCCGAGTTGTCCGACGTGATCAGCCGCCGCGTCGCGCTGGTGTTCAAAAACTTCCAGCTTAGCGTGTCGCTGGGCCAGTTGCGCGGGCTGCGGGTCTATGTCACCGGTTTCGTCCAACGCCCGGGCGTGCAAGTGGTCAGCAGCCTGTCAACACTGGCCCAGACCCTGATGCGTGCCGGCGGCCCGTCGGCCTCGGGCAGCTTCCGCATGGTTCAACTGCGCCGCGGCAAAGACTTGGTCGCCACCTTCGACCTCTACGATCTGCTGCTCAAAGGCGACCGCGAGGCCGATCGGGTGGTGCAGGCAGAGGACGTGATCCATGTCGGCGCGATCGGTGCGCAGGTGGCACTGATCGGCAGCGTCAACCGCCCGGCGATCTTCGAACTCAAACCGGACGAGACCGTAGACGACGCGCTGCGCATGGCCGGCGGCTTTGCGGCAGTGGCCGACACCACACGCTTGGCCATCGAACGACTGGACGAACGCAACAGCACCCGCGTGAACCAGATCGACCTGCCTGCGGCCGGCAACCAGACGCTGCGAAGCGGCGACGTGCTACGCGCCTTCAATGCCTTCACCGTGGCTTTGCCGGTGGAGCGCCAGAACAAACGCGTTCGCATCGACGGCGAAGTGGCCAAGCCGGGCGAATACGTGATGCCGGCCCACAGCTCGCTGCTGGACTTGTTGGTCCGGGCCGGAGGATTGACGCCTGCGGCATTTCTGTTCGGTGCCGAATTCAACCGCGAAAGCGTGCGGCTAGCCCAGCAACAGAATTACGACCGGGCATTGCGCGACATGGAAACCGACATGGCCCGCGCCAGTTCCTCCAAGCGCGTCAGCAGCAGCGATGATGCGCTGGCGCAATCTGCCAACGTGCAATCGACAAACCGATTGGTAGAGCGACTTCGCGCCGTCAAACCGAGCGGCCGCGTGGTGCTTCAAATTCCGGTAGAGGGCGGCCAATTGCCCGAGATGGCGCTTGAGGACGGCGACAAACTCTACATACCACCCAAACCCACGGTGGTCGGCGTGTTCGGCAGCGTGTTCAATTCAGGCAGCTATTTGTACACCGGCGGCAAGGTCCTGACCGACTACCTGCGCCAATCCGGTGGACCGACCCGCGGCGCCGACGAATCGAGCATCTTTGTGATACGCGCCAATGGCGGCGTGGTCAGCGGTCTGGACAGCGCCGGCTGGTTCATCAAGCGCGGCTCGATCGGCTCGCTGCCCGCCGAACCCGGTGACACCATCTTCGTGCCGGAAGAGATAGACAAATCCACATTCGTCCAGACCGCCAAAGACTGGACCCAGATTCTTTACCAGCTGGGTATCGGGATTGCTGGCATCAAGAGTGCCGTCAAGTGAGTGCGGTGACGAACATGGATCAAACCAACCCGGCAGGTTCTGCGGTATCTCTGGCTGCGGCGACCTGCAAACGATGACTCCGATGTCGGACCTTCAAAACAACGCAATCCCGTCCAACTCGGAGCACACCCCAAGCTTCCCGCTCGCACTGACCATTGCCAGCCGATGGAAGTTGCTTCTGCTCGGGCCACTGTTGGCGGGTGCCTGTGCACTGGGTGGGACCTACCTGATCGCACCCACGTTCACCTCGCGCACATCATTCCTGCCGCCGCAGCAACAAGGGGGTGGCAGTTCGGCGCTTGCATCGATCAGCGCGCTGGCCGGTGTTGCGGGAGCCGCGGCCGGACTGCGAACGCCGGCAGACCAGTATGTAGCCCTGATGCAAAGCACGACCGTCCAAGACCGTTTGATCGACCGGTTCGAACTGATGTCGGTCTACGACAGCAAGTACAAAATGGACGCGAGGCGCGAGCTCTCGTCCAACACCCGGGTGTCTTTGAGCAAACGCGACGGCATCATCACCGTG
>RGQD01000266.1 GCA_010030205.1 Betaproteobacteria bacterium
CGTCAGCCCCGAGGCGGTCGAGGTGCTTCGCGTGCTGCGCGCGGCCCAGCAGTGGCCATGACCGGCGGAGCCCGCCCGCGTGCGGCTGCCGATCGAGGAGACTGAACCATGGCCGAGGGAGACCCCGTCGATCACCTGGGCGGCGCGCACCAGGCGCATCCGGAGCAGGTCACGCGGCAAGACCTGTATGCCCAGGTCTGGAAGGCGCCGATGCTGCGCGTCGCCGAAAGGCATGGCGTCTCGTCGAGCTTCCTGGCGCGGGTCTGTGCGGTCATGAACATCCCGCGCCCGGCCCGGGGCCACTGGGCCAAGCTCGAGTTCGGCAAGGCGGACCCGCCGCCACCCTTGCCCGAGGCTGGTGCGGGGGACAAGTTGGTCTGGAACTGCGGCCGAGAACCGGACATCGTCGCGCCTGCGCCGCCGAAGCCGCCTTCGGTTCGGCCGCCAAAGCTGCGCAGGCCAGTTGTTGCCCTGACGTCGAAGCGGCACCCGCTGATCGTCGGGGCGCGCGAGCATTTCGCCAAGGGCCGCGTCAACGATGCCGGTTTGCTCAAACCCGCCAAGAAGTTGCTGGTTGACCTGGTGGTGTCCGAGACGTCCCTCGATGCGGCGCTCGACACAGCGAACCAACTGTTCACGCAACTCGAGCACGCGGGCCATCGTGTCATGCTCGCGTCCACGGGCCGGCTTCAGGCGTTCAGCCCGTACGCGCTTGCCCCCTGGAGCCGCCAATGGCGGGAGACCAGCGGCAAGAAGCTGACGAATCAGGCGGCCGGAATCGTTGCCGAACTCGGCGACGCGGCGGTCGAAATCGCGAGGCTCGTCGAAGAAGGCGAGCGGCAGGCCGAGATCCGACAACTCGCCTGGGAGGCTGAACGACGCCGGCAGGCCGAGGAAGCCGAGCGGGCGCGCCAGGTTCGTGTTCGGAAGGAGTCACTCGCGGAATTGCTGGCGGTGATTTCGTCGTGGGGCGAAATGAAGCGCATGCAGGCGTTCTTCGAAGAAGCCGACATCGAAGCCGAGCGCTTAGAACCGGGCAACCGTGAACTCGCCAGGGAGCGGATCCAGCTGGCCCGCGCGCTGATCGGCGATCGGCAGGCGCTTGAAGCATTGCTGGCTTGGAGGAGCCCGGACGAACGGTAATTGGGCCTCCTGTGTGCAGACTGCTTGTTGCGCCGTGCCACTGATCGCCAAGCTGGGCCGCTGATGACATCGGCGGCGCCGATCAATTCCGCCACCTCGTGGCATACCTCCAACCGCGCCCCGCAGCGAAGCCTATCTGCGCCTGCGCACGCTGCTTGGCGAGCTGGAACAGGTCGACTGGTGTCACTTCCGTCGCCTCGTTGTCGGTCGCGCCATGCCTCCGGAGATGACCACGAGGCCCGACGGCCTCGCTCTCTTGTGGTCGCAACCCACGTCGAAACTTGATAAAACTTGATTTCATTCGCCAGGCGGCCGATAATTCGAAGTCTATGCAGAAAGTTATCCGTAGCGAGAAGATCAAGCATGCCCTGCAGGCTCGTGGATGGACGCAGAAGGATCTGGCGACTGAACTGGACGTGACGGGTCAAGCCGTGACGAACTGGATGAAGGGCGCCGACTTTCCTCGGCCGGACAAGCTGCTCAAGCTGGCCACCACGTTGAAGTTGAGCTTCGCTGATCTCGTTCTCAGCTCGGCGAAGGATCAGCCGGTCATTGCGTTTCGGAAGAAGGCCGGCGCCAAGACGACTGATGCGCACGTCCTCAAGGCGATCGCTATGGGCTCACTGCTGAAGCCCCTGGTGCCCTTTCTCTCGGCCTTGCGTTCGCTTCGCGTGCAGATTCCATCGCCGACGACTCAGTACGACGCGCTGCATGATTGGAGAGTTCGGGTCCAACGGTGCAGTCATCGTGCCGGTGCTGTGGGGCGAAAAGCAGAATCACAGGAACGCGCTCCACATCCTGCTTCCCCAGGAGCAGGCCACGTTCATCTTCTTGAACCTCGACACGAGGCTGGAAGACTTCAAGTTCTGGATGGCTCACGAGTTGGCGCATGTGTACACGCCGAATCTGGCAGGTACCGATGAAGGCGAGGATTTTTCTGACGCCTTGGCTGGGGCCTTGCTCTTTCCCAAGTCCCTCGCTGGTGTTGCTTATCCGCAGGTAATCCGGCAGCGCGGCGTGGCAAGCGAGATCAATGAGCTTCAGCGGCACGCGAGTGCCCATAGCATTTCGTTGTTCAGCGTGTTCTGCGAGATCAATCGCTATGCCAAGGCGCTCAGCGAGGCAAGCTGGTCAGCGAAATCTTGTTTGCGCCTACGCCGCCCGAGCCAGCGGCCTATCTCGCTGCGGCACAGAACGTGTTCCGCAGTGCCTTCTTCACTGCGCTACAGCGGATGGTCAAGGGCAAAGGCACGGGCGCGGGCTATGTCCAGCAGATTATGGACATCCCCATGCAAGACGCGGTAGCGCTTCACGAGGAACTCAGCCGTTGACGCTGGTCCTGCTCGACACGAATGCCTATCTACGACTGGCAAAACGAGTCCGGCCAGCGATAGGGATCAAGTTCGGCCAGAAGGGCTATGTGCTCACGATTCACAAGTCGGTCGAGGATGAAGTCCATCGCAGCGCCCGACTCCGAGCGACTTATCCGTGGTTCGACGGCCAGGAGTTCGCAAGCGAGCGTCTGGCCAAGCAGATTCGCCTCAGCGCAGTAGAGAAAACTGAAGTCCAGGCGGCCCAAAGCGTGCTGCACGGGTGGGTCCTGGCGGATCCCGACAGCTACACCTCCGGCGGCCGATCGCCGCCTGGAGCGACGGATTGCTGGCTTCTGGCACTCGGCCAAGTCAAGCCGGCCATCGTCGTCACCGACGACCTGGGCATGCATGCGCTGGCCAAGGACTTCGGCATCGCCGTCTGGCACGGCTTCGAGCTATTGGACAAGCTACGGTCGGCCAAGGTGGTTGATGCGCCCTTGGTCAGAGAAATCTACGATGCACTCGATGCCAACGGCGACCTCCCGAAGTCGTGGCAGGAGGCTAAGCACACAGTCTTCGTGAGGTTCTTCGGACCGAAGGCGCGCTGAAGGTCCAAAGAAGCGATCCGATGAGCGAATCAATGCCGGCGTGAAGCACTGGCTCGTGGCCTGCAGACTGCGGCAGATCTCAGGTTGTTAGCGCCGAGGCTGCCCGTCCATTGGCCCGTGACCGATGGACGAGGCGCCCAGACCTCAAGAGGCAACGATGTTGATCGACACTTCCGAAGCCCCCGAAAAGACACGGAGCGCACTACCGTATCGAGCCCCTTCAGCGGCAGCACGACCGCAAGAGCTTCAGATGCGGCAGCGCTGAACTTGATCGCTACCTGGCGCAACAAGCCCGGCAGGATGCCGAGAAGCATGTCGCGGCCTCGTTTGTACTGGTCGATTCAACGGCCGCTACTTTGCTGGGTTACTACACCTTGTCAGCGGCTGTGCTCAATGGCGATGAACTGCCGCCGGATCTGGCCAAGAAATTGCCTCGCTACGGGCAACTTCCCGTGACGCTGCTCGGCCGGCTGGCCGTCGACCAGCGGCTGAGGGCACGGGGGATGGGTGAATTCTTGCTGCTCGACGCCTTGCACCGAAGTCTGGAGGCGGCCGCAGGCATCGCCGCGATGGCGGTGGTTGTCGACGCCAAGGATGAATCCGCCGCCAGCTTCTACCGGCATTTCAGTTTCGCATCACTGCAGAAAAAACCGGCCAGACTCTTTCTGCCGATGAAGAGTGTGGCCTTGCTGTTTGCGTAAGCTGCCCAAATGCCCGTGGACCGCGCGCCTGTCGTGGGCTGACATCGCGGGTCGCGCAAGGGGGTCGTCAAGACCGGCTGTCGCTGGCCCGATCGGCAATGCAGAGCGTCGACTTCAGGGGCGACAGCGCGCCAACAACCCCTCGCTATAGTCCTGGCTTCGCCTGCAAAGCCACTGCCCATTCGCCTGCCATGCCACTGCCCCTGCCCGACTGCGCCCGCAAAGCCGCTCACCTGCGTTCGATCACGGTGCGCGCTTACGCCCGCACCGACGGGCTGTGGGACGTCGAAGGCCAGCTCACCGATGTTTGGCCCGAGCCGGTGCCCAGAGCCGACGGCATGCTGGCGGCAGGCGAACCGATGCACTCGATGTGGTTGCGCCTGACGGTGGACCGCAGCGCGACCATCGTCGCGGTGCAGGCCGCCACCGACGCCGGCCCTTACGACAGCGCTTGCGCGGCGATCGCGCCGGACTACGGCCAACTCGTGGGCGTGGCCGTCGCGCGCGGCTACCGCGACACGATCCGCCGTCTGTTCGGCCGCACCGCCGGCTGCACCCACATCAACGAGTTGGCCGGCGTGATGGGCAGCGCGGTGCTGCAGGCGCTGTGGGATGAAGTGCCCCGCGATCCCGATCAAAAGCCTTTCAGCGTCGACGGTTGCCACGCGTTGAAGTCCTCAGGCCCGCAGGTCGCGAAGTTCTTCCCGCGCTGGTACCGGCCCGAGCCCGCAGCCAGCTGAAGCCCTTGTCGGCGGACAGCCGCCGGCCCTGTCCTTATCATGTCCGCTCGAAGGCCCGATTGGACGACCTCATCCGGTCATGTCGGTCAGGGCATGGACCCACCCATGACGCGAAGCCAATGGACATGACGCTCCCGATCCGAATCGACGAGGCCACAGGCCTGAAACTGTTCAACACCCGCGCCGCCAAGGCCACCGAGAAGATCGCCGGCAAAGGTTATTCGGCGGTGTCAGACGAATCGCTGAAGGTGCTGCCGGCGGCCACGCCGTCCGCTGTCTTCGACGCTGCTGAGCAGGCCCGCTACCGCGAATTCAAGGAGTCGCGCCGCGGCGCAGCCGACTACATGGCGATGGAAGGCGAGTTCGCCCGCTATCTGGAGGATGTCTATTCGGCGCCACCGGTGGCGCGCGAGGCCTTGACCGACGAGTGCGAGATTCTGGTGATCGGCGCCGGTTTCGCCGCGCTGCTGCTGTGGCACAAGCTACGCGCCGCTGGTTTCAAGGATGTGCGCTTCTGCGAGAAAGGCGGAGACGTCGGCGGCACCTGGTACTGGAACCGCTACCCCGGCATCGCTTGCGATGTCGAGGCCTACAGCTACCTGCCGCTGCTCGAGGAGATGGGCTATGTGCCGACGATGAAGTTCGCGTCGGGCTTCGAGATCCTCGAGTACTGCCAGGCCATGGCCAGCCGGTTCGGTTTCTATGACCATTGCCTGTTCCACACCACGGTCGAGAAGACGAGCTGGGACGAATCGAGCGCGAGCTGGACGGTGGCGACCGACCGGGGCGACCGCATGCGTGCGCGCTATGTCGTGCTGGCCAACGGCATCCTGACGACGCCCAAGCTGGCCCGCATCGAGGGCATGGAGACCTTCAAGGGCCAGTCTTTCCACACCTCGCGCTGGGACTACAAGGTCGAGCTCGAAGGCAAGCGGGTGGGCATCATCGGCACCGGCGCGACCGCCGTGCAGGCGATCCCGGAGCTGGCCAAGATCGTCAAGCAGTTGGTCGTGTTCCAGCGCACGCCGTCGACCATCGATGTGCGTGACCAACGCGCGACGACGCCCGAGGAGATAGAGACCTGGTCCAAACAACCCGGCTGGGCGCTGGCCAGACGTGACCGGCTGGCGCAGATCTCATCCGGCCGGACCGCGCTGCAGGGCAATGACGACTATCTTTCGGGCAAGGTCGCCGACTTCAAGCAGCGCAAGCAGCACGAGCGAGCGCTGACGCCGCAGGAGATGATCCAGAAGCAACTCGACACCAACTTCAGGATCATGGAGCAGATCCGCGCCCGGGTCGATGCGATCGTCAAGGACCCGAAGACGGCTGCAGCGCTCAAGCCCTACTACCCCTATGGCTGCAAGCGGCCCACTTTCCACGACGAGTTCCTGCCTTCGTTCAACCTGCCCCAGGTGACGCTGGTCGACACCGCGCCGCTGGGCGTGGCCAGGATCAACGAGCAGGGCGTCGTGCATGCGGGCCAGACCTACCCCTTGGACGTGCTGGTCTACGCGACCGGGTTCCAGTGGATGGCGACGTCGACCTTCAACATGATCTCCGGTCGCGGCGGCGTCACGCTGCGTGAGAAGTGGCGCACCGAAGGCGTCAAGACCTTTCTGGGCCTGCACAGCGAGGGGTTTCCCAACCTGTTCATCATGTCAGGGCCGCAGGGCGGTGGCGGGCAGTTCAACTTCACGCTGGGCATCGAATCCCACACCGACTATGTCGTCTGGATGCTCAAGACGATGCGCGATCGCGGCGCTCGCCTCGTCGACATCCGCAAGCAGCCCGAGGTCGATTACGCCGCGCATTGCGCCGAGGTGGACTTGATGAGCCGCGCTTTGCGCGATTGCCTGTCGTATTACAACGGCGAGGGCGATGCCGCGCCTGGCAGCCTGGCCTACTACGGCGGGCCCAAGCAATGGCACTCGCTGCGAGTGGCGGCCCAGGCATCGCTAGAGCCCTATCTGTTCGAGTGAGCTTGTTCGAGGGATCGACGGCTTGAGGCGGCCGCCGCTCGCGCGGACCGCTGCCCGGGCCAACCACCTTACCAGCCTGGCAAGCTGCCGGTCAGAGTGCCCCTTAGGCGTCAACCATAGGAGCTTCCATGCCTAAATTGCACATCAACGGCCAGATTCG
>RGQD01000267.1 GCA_010030205.1 Betaproteobacteria bacterium
CCATGACCATCCAGCTGTTTCACTGCACGCGCGCGCGGTCGATGCGCCCGCTGTGGACCTTGATCGAGATGGGCCTGCCCCATGAGCTGATCACGATGCCGTTTCCGCCCCGCGTCACGACCCGCGAGTACCTCAAGATCAACCCGCTCGGTACGATCCCCTGCATGGTCGACGGCGACGTCAACATGACCGAGTCGGCCGGCATCTGCCAGTACCTGGTCGACCGCTACGGCCCCAGCGACCTGGCCGTGCGGGTCGACGAGCCCGATTACGGCGCTTACCTGAACTGGCTGCACCGCAGCGATGCGACGCTGACCTTTCCGCAGACCCTGGTGCTGCGCTACACCCGGCTCGAGCCCGAGGAACGACGCAATCCGCAGGTCGCGGCCGACTACCGGCAATGGTTTTTGTCCAGGCTGCGCTGTGTCGAGCGGGCCACCGCCGACCGCCAATACCTGTGTGCGAACCGCTTCACGATCGCCGACATCTGCATCATCTATGTGCTGGTGCTGGCGCAGTCGCTGGACATCGACGAGGCCTTCACGCCCAACATCAAGCGCTACTGGGACCACATCACGCAGCGGCCCGGCTTCCAGCAGGCCTTCAAGCTTTGAAACCCCACGGAGCATGACCATGACGACAGCCACGCTGTACGAGATCCGCCAGGGCGCGGCCTGGATCACGCTGAACCGGCCCGACAACCGCAATGCGCTGTCGGCCCAGCTCGTCAACGAGCTCGACGCCCACCTGAGCGCTGCGATCGCCGACCCGGCGGTGCGCTGCATCGTGCTCACCGGCAGTGGCCCGGCTTTCTGCGCCGGCGCCGACCTCAAGAGCCCACCCGGCCAGATGATCGAGGGCCGGCAAGGCATTTCGCTGCCCCAGGTGCTGACGCGCATGATGGACAGCGACAAGCCGGTGATCGCCGCAGTCAACGGTGCGGCCTTCGCTGGCGGACTGGGGCTGGTCGGGGCGTCGGACATCGTCGTCGCCGTCGATGAGGTGTTGTTCAGCTTCTCCGAGGTCAGGATAGGTGTGATCCCGGCGGTGATCTCGGTCGTTTGCCTGCCCAAGCTCGGCACCCACCACGGCATGAAGCTGTTCCTGACCGGCGAGCGCTTCACTGGCACGCGCGCAGTCGAGATCGGTTTCGCGCACCGGGCCGTGCCAAAAGACCAGTTGCACGCTGCGGTGCAGCAAGAGATCGACGCGATCTGTCTGGGCGGCCCGATCGCGGTGGCCGAGTGCAAGAAGCTGGTGCGCCGCGTGACCCAGTTGCCGCGCGACGAGGCTTTCCGAGAGACAGCCGAGTGGAGCGCGCGCATGTTCCGCAGCCCGGAAGGCGCCGAGGGCATGGCGGCATTCCGCGAAAAGCGCAAGCCATCGTGGGTCCAGTGAACCATGGCTGAGGATTCGATGGCTTCAAGTCTCGGGCGGGGCCCGGTTTATGTCTTTGAAGGGCATAGACCGCGCGTGGCGGCTGATGCTTTCATCGCCCCCACGGCGGCGGTGATCGGTCAGGTCGAGATCGGTGCGCAGTCGGGCGTGTGGTTCCACTGCGTGCTGCGCGGTGACACCAATTTCATCCGCATCGGCCAGCGCAGCAACATCCAGGATGGCACCATCATCCATGTCAACGCCGGCGCGCAGCCGACGATCATCGGCGACGATGTGACGGTGGGCCATGGCTGCATCATCCACGCCTGCACGCTAGAGGACCGCGCCTTCGTCGGCATGGGCGCGACCGTGCTCGACGGCGCGGTGATCGAAGCCGGCGGCATGCTCGCGGCGGGTGCGCTGCTGACGCCGGGCAAGCGCATCGGCCGTGGCGAGATCTGGCAAGGCTCACCGGCCAAGCTGTGGCGCGTGATGTCGCCCGACGACCAGGCCCGGTTCGGCCGCACCGCGCCGCACTATGTGGAGTTGGCGCAGCGCTACCTGGCCGACAAGGCTTAGCAGCCGGCCCGGGGGCCTGGGCGGCTTTAGTTGATCGCGCGCGCCTGGCCTTTCCAGAGCGTGGCGCGCAGGTCCGACTTCAAGATCTTGCCCAACCCGTTTTTCGGCAGGTCGGGCAGGATCTCGATCCGGCTCGGGCATTTGAAGTGCGCCAGCCTGTCGCGGCAGAACGTGATCAGTTCTTGCGGCGTGACGGACTTGCCATCGTGCAGCGAGACGAAGGCGTGGACCCGCTCACCCCATTCGGCATCGGGCGTTCCGACCACCGCCGCCTCGCGCACCGCCTCATGCCAGTACAGGACATTCTCGACCTCGCTGCTCGCGATGTTGGCGCCGCCGCTGATAATCAGGTCTTTTTTGCGGTCGACGATGTAGAGGTAGCCTTCGGTGTCGACGGTGGCCAAATCGCCTGAATAGAGCCAGCCGTCGCGGATCGTCTCGTTCGTGCGCTCAGGGTCTTGCCAATAGCCCGTCATCAGGATGGGGCCGCGGAAGATGATCTCACCGACTTCGCCCGGCACGACTTCGCGCCCGTCTTCGGTCACGACGCGCAGTTCGCAGCCGAACGCCGGCCGGCCGCAAGCCCGCAGTCGATTCGGGTTGCTCTGCAGCGCCTCGACATGGGCTTGCTTGGAGAACACCGCAGCGATCGACGACACCTCGGTCATGCCGTAAGCCTGCATCAGCACGTTGCCGAACACCTTGTGCAGGCTCTCGATTCGCTCCTGCGGCATCGGGGCCGAGCCATAGCCTATGGTCTGGAGGCTGCTGAGGTCGAAGCTGCGCAGCCCTGGGTGCTCGAGCACGCGAAACAGCATCGTCGGCACCAGATGGCAGTGGGTGACGCGTTCGCGAACGACGGTCTGCAGCCAACGCTCGGCGGAGAACTGGCGCACATCGGTCAGGACCACCGTCGCGCCCAGCATCCAGGCGCCGAAGTAGACGATGTTGATCGAGGCGATCGAGTTGTGCGGGTAGACCAGCAGGATGCGGCTGTCGTGGCGCATGTCGTAGCCCAGCACGGGCACCGGCGTGTGCGCCGTCGGTTGGCGGTGCTGGTAGTAAGCACCCTTGGCCGCGCCGGTGGTGCCGCTGGTGTAGACGATGAAGAAGTTGTCGTCAGCGACCACGTCGACCTGCGGCTCTGCCGGTGACTGGTCTGCCAGCCAATGCTCGTAGGCTGAATCGTTCGCACCGTCGTCGACCACGATGACCTGGCCGAGTTCCGGACAATCGTTGGCAAGGTCGAGCAGCGATGAGAACTCGCGATGCACGATGAAACTTCGGCTGCCGCTGTGGCGCAGGATGTCAGCGACCTCTCGCCGCGACAGTCTGAAGTTGATCGGGACATGGACGAATCCGGCCTTGGCGCAGGCCCCCAACGCCTCAACCGCTTCGAGCGAATTTTTCATCACGACAGCAACGCGATCGCCCTTGACGATGCCCGATGCGCTCAGCCCATTGGCATGGCGGTTGACTCGCTCGTTGAATCGGGCGTAGCTGACGCGACGATCGCCGTCTATCACGGCTTCTTTGTCGGGAAACCAGCGCGCACTGCGGCGCAACCACTCGGGAACGCTCATGAATGTATCCTTTTCGCAATCGAAAACGATGAGGCCATCGCTTGACAACGCCGTCTCTCGCCACAGCCTTGCCTATTTGTCGAGACAGCCAGCGACTCTTGTGTCATGATACCCGTGGGTAGGCTCTGGAGTCGTTCGCACACCGCGTCAGACGCATGGCCATCCTCAGACAGGAGAGCATCACCGTGCGAGACGTTGCGATTACCGGTATGGGTGTCATTTCTTCCATCGGATTGTCGGCCGGCGAGTTTCACCGTCAACTCATGGTGGGCGCCAGCGGCATCAGGCCGGCGCCCTGGCAGTCGGCGACGCCGGGACAAACGGCCTGGTGGGGCACGATCCCTGACTTCTCTGCGCTGGACTGGATGGACGAGAAGATCGAGGACGGCACTGACATCTTTGCCCAGTACGCGTTGGCGGCCGCGCAGCAGGCCTTGAAGATGTCTGGGCTGGGCGAACTCGATCCGCTTCGCACCGGCGTGGTCCACGGCACCAGCATGGGCGGGATGCGCGCGCTGATGAAAGCCCAGTACAAGCTCGACGCCGAGGGACCGCAGGCGATCCCGCGCAAGACCGAGATCCAGATCTACTCCAACATGGCGGCCTCGCAGATCGCGATGCGCTACGGACTTCACGGCCATTGCATCACGGTCACCACCGCTTGCGCATCGTCACTCGATGCGATCGGCACGGCGGCCTGGTTGATCGAAAGCGGCAAGGCCGACGTGCTGATCTGCGGCGGTACCGACGGCGGTTTCAGCCTGGCGGGCGGCGGTCGCGACGGCGACTTCGTCCCGGCGACCTTCTACACCAGCACGCTCTATGGCATGACCGCGCCTTCGTCCGACCCGCGTCGGGCGATGCTGCCTTTCGATGTCAAGCGATCGGGCATCGTCGTCGGCGAAGGCTCGGCGATCCTGGTGCTCGAGCGCGGTGATCATGCCCGTGCCCGCGGCGCCGAGATACTCGGTTATGTGCGGGGCTACGGCAATCTCTCGGACGGCCACCATCCGTCGGCGCCCGAGCCCAGTGGCCAATGGGAGGCGCGCGCGATGGAACTCGCACTG
This sequence comes from Betaproteobacteria bacterium, assembly GCA_010030205.1. Lineage (GTDB taxonomy): Bacteria > Pseudomonadota > Gammaproteobacteria > Burkholderiales > Burkholderiaceae_C > Pseudaquabacterium. Next base: position 4,607 of record RGQD01000267.1, read on the forward strand.
CAGGATGCAGGCATCGCCGCGGGCGAGGTCGACGCGCTGCTGGCGCATGCCACCGGGACGCCCAAAGGCGATTCAGCGGAGATCCGGGCGATCAATCTGGTGCATGGCAAGCGCCAGCATGCGCTGCCTGTGGCTGGCGTGAAGGCCCATGTGGGCCACACCGGTGCGTCGTCGGGCGCGATGGCCGTGGTGACCGGTCTGCTCGGCATGCGCGAGGACCGCTTCGCCTGCTTTGCCAACACCGATGAGCCCGATCCCGAGGCGCAGTTCGAAATCGTCTTCGGACAGCCCAAGCAGATGCGTTACAACACGATCCAGGTCAACGCATTCGGCTTCGGTGGCCAGAATGCATCGCTGGTGCTGAGCGGCGCCTGAGGCGCTACCGAGCAGGCGCTTTGATAAGGTTTAAGCTGAGCGTTCTGCCATCGGGCTGCCGCCAGCCCGCAGCCCGCGGGTCTGGCGAACTCAGACCCCGAGATAAGACCGGCGCATGTCGTCGTTGGCGCTGAGCTCGGCAGGCGTGCCGCTTAGCGCGACGCGGCCGTTCTCGAGCACGATGACAGATTCGGCCAGACTGCAGGCGAATGCGGCATTTTGCTCAGCAATCAAGATGGACAGACCCTGCGCGTGCAGGTCGCGGATCACCTTGCCAATGCGTTTGACGATCAGCGGCGCCAAGCCCAGCGTCGGCTCGTCGAGCAAGAGCAGGCGCGGCGCGCCCATCAGCGCGCGCGCGATCGCGACGAGTTGTTGCTCGCCGCCACTGAGCGTGCCGCAGCGCTGTGCGGCGCGCTCCTGCAGAAACGGGAATCTCGCCATCAACGCCTCGAGCGTCGCTCGCCGCTGGGCGTTCGAGCGCAGATAAGCCCCCATTTCCAGGTTGTCGCGCACCGACATCTCCGGGAACAGCTGGCGCCCTTGGGCGACCTGGATCACGCCCCGTCTGACGATGGCATCGGTCTCGAGCGAGCCGATGTCGGCGCCGTCGAACGTGATCGCGCCCTTGCGCGCAACCAGCCCGGACAAGGCATTCATGCTGCTGCTCTTGCCTGCGCCGTTGGCGCCGATCAGCGCGACGATTGCACCGTCCGGCACCCGGAACGAGACTTCACGCACCGCGCGAATCGCGCCGTAATCGACGCTCAGACCGTCAACGATCAGCAAAGGTGTCTCCCAGATAGGCTTCGATGACGCGCGGGTCGCGGGTGATCGCTTCGGGCGGTCCGTCGGCGATCAGCACGCCGGCATCGAGCACGCAAGCGCGCTCGACGCATCCCATCAGAAACTTCAGGTTGTGTTCGATGATGCAGATCGTCACCCCCTTGGCGTGGGTGCGCTCAATGACTGTTCGCAGTTGTTCGACTTCGTCTGCACTCAGTCCGGCTGCCGGCTCGTCGAGCAGCAGCAGGGTCGCGCCGGTGGCGATCGCCATCGCGATCCCCAGCGTGCGCACCAGGCCTGCCGGCAGTGAAGCGGCCAACTCGTCGGCAAAGCGATCCAGACCGAGCAGGGTCATCGCGTCAGCGGCCAGATCGGCGGCGTCGCGCTGCCGGCTGCGCAGGTGGTTCGCGACGCGCAGGTTCTCGCGCACCGTCAGCTTTGGGAACACGCGTGCGCCCTGGAAGGTTCGCACCATGCCGGACCGCGCCACCTTGTACGAGGGCATCCCCTTGAGGCTTGTCCCCTCGAACGACCAGTCGCCCTCATCGGGCTGATCGAATCCGGTGAGCAGGTTGAAGAAGGTGGTCTTGCCCGCACCATTGGGGCCGATCAGGCCATAGACCTGGCCGCGCTCGATGGTGATGCCCACATCGCTCAGGGCCTGCAGGCCGCCAAAGCGTTTGGAGATGCCTGCCACGCGAAGTACTGTGTCTGCCATGTTCGCTGCCTCAGTTCGTCTTGGTCTGAAGCGACTTGCCACGCTCAGGCGCCGGCCAGAGGCCGCGCGGGCGCATCAGCATGACGATGATCATGGCCAGCGCAATGAGCAGTTGGCGCAGGATGGCCGCGTCCAGCCGCCCAC
>RGQD01000268.1 GCA_010030205.1 Betaproteobacteria bacterium
GCCTCCTCGACCTCGCCAGACCACGCCGGCGCAACACCGCCCACGGCGATCAGTGCCGCCACCAAGATCCGAATCGTCGCCCGCACCGTCGTCATGTCACCGAGTCCCAGCCACTTGCGCGAAGGCGCCAGAAACTGGCATTCAACCACTCGCAGTCTTCTACACAGTTTAGCTAGCTTTTGCTGCGCGGCAATGCCGGCACGGGCTGACGCCCGGGACCTGCGCATTTGCCCGCATGGCGCTGCGCCGCAAGAACAGGCAGGATCGGACCCTCCCGCCAACCCGCCGATCATCCGCCATGCCGCCTCTGCTCTCGCGTACCGACCTCCACCCCTTCAGCGGCCTGGACGTGCCCTCGCTGCTGGCGCACCGCGCCAAGACCCGGCCCGACCATCCGTTCATCATCTGGGAGCCCTTCGAAGGCCCAGCCGAGACCTGGACTTATGCCCGCTTCTACAACCAGGTCGGTCGCATCGCGGGTGGCCTGGCGCGACGCGGCGTGCACCCCGGCGACAAGGTGCTGATCCATCTCGACAACTGCCCCGAGACCTTGCTGACCTGGTATGCCTGCGGCTGGCTGGGCGCGGTGGCGGTGACCACCAACGCCCGCGCCGCAGACGACGAGCTGTCGTACTACGCCGAGCACTGTGGCGCGGTCGCCGCGATCACCCAGCCCAAATTTGCCGAGCGGGTGGCCCGCCATTGCCGCCACCTGCGCTGGGTCGTCGTCACGGCCACCGACAACGGCGCGGCCCCCGCGCAAGCGGTCGAGCCCGGCCAGCGCTTCGCCACGCTAGACGCCGACCCGCCGCCGCGCCGCGCGCCCGACCCGCTGCACCCTTGCAGCGTGCAGTACACCTCGGGCACCACGTCGCGGCCCAAGGCGGTGCTGTGGAGCCATGCCAACGCGCTGTGGGGCGCGCGCATCAACGCGGTGCACGAGGACCTACAAGCCAGCGATGTGCACCTGGTGCATCTGCCGCTGTTCCACACCAACGCCCAGGCCTACTCGGTGCTGGCCACGCTGTGGGCCGGTGGCACGGCCGTGGTGCTGCCCAGGTTTTCGGCCAGCCGGTTCTGGCCGATCTCGATCAAGCACCGCTGCAGCTGGGCCTCGATGATCCCGTTCTGCCTGAAGGCGCTGATGACGCTGGAGGTGCCCGCTGCCCACCATTACCGGCTGTGGGGTGCGGCAGCCTGCGACCTGCCCACCGACCCCCATTTCAGGGTCCAGACCATGGGCTGGTGGGGCATGACCGAGACCATCACCCACGGCATCGTCAGCGACCTGCGCTGGCCCAGCCCCAGCCTGACGATAGGCCGGCCGGCGCCCGAATACGGCATCGCGATCGTCGATGACGACGAGCTGCCGGTCGCCCAAGCCCGTGCCATCGAGCCCGGCGGGTCGGGCCAACTGCTGGTGCGTGGCATCCGAGCCTTGAGCCTGTTCCAGGAATACCTGGGCAACGCCGCGGCCACCGAGGCCAGCTTCACGGCAGACGGTTGGTTTCGCACCGGCGACCGGGTCGACTTGCAGCCCGACGGGTCGATACGCTTTGGCGACCGCACCAAGGACATGCTCAAGGTCGGCGGCGAAAACGTCGCCGCCTCGGAGATCGAGCGCGTGATCGCTGCGGTGGCCGGCGTGCACGAGTGCGCAGTGGTCGCGCGCAAGCACCGCATGCTCGACGAGGTGCCGGTGGTGTTCGTGCTGCCAACACCGGGCGCGCCAGCCGACCTGGCCGAGCGGGTGACCGCAGCCTGTGTGGCGCAACTGGCCGACTTCAAGCGCCCGCACGAGGTGCGGCTGGTGACCGAGCTGCCGCGATCGACCTTGGAAAAAGTCGCCAAGGCCGAGCTGCGCAAGCTGCTGGAACTTGAAACGCCCGCTGCCTGATCGCCTGACCATAGGCGAACATGATTCATCGTCAACCCCGTGAAGTGAGCCCACCATGATCCGTGTCGCCTGCCTGCTTGCCCTGGCCATCGCCCTGCCCGCCCATGCGGCCGACTATCCCGTCAAGCCGGTGAAGTGGGTCGTCCCCTACCCGCCTGCGGGCACCACCGATGTGCTCGCCCGTATCATTGCGCAGTGGCTGAGCGAGAAGATGGGCCAGCCCTTCGTGGTTGAGAACAAACCCGGCGCGGGCAACAACATCGGCACCGAAGCGGTGGTCAATGCCGCACCCGACGGCTACACGATGCTGCTGGTCAACCCGGCCAACGGCATCAATGCGTCGCTGTACAAGACGCTGAACTACAACTTCATCCGCGACATCACGCCGGTCGCAGGACTGGTGCGAACGCCCAATGTGATGGAAATTACGAACTCGCTGAAAGTCACGACAGTGCAGGAGTTCATCGCCTATTGCAAGGCCAACCCGGGCAAGCTCAACATGGCCTCGTCGGGCAGCGGCACCTCGGTGCACCTGTCGGGCGAACTGTTCAAGTCGATGACCGGCTGCAACATGGTCCACGTGCCATACAAGGGCGCAGGACCGGCGCTGATCGACCTGATCGGCGGTCAGGTCGATGTGCTGTTCGACAACCTGCCGTCGTCGGTGGTCCACATCAAGGCCGGCAAGGTCCGGGCGCTGGCGGTCACCTCAGAACAGCGCGAGCCGAGCATGGCGCAGTTGCCGACCGTCGGCGAGACCGTCCCGGGTTACGAAGCGACAGCCTGGTTCGGCATCGGCATGCCCAAAGGCACGCCGCGCGAGATCATCGACAAGGTCAACGCCGAGGTCAACCGTGCGCTGGCAGACCCGAAAATGCGCGAACGCCTGGCCGAGTTGGGCGGCAAGTCGATCGCCGGCACGCCGGAAGACTTCGGCAAGATCATCGCTGCGGAGACCGCCAAATGGGAAAAAGTGGTCACGTCATCGGGCGCCAAGGTCGAATGAGCGCCAGGCCCACCAGCTATTCACTGAATTTGGAGCAAACATCATGAAACTGAGCCCGAAACAGCTTGAACAATTCGACCGCGACGGCTACCTCTTCTTCCCCAGTCTGTTCACGCCCGAGGAGACTCGCACGTTGAACGACGCTGTACCCGAGTTGTACAGCCGGCACGAAGCCTGGAACGTGCGCGAGAGCGGCAGCGACGCGGTGCGCACCAACTTCGCCGCCCACATGTCGAGCAAGCCCTTCGCCAAGCTGGCGCGACATCCGCGCATGGTGCAGCCGGTGCAAGACCTGCTCGGCGAAGCGCTGTACATGCACCAGTTCAAGATCAACGGCAAGATGGCATTTGAAGGCGCCATCTGGCAGTGGCACCAGGATTACGGCACCTGGATGAACGACGACATGATGCCCACCGAGCGGGCGATGAACGTGGCGATCTTCCTCGACGACGTCAACGAGTTCAACGGCCCGCTGATGTTCATCCCGGGTAGCCACAAGAAAGGCGTGATCGAGGCCAAGCACGACCTGACGACCACGAGCTACCCGCTGTGGACCGTCGACAACGAGTTGATCGCCTCGCTGGTGGCGCGCGCTGGCGGCAAACAAGGTGGCATCGTCAGCCCCCAGGGACCTGCCGGGTCGATGATCGTGTTCCACAGCTGCCTGGTTCACGCCTCGACCAGCAACCTCTCGCCCTGGAACCGTGTCAGCGTCTACCTCAGCTTGTGCGCGGTGTCCAACCACATCCGCCGGCACAAGCGGCCCGAATACATCGCCCACCGCGATTTCACGCCGATCACCTGCCTGCCCGACGACTGCCTGCTCAAAGACTACCCGGTGGACTTGCCGTGGCAAAACGGCCTGCCGGCCACGGCGCTGCAGACCTCGACCACCCCGTTCGACGAAATGAAGCAAGCCGCATGAACCTCTACGCCAAGCTGCAGAGCCGCGCTGCCCAGGGCAAGCCGGTGCGGGTCGGGCTGATCGGCGCCGGCAAGTTCGGCTCGATGTACCTGGCACAGATCCCCCGCACGCCCGGCGTCCACCTGGTGGGCATCGCCGACCTGTCGCCCGACAGCGCGCGCGCCAACCTGGCCCGGGTCGGTTGGACACCGCAGCAGTCGCAAGCCACTTCGCTGGACGCGGCGATCAAGGACGGCACGACCTATGTCAGCGAGGACTGGCGAGCACTGGTTCAGCACCCGGCGATCGACGTGATCGTCGAGTGCACGGGCAACCCCATCGCGGCGGTCGACCATTGCCTGGAGGCTTTCGGCCATGGCAAGCATGTGGTCAACGTCACAGTCGAGGCCGACGCTTTCTGCGGCCCGCTGCTCGCACGCAAAGCGGCCGCAGCCGGCGTGGTCTATTCGTTGGCCTTCGGCGACCAGCCCGCACTGATCTGCGATCTGGTCGATTGGGCGCGCACCTGCGGTTTCCCCGTCGTGGCCGCTGGCCGCGGCCACAAGTGGCTGCCGCATTTCAGCGAGTCAACGCCCGAGACCGTCTGGGGCTATTACGGCCTGACGCCCGAGCAGGCCGAGCGCGGCGGGCTCAACCCCAAGATGTTCAACAGCTTTCTGGACGGCTCCAAGCCCTCAATCGAAAGCACCGCAGTGTCCAACGCCACCGGCCTGGGCGTGCCGAGCAACGGCCTGCTCTACCCGCCGGCCAGCGTCGAGGACATCCCTTTCGTCACCCGACCGCGCAGCGAAGGCGGCGTGCTCGAGCGCAAAGGCATGGTCGAGGTGATCTCGTCGCTGGAGGCTGACGGGCGCAAGATCCCCTACGACATCCGGATGGGGGTCTGGGTGACGGTCGAAGGCGAGACCGAGTACATCCGCAACTGCTTCGAGGAATACAACGCCCACACCGACCCGAGCGGGCGCTACTTCACGCTGTACAAGCGCTGGCACTTGATCGGCCTGGAGGTCGGCGTCTCGGTGGCTTCGGTGGCTTTGCGCGGCGAGCCCACCGGTGTTGCGACGGGCTGGAACGCCGATGTGGTGGCCACGGCCAAGCGCGACCTGGTGGCCGGCGAGATGCTCGACGGCGAGGGCGGCTACACAGTCTGGGGCAAGCTGCTGCCGGCCGCCACCTCGGTCCAGATCGGCGGCCTGCCGCTCGGGCTGGCGCACCAGGTCAAGCTGGTGCGCGCGGTCAAGAAGGGCCAGAGCCTGTGCTGGGCCGATGTGGCGATCGACCACAACACCCAGGCCTACAAGGTCCGCCGCGAGATGGAATCGATGTTCAAGCCGGGTTGAATCCAGGTTGAACGAGGCCGCCGTATCCAGCGCCCGGGCCAGCTGGGCTTGTCACGGCGCCAGCGCTGCCGTGGCAGGCCTCAAATTCCCACAATAATTCCTACCATAATTGGCCCGCCAACCGGCGGCGCGAGGAGAGCAAGATGATCGTCGAACGCGTCTGGACCGGCAACGCCTACCGCAACTTCAACTACCTGATCGCCTGCCCGGACTCGGGCGAGGCGCTGGCGATCGACCCGCTAGACCACCAGAAGTGCCTGGCCGCGGCCAAGTCCAAGGGCTGGCAGATCACGCAAGTCCTCAACACCCACGAACACCACGACCACACCGGCGGCAACGAGGCGATGGTCGCTGCCACCGGCGCCAAACTGCTGGCGCACCACCGCGCAGCGGGTCGGATCGCTGGGGTCGACCGCGGCCTGCAGGCCGGCGACGTGGTCAAGGTCGGCAAGCGAGTCGAACTCGAGTGCCTTGACACGCCCGGCCACACGATGTGTCACATCTGCCTGCGATCGCATGGCGACCAGCCCACCTTGTTCTCAGGCGACACGTTGTTCAACGCCGGCGCAGGCAACTGCCACAACGGCGGTGACCCGAATGCGATGTACGCGACCTTTGCGACGCAGTTGTCGCGGCTGCCGCCGACCACCCACCTGTACCCCGGGCACGACTACATCGAGAACAACCTGAAGTTCACGCTGGCCCGCGAACCCGACAACAGCGCCGCCCAGGCGCTGCTGCAAAAAGTGGCCGGCGGCGATGCGGCGAGCTCGCCGGTGCTGACACTGGCCGAGGAGTACCAGGTCAACACCTTCTTTCGCCTGAGCAGCCCGAGCGTGATCGCCAAGCTGCGCGAAAACTTCCCCGACCTGCCCGATGAACCCGATGCCAAGACGGTGTTCATCAAGCTGAGGGAATTGCGCAACAGTTGGTGAGCCAAGTGACAAGAATGTTTCAACAGCCAAAAGAATTGAACCCATGCCCGACATCAGCCTGATCGAAGCCAACGGCACCGTGCATGGCTTCGAGGCCCCGGACGGCGTCTCGGTGATGCAGGCCGCCACCGGTTACGGCGTGCCTGGCATCCTGGGCGAATGCGGCGGATCGGCGATATGCGCCACCTGCCACGTGATCGTCGACGATGCCTGGATAGACCGACTGCCCGCGCCGCTGGCCAACGAGCTCGAGTTGCTCGAATGCACTGCCAGCGAGCGCCTGCCCGGCAGCCGGCTGAGCTGCCAGCTCCAGCTGAATCCGGCGCTGCAAGGCCTGGTGCTGAGACTGCCCGAACGTCAGGTCTGAGCGCCAAGCCTGAGCGCCAAGTCCGCCCGCCCAGACCCTTCAGCAACCCCGATTCAAGCCTGACAATCCAAGCCATGAACAAGATCGTGATCGTCGGCGGCGGCCATGCCGCAGCCCAGCTCTGTGGCGCCCTCGCTGAA
>RGQD01000269.1 GCA_010030205.1 Betaproteobacteria bacterium
CACCAGCGCCAGCAGCCGCACCAGCGCCAGCATCGGCACCCGGAGCCGAGCTAGCGTCGCCGTCGACGCCGGCGGCCGGTCCTGTGCCGCCATTGAAAGATGCAGCAGGTCAGTCTCAACAATTGGCTGATGCCCTGCGGTCCGCCAGTTGAATCTTCGATCTCCAACTCACCGCTGCCGGCGTTCGCGACGGTCGCCCGAGATCGCTGCGCTGCAGTGCCGGATTTGAGGTAAGCCGGCTTGTAGTCGTCGGATTCAGTCGGTATGAAGCTTGCTGCGTAACTGGTGGTTTCCCTAGTTTTTGTAGGCGGGTAGGCAAGCGTGCAGGACTTAACGTAGACTCGGCGCTAATTTGGTGACCTAAGTCGTGTTGATTGACTGTTGGGCGCGTTTGATCTATCGTGATTTCTTGCTTTTTCGTGATTTTGGTGTTTTGACAATTTTTAGGCACGCTGCTGTTGCTGCTGGCTCTACCCGATCGAACCTGATCGCCTGAATCGTGTGATGGTGCAAGCTCGATCTGCGGGTCATACTGAGTTTTTTACCGAGATTCGCAGAGACGGGCCTAGATATTTCTTGACGCCGTGCCTGCTTGGCGGCAGGTCTAGGCGGTCGACCTTGGGCCGCCAGGTTAGATTTCAATCATCGAGCCTACCCCGGTCGAAAGACAGGGCCGCATGAGCGTCGTTCTGAAGCGGCGATGTTGAGGAGACATGGCAACATGTGGCGCGATAACCTCAAACGACGTCACACGGTCGGTCCGACTTGCAGTGCGATGCGTGTTAAAGCTGCGGTTGTTGCCTTGATTGCAATAAAGAGCATGATTCACGCGATTTGACGGTTTATACTTTTTGGCAGCCATGAACATTGGCGTTGGACCACGAAGTGCGAATGAGTTCGACCGCGGCAGCAGTCAGCCGCCGCGGTTGGTCATCAACATCACGGGCTTTTGCCGCGCTGCCGGCCCGTGTAGAGAACCCAGGCAGCCGTATCAGGGTGTGCAGCCCATGCCCGAGTCAACTGAGCGAAAGGAATGATGATGTCAGACAGCTTGCAGAAATGGGTTGGCCGCAATCGCCCACCCCGGGTTCAGATGTCGAAAAGAAGGAATTGCCGCTGGTGGTGGGCCTGATGGCCGACCTCTCGGGCAAGCCCTTGAATCCACCGGCCAAGCTCAAAGAGCGCCGCTTCGTCGAGATCGACCGCGACAACTTCAACGAGATCATGGCCAAGATTGCGCCCAGGCTCGATATGTCGGTGCCCGACACACTCAAAGGCGAGGGCAACCTGAAGGTGGAGTTGAATTTCACCGAATTCGACCACTTCCACCCCGAGGCCATCGTCAGCCAGGTGCCGCGACTGGCGCGATTGCTCGAGGCGAGGCAGCAACTGCGCGACCTGTTGGCCAAGCTCGACGGCAACGATGAACTCGACGCGTTGCTCGAGAACATCGTCAACAGCAGCGAAGACCTGCAGGCACTGCGTGGATCTGCGGCGGCCTGAGCCCGACGCTGTCATGCAAGCGCCTGATCTGAACCAGACCCCACTCACGCACACCGCGAAAGGGACCATCTCCCATGTCCACTGAACTCGAAGCCGGCGCCTCAAGCGGCGCCTCCGCCACCCTCGAAGCACCTAGCCTGCTGGACCGAATCGTCCAGGAAGGCAAGATGGCGAACGATCCGTCGCAAAGTAGTTACGCCCGCAAACTGCTGGGCCAACTCGCGACCCAGATTCTCGATGAAGGCATGAAGACCAGCCCCGACAAGGGTGTGGTCGCCGCCATCAACGAGCGTGTTGCCGAGATCGATCGGATCCTGTCCGACCAGCTCAACGCAATCATGCACCACCCCGAATTCCAGGCGCTCGAAGCTTCCTGGCACGGCCTGCACGACATGGTCCAAGGCAGCGAGACCGGCACCCGGCTCAAGCTTCGTCTGCTCAACGTGACGAAGAAAGAGTTGCTCAAGGACCTCGAGTCCGCTGTCGACCACGACATGAGCGTGCTGTTCAAGAAGATCTACGAAGAAGAGTACGGCACCTTCGGTGGCCACCCTTATTCGGTGTTGATCGGCGACTACGAATTCGGTCGTCATCCGCAAGACATGGCTTTGCTTGAGCGCATCTCCAAAGTGGCTGCAGCGGCGCATGCGCCTTTCATCGCCTCAGCAGCGCCTTCGATGTTCGACATGGTGTCGTTCACCGAACTGGGAACGCCGCGTGACCTGTCGAAGATCTTCGAAAGCGCCGAACTCGCCACCTGGCGCGGTTTCCGCGACAGCGAGGATTCGCGCTATGTCGCGTTGGTGCTGCCTCGCTACGCTGCACGGCTGCCCTACGGTGAGAAGACAATTCCGGTCGATAACTTCCGCTTCGAAGAAGATGTCGACGGCACCAACCACAACAATTATCTGTGGGGCAATGCGGCCTACCAACTGGGTTTGCGCATCACTTCTGCGTTCGCACAGTACGGCTGGACCACCGCGATCCGTGGCGTCGAGGGCGGTGGCAAGGTCGAGGGCATGACAGCCCATGCCTTCAAGACCGAAGACGGCGATATCTTGCTGAAGTGCCCGACCGAGGTGACCATCACCGATCGCCGCGAGAAAGAGCTCAACGACCTGGGCTTCATCACGCTGGTCAATTCGAAGGGTTCGAACTTCGCGGCCTTCTTCGGCGGCCAGACTGTCAACAAGCCCAAGGTCTACAACAAGGACAACGCCAACGCCAACGCTGCGCTGTCGGCGCGACTGCCTTATCTGATGGCGGCATCGCGTTTTGCGCACTACATCAAGGTGATGATGCGCGACAAGATCGGCAGCTTCCAGACCCGCGGCGCGATCGAGGCCTACCTCAACAACTGGCTGGCCGACTATGTGCTGCTGGCCGACGATGCGCCGCAGGCCACCAAAGCGCGTTTGCCACTGGCCGAAGGCCGGGTCGACGTGACCGAAGTGCCTGGCAAGCCTGGCGCCTACCAAGCCACAGTCTTCCTGCGGCCGCATTTCCAGATGGAAGAGATGACTGCATCGATCCGCCTGGTGGCCTCGCTGCCGGCGCCCAGCGCTTGATGGCGCTGAACCACTGATCTGACTGACGAAATCCGGGCCGCTTGCGGCCCGTTCAACACTCACTCAAGGAGTTAGCAAATGGCTGACATACTACTGCTCGAAATTCCCGGCATCAAAGGCAACAGCGATCTCACGAGCCATAAGGACCAGATCATTCTGCTGTCCTACAGCCACGGCGTGTCGCTGCCGATGCAGCACGACCGTGCCAACAAAGAGCGTACCGCCGGCCGGCCGGTGTTCTCTGAGATGAGCTTCTCCACGATGTCATCTTTGGCGACACCGCTGATTTACGCCGCCTGCGCGCAGGGCAAGAAGCTCGGTACTGCCAAGGTTCACTATGGCCGCAATGAAGACGGCAAGTTCATGTCGGTGATGGAGATCGAACTGGGCGACGCGATGATCTCGTCGATCAACACCTCGGGCGGTGGCGGCATTCCCAGCGATTCGTTCTCGATCAACTACACCTGGATCACCACCGCGTTCACGCAGCAGAACAAGGACTCCACGAACGCAGGTAAAGCGCCGTTCGGCTGGGATCTGGCACTGAACGTCGCCAAGTAACGCTGCTGAACCGCACGCCCCGCGCTGATTGCCGCCCGCCATGTCCGGACTCGCTGCCGCTGCCACGTCGCCGCTGTTCGACCGGCTTTGCGGTGTCGCGTCGCTGCCGGCAGGTGGTGGGCTTCTTGATGCGGCGGGGCTGCACCGATCGATCGCGCGCGAGCTGGGCCTGTTGCTCAACACCCGCTCGCGCTGCACTGTCGCGGCCTTCTTGGCCGACAAGCTGACGGTGCTGGACTACGGCGTGCCCGACTTGAGCGCGATGTCGGCACGATCGATCACCGACCTCGCGCTCGTGCAGTCTGTGGTGGCCAAGGCGATCGCCAGCTTCGAGCCGCGCTTGCTGCACCTGCAGCTTGAGGTGGCGCCACAGATCGGCGCGCGCGACGGTGTGTTTTTGCGTATCACTGCAGCGGTGCTGCTCGGGCAAACGCTGCGACGGGTGCAGTTCGACACCGATGTGGCCGCCGGTGGATCGAGCGCCAGGTAGCGTCGATGCAGATCGCCGACGACCTGATCGAATACTTCAAGCGAGAGTTGGTTTACCTGCGCGAGCAGGGCGCTGACTTCTCGCAGCGCTATCCCAAGGTGGCGGCGCGCTTGCGCCTGGACGGCGGCGAGTCGCCGGACCCCCAGACCGAGCACCTGATCGAATCGGTGGCTTTCATCGGTGCGCGGGTGCACCGTGCACTGGACCGAGAGTTCCCGCAGATCACTGCCGCGTTGCTCGACAGCCTGTGTCCGTCGCTGACGCAACCGGTGCCGTCGATGTCGGTGGCACAGTTCGGCCTTGACCTGACGCAGGGCAAGGTCACCTCGGGCCTGCGGGTACCGAAACACACCGTGTTGCAGGTGCGTACGCCGGGGGGCGATCTGTGCCGTATGCGAACGGCCTGGGACACCACGCTGTGGCCGATCCGCCCGTCGCAGGTTCAAATCGACGACGGCCGCCTGCTTCGGCTGAGCTTCGAATGTCTGGACGGCAGTAGCTTGGAGGAGCTCGAGGTCGACCGACTGCGACTGCACCTTCAGGGTGACTGGATGCGCACGATGCCGCTCTACGACTTGCTGGCCTCGGGCGTGGAGAGCCTGCACCTGGTTGGCGGCGATGGTCGACAACATGCGCTGCCGCGCAGTGCCTGGCGCGAGGTCGGTTTTGACGACGGCGAGGCCGTGCTGCCCAACCCGCCGCAAGCCCAGGCTGCTTACGGTTTGCTGCAGGAGTACTTCGCGTTTCCGCGCAAGTTTCACTTTTTCGAGATCAGCGGTCTGGCCGGTCGACTGGGCCGTGGCAGCCGATTCGAGCTGTGCCTGACGCTGAACCGTCCGGTCAGCGCGCTGCGCGGGCTTGACGCCAGCAATCTGGCGCTGGGTTGCGTGCCGGTGGTCAACCTGTTTCCCCGCACCAGCGAACCGGTCGTTGTTGATGGCCGCCGACCCGAATACCTGCTCGTGGCCGACCGCCAGCATGAGCTCAGCACCGAAGTCCATTCGGTGTTGTCGGTGACCGCATCCGACCCGGATGTCCAACGCGCTGTCCAGGTGCCGGCTTTTACCGCTCTGACACCTCAGCAGGCCGCCGATGGTCGCACGGCGTTTTGGTGGGGCAGGCGAGACGCCTGTCTGAGGGCTGACCTGTCGGGTAGCGATCTTTGGCTTTCTTTTGTCGACTCGGCGATGGGCCCTGCGCTGGTCGGTCCCGCCGCGCTGGGTCAATCTGTAGCCCGCCAGGCGGTGATGGCCGAGCCGGTGGTCTACGCCCAGTTGCTTTGCACCAACCGCGGCCTTGCGGCGCAGATCCCTGCCGGTGCGCGCATGGTTGCCGAGGGCCTGTCCTCGGGCCTGACCGTGCGCTGTTTGTACCAACCCTCGCCTCAGCGCGCAGCGGCCGTGGCGGCCGACACGTTGTGGCGTTTGGTGAGCTTGTTGCGGTTGAACCATCAGTCGCTGCTCGGCGCATCTGCAGACCCGGTCGATGATCAGGATGGCGTTCACCGTGCCGACAGCGCCGCAGCCTTGCGCCACATGCTGGGCCTGATGGCTGGCGGTGACGACGGCGACGCGGCGCAGCTGCGCGGCTTGCGCAGCCTGGTTGCCAAACCGGCCACGGCCAGGTTGGGTCCTGATGCCTGGCGCGGTTGGTGCCGCGGTACTGACGTGCAGTTGACGCTCGACACCGAGGCCTTTGTCGGCGGCTCGGCGCTGCTGTTGTCCGCGGTGTTGGCGCGGTTCCTGGCGCTCTACACGACGGTCAACTCCTTTGTTCGGCTGTCGGCAGTGGGCGACGCCGGGTTGTTGCGGCAATGGCCAGCGATCGCCGGCAGACAGGTGCTGGCATGAGCCGCGCGCTGTCGCCGCGACTGGCCAAGCTGTTGGCCTCGCCCCAGTCTTTCGACCTGTTCCAGGCGATCCGCTTGATCGAACTGCAACAAGGTCAGTTGCCTCGAATGGGCGCGCAGGTGTCGCTGGCGTTTCCGGCCAGCGACATTGCCGAGGTCCAGCCGCCTGCCGGTGGCGCCGGCCAGTCGTGGACGCTGCGCACGCCGGTGCTGGCACTGGCCGGTGCGCATGGGCCGCTGCCGATGCCGGTGACCGAACAACTGCTGGCCAGACGCTGGGTGCGCGACAGCGCAGGCCTTGATTTTCTGGACATCTTCCACCACCGTTTCCTGTCTTTTCTGTACCGCGCCCGCAAGAAGCACCACCCTGCGCTGTCGGCTGGCGACGCTGGCGGGCTGCCGCTTGCGCGTGCCATCGACGCACTCGCAGGCTTGGGTCATCGCGAAGGACTGCACGACACGGCCGGTCAGGGCCTTTGGCTGCGTCACGCGGCGTTGTTGGGTGCGGCGCCCCGATCGATGGCCAACCTCGAAAACCTGTTGCGCGACAGCCTGGGCTGGGTGGTTCGAGGTCGGCAGTTCGTCGGCGGCTGGCA
>RGQD01000270.1 GCA_010030205.1 Betaproteobacteria bacterium
CAGATGATCTGGAGCCGTGAGGAGGATCAGGCGCAGGACTACTACCGCCCGATCTCGATGTGCAAGATGTCGGCCGGCCTCGATGCGGCCGGCAATCTGGTGGGGCTGCACGTGCGGGTCTCGGGGCAGTCGATCAATGCCTTCGTGTCGCCGCAATCGGTGGCTGACGGCAAGGACAGGCGCCAGCTGCAGGGTTACTGGGAGGAGCCAGGCGACGCGCAACTCGGCTACAGCGTGCCCAACCTGCTGGTCGAGTACGCGATGCGCAACAGCCATGTGCCGGTCGGGCCTTGGCGCGGCGTCAACACCAACCAGAACGGCGTCTACATGGAGTGCTTCATCGACGAGGTGGCACGCGCCGCAGGGGCCGATCCGCTGTTGTTTCGCCGCCGGCTGATGGCCAAGCACCCCAAGCACCTGGCGGTGCTCAACGCGGCGGCCGAGCATGCCGGCTGGGGCAAGCCGCTGCCCGCTGGCGTGCACCGGGGCATCGCGCAGTTCATGGGTTACGGCAGCTACTCGGCGGCGGTGGCCGAGGTGTCGGTCAGTCCACAGGGCGAGCTCAAGGTGCACCGCATGGTGCTGGCGCTGAACTGCGGGCACGCTGTCAACCCCGGTCAGATCGCGGCGCAAGTCGAGGGTTCTGTCGCTTACGGGCTGTCGGCGACGTTGTACGGCGAGATCAGCATCGACCGAGGCCGCGCAACCGAGCTCAATTTCCACAGCTATCCCATGCTCAAGCTGGCCGAGATGCCCAAGGTCGAGACGGTGATCGTGCCGACGCTTGATTTCTGGGGTGGCGTCGGTGAGCCGACGATCTGCGTTGTGGCGCCTTGCGCGCGGCCAAGCATGCTGGCTGGGGCAAGCCACTGGGCGAGCTCAAGCTGCGCCGCAGCGTGCCCAAGCTGAACTGCGGGCACGCCGTCAAGCCCGGCTGCTGTGGCGCCCGGCTGACCAAAGCGGGCTTGTTCAGGCCAGGCTTGTACCCGCCTCAGGCCGCATGCTGCGCTGGCGGTTGAAGTTCCACGCCACCAGCAGCATTCCGGCGCCGCCCGCGCTCAGCACCCAGCCGGTGCCGATCACCCCGACCAGCAGCCCGGCAGCGCCCACGCCCAGTGATTGACCGAGAAACAAGCTCGCGGCAAAGGTCGCCAGTGCGGCGCCGCGGCGCTCGGGCGCGATCTGGGTGGCGTGGGTCTGCAAGGTGTTGTGCATCATGTAAAAACCCAGCCCCAACAGCGCGCAGGCCGGCATGGCCCACCACCAAGTCGGGGCAAAGGCCAGCACTCCCAGCGCGGCGGCCATGAAGACCGACCCTGTGCGCACCAGCACCACCTCGCCCAGCCGCCCGACCAGCAAGCGAGCGCTCAGCGCATAGCTCATGCTGCCCAGCGCGAACAGCATCACCAGCGCGCCCACGGTCGACAGCGGCAGGTCGAAGCGCTGGTGAAGGTGTGCGGCGATAAAGGCAAACGGCCCGTACAGGCAGGCGCCCTCGAAGAACACCGTGACGAGCACCACCCGCGCCCAAGGCCTGACCAGCACCGCGCTGAACTCAGCCAGCGTTCGCTGCAGCAAGTTGCCGGGCGCGGCCGCGCGCGGCGCAACCCCCGACGCCGGCAGACCGCGCCGCACCCACTGCAGCAGCACGGCAGCCAATGCGAAGAGGACAGCCACGCCGTAGAAAGGCGTGCGCCAGTCCAGGTGCTCGGCCGCGTAGCCCCCGGCCCAGACGCCGATTGCAAAGCCGGTGATCTGGCCGATCAGAAAGCGCGCCAGCACCGGTTGCCGCCGCTCGTAGGCCACCACGTCGCCGATCCAGGCCATGGCCAGTGGAATCACCGCCGACGAGCTCGCGCCGGCCAGCAAGCGCGCGGCCATCAGCGCGTCATGACTGTGCGCCAGCGCGCACAGCAGCGCCGTCAGCGCCGACGCCGCGCAAGACCAGCCGATCACGCGGTACTTGCCAAAGCGGTCGCCCAGCGGGCCAAACAGCAGTTGGGCCAGACCGTAGGCGACGGCGAACACGGTGACCACCTGCGAGGCCTGGCCGAGCGAAACCCCGAATTCGCGCGCCAACCGCGGCAGCAGCGCATCGGCCAGGCGCATCGACACGCCGCTGGCCAACGCGGCCAGCGCCAGCGCGGTGATCGCCAGCACCGGGATGGCGGCGGGTGGGCTCGGGTTGAGAGCAAGGGTTTTCTCGGGCATTCGGCATTGTGCTGGCCCAGCCCTTGGGGCTGTGGGCGGGCGGCACGAAAGCCTTGGCCAAGCGTGGCGCTGCGAAGCTCAAGGCCAAGGCCTGGCGATAGGCCTGCTTGCCCAAAGCGCCGGCTCGCCACATGGGCCCAGGCGGTGTTCTAGAATTCTTAAAAAATGGTTAAAACTTTTTATAAGAATTTCAACTGACTCAAACCAACTAAACCAACACAAGAACAGGTTGCCGCAATTTTTGCTAGCCAAGAACGCTGGCGTGTCGCATCATGCGGGCGTCGTGCAGGCGCTCAAGCGCGGTGCCCGCTTTGGCCAAGCGCTGGTGGCTTGGCTCGGGCGGTTCTTCTCTTCGGCGCCCGAAGTCGGTGCCAGCTGCGTCTGGGTCACGGCCGAACGGTGTTCAACGCCAAGGGATTCATTGATGATCAGGAAGATCTGGTACGCAGGGCTGCTGTTGCTGGGGTGCACCCTGTCCGCTTGCAGCGCTGTACCGGTCTTCGCTGTGCCCAGGCGCTGACCCAGGCGCCGACGTGCAACAGCATGTGTGCGACTTGTTCCAGATAGACAACGACTTGAAAAGGCTTGCCCCATGAATCGAACAGTTGGTTTTTTCGCACTGGCTTCAACCTTGGTCGCATTGTCGGGCTGCGGTTCTCTGCCATCGTTTGCGCCTAGCGTCGTCGTGGCACCTGCTGCGGCGACGGTGCCTTGCCTGAACTGCGGCGCGCAGCCTTACTACGCCTACGCCGTCAGCCGGCCGCCGATGTGCAACGACTATCCCGTCACCTACCGGGTCCAGATACCGGAAACCGATGTGCGGATACGGGCAGTCGACCGCAGCGAACTGTATTCGCGCGACGGCATGGTGACGGTCTACGGCGGTTGCCCGCGCTGAACTCGGAAACTACCCCATGAAAAACCCAACTTCCAAATTCATCGCTGGCCTGACGCTGGCATCGGCCGGCCTGCTCGGCAACGCCTGGGCCCAGCCTGTGACCCAGGTCGACAACGGCTTGATCAGCACCCGTGGCACGGTCTTGGTGCCCAATACCTACCGCTATGAGCCGATCCTGAATCAGCCGAGCGCAATACCCGCCGGGGTCTTCAACAGCAACATGATTTTCGTCGCGGACCAACTCGACCGCAACGTGGCGATAGAGTCCAGAAACCTGGCCACCGTCATCACCAGTTTCGTCAATCTCAACAACCTGACTGAAACCTCACCGTTTGGTCTGTTGGTCGGTGAGCATCTGATGCACGAGTTGCAGTTGAGGGGTTGGCCGATCACCGACTTGCGGCTGACGCGCGATCTGATCATCAACGAGACGGGGGAGTTTTCGCTCAGCCGCGACATGAAGCGACTGCGCGAGAAGCTGCCAGCGGTCAACGTCGTCACCGGCACATACACGGCCACCAATGACGGATTGCTGCTCAGCGTGCGGATCATCGAACTGGCCACCGGCCATGTGGTTTCAACAGCGCAGACCCGGTTCGTGCACAACCGCTTCATCGCCAGCCTGGTCGACAAACCCCGGCCTGTGAACATGGTCAGCCTGACGCGTTGAAGAGGGTGGGCTGCTTGATGAGGGTGACATCGAAGGCATTGCGCCGCATCGCCAGGATCGCAGGCATCACGCTCGCAGGCGTGGGATTGCTAGGCTGTGCCGGGCCGCGTCAATTGACGCTCGAACAGTGCGGGCTGTTCACCAGCGATGTGCTGGCGCGGCTAGACACCCGTCGGCTCAGCGACGACATGGTGACCGGGCTGTGCCCGGCCGCCCCCGATCCCAACGCCTTGCCGCAGGACACCGCCGTCGTGGTGCCCGACCTCGTCGACGTGCAGTCGCTGCAAGCCAATCGGCTTGGCAAATCGATGGGCGAGCTGTTTCGGGCCAGCATCAGCAAGATTTGCAAGGTGCCGATCAGGCAGGTCGAGTTGTCGCGTCAATTCAAGTTGAACCCGGATGGCCTGACCGCGTTGTCGAGAAACCATGCGGAGGTGCGCAATTCAAACTTCCCGGCCAACATCGCGATCGTCGGCACATACCATCTGCAAAGCGACAAGCTGACCCTGGTCGGGCGTCGGATCGACCTCGAGACCTCTACGATCCTGGCGGTGTCGACCGTGGAAGCGACTTGGCGCTGCGACTTGCCCAGGTACGGTGCGCCAGTGTTTTCTTCGCGTATCGACTGAGGCCTGTCCTGCGGCCGACCCGCGAGCACGGGTTCAAGCCGTCGTCGACGCGAGCACGGCCCGAGTGCCGACAAGGCGCTGGTCCAGCAGATAAGCTCTGGCCTCATGTCACCGCCTCACCCCAAATCCGGCTTGCCGGCTCGACTCGCCGCGCTGGCCTTGGGCCTGCTGCTCAACACCCCGCTGCTGGCGCTGCAGCCCAGCCCGAAAACCGGCGCATCGACACCCGACAGCGCCTTGCCAGCGGCTGTTGCAGAGGCGCTGCAGCGCGCCAAGGTGCCGGCCGACGCGCTGGCCGCGGTCGTGATGCCGGTCACCGCGGGGGCTGCGCGCTGGCAGGTCCAGGCCGATCGGGCGATGCAGCCGGCATCGACGATGAAGCTGGTGACCAGCATCGTCGCGCTCGACCGGCTCGGCCCCAACCACCGAGGTTTCACCGAACTGCTGACCCAGGCGCCGCAACAAGGCGACGTGCTGGCGGGTGACCTGGTGCTGCGCGGCGGCGCCGACCCCGAGCTGGGCTTGCCGCAGCTCTGGGCACTGTTGGCCGAACTGCGCTGGCAAGGCATTCGCGAGATCGCTGGCGACATCGTGCTCGACCGCAGCTTGTTCCGCGCTGCGCCCGGCCCCAACGCCCCGGCGTTCGACGCCTGGCCCGAGTTTGCCTACAACAGCGTGCCCGACGCGCTGCAACTCAACCACAACCTGATGGGTTTGGAGATCACCAGCGAAGACCCGGCCC
The DNA here is from genome assembly GCA_010030205.1 of Betaproteobacteria bacterium. Classification (GTDB taxonomy): domain Bacteria; phylum Pseudomonadota; class Gammaproteobacteria; order Burkholderiales; family Burkholderiaceae_C; genus Pseudaquabacterium. The sequence goes on from RGQD01000270.1 coordinate 5,151, forward strand.
GGCCCGGCAGCGTGGTGGCGCGGGCCTGGCCGCCGCTGCCTGGCTTGGAGATCGATGCCAGTGCGATGCGGCTGACCGACCGGCCCTGTCGCGAATGGGACGAGGACTGGATCAGCCCGCCGACGCTGGTCGAGCCTGCGCCTGGCCGGCTGCGCATCAGCCTGCGTGGTGGGTTTCCCAAAGTCTGCAGCCAGCGCAGCGCGCTGGCCTTGATCGATCGCCAGGCGCTGGCCGAGCGCCACCTGCGCTGGGTCTGGCAGGGCCTGGGCGGCGAGTGGCGAGGCCAACTGCGCGAGGCTGGCGCGCCGCTGATCGCCCCTCTTGGCGCTGCCGCGCAGGCGGCCCCATCAACACTGCCCGACGCCCCGCCTGCCAACTGGCTCGCCCCCGGCGTGGCCTTGGCGGGCACGCCAGGCGTCACGCCGCCAGGGCTGCGGGTGCTGGCGCGCCGGCTGGCGCGGCCTTGGGGTGAGACGCTGCGCATGATGAACAAGCAGTCCGACAACGCGAACAGCCGCTTGCTGTATCTGTCGCTGGGCCTGGGCGCGATGGCCGACCAGCCTGCGGTCAGCACCGCCGAGTTGGCCGGTCGCGCGGTGCAGGCCTGGATGGCCGAGCGGCGGATCGCCAGCGCCGGCCTGGTGATGGACAACGGCTCGGGCCTGTCGCGCAGCGAGCGCATCAGCCCGCGCCAGCTCGCGCTGATGCTGCAAGCCGCTCACAACGGGCGCTGGGCCAGCGAGCTGATGATGAGCCTGCCGGTGGCCGGTGTCGATGGCTCGATGCGCAAGCGCCTGAAAACCAGCCCCGCCGCAGGCTGGGCGCGCCTGAAAGGCGGCACGCTGAAGAACGTGACGGCGCTGGCCGGTTACGTGCCCGACGGACAGGGCCGGTGGTGGGTGTTGGCGGCGATGATCAACCACGACCAAGCCGCAGCGGCCCGGCCTGCGCTCGATGCGCTGGTCGACTGGGTCGCGCGCGGTGGGTTGGGGCAGAAATGAACGCGGTCCACCCCAAGAAGCTGTTGCTGACCAAGTGGACGGCGGTGCTGCCGCTGGCGCGAGACAAGCATTTTCTGGTCGCCCGGGTGATCCTGCCCGAGCCGCCGGCCACCCGAATCGACGAGGTCGAAATCGAGGCCGTGCACTCCGGGGCCAGCCGGCGCATCGCCTGGCGCGAACTGCGCGACGAGACCTTGTGGCGCCAGGGTTGGGTCTGAGCGCGGCGGGCGGGTGGCCTAGACCGCCTTCAACGGGCGGCCACCCCTTCTGTTGGCCGTTCGACGCGTGGCCTCAGAACGGAATGTCGTCGTCCATGTCGTCGAAGCCGGTGCTCGACTTCTTTGCGGTCTTCTGCGCTGGTGCGCTCGCTGGCGGGCGCT
>RGQD01000028.1 GCA_010030205.1 Betaproteobacteria bacterium
TGATGTTCTTGGTGCCGATCATCGACTGCCAGTAGCAGCTGTAAGCGCCCAGGTCGGCCTCGTTTTCATACCGGAAGGCCAGGATGTGGTTGTCGGCGTCGAGCGCGACACTGGCCTCGATCGTGAGCGCGCGGCCATGCCAGTCGCTGGTGAAAACCTCGCTGCGCGAGCCCACCCATTTCACCGGTCGACCGAGCTTGCGCGCGGCGAGCATCACCAGCGCATGTTCGGCGTAGGGGCCGCCGCGCAGGCCGAAGGACCCTCCGACATCCTGGGCCACGACCTCGATGCGGCTGGCATCAAGACCGGTGACGGCTGCCAGTGATGAGCGCATGCCCAGCATGCCCTGGGTCGGGGTGTAAATCGTGAAAAGCTCGCGCTGGGCGTCGTAGGCCGCCAGGCAAGCCCGCAGTTCCATCGGCGCACCGATCAGGCGCTGGCTGTGCACGCGCAGCGTGGTGGTGCGGGCAGCTTTCGCGAATGCGGCGTCCACCGCAGCGCGATCGCCAGTTTCAAAGACCAGGCCGATATTGCCAGGATGTGCTTCGTGCAGTTGCGGGGCGCCCTCAGCGAGCGCGGCCGGCATCGACGCGACGGCCGGCAGTTCCTCGTAGTCCACCAGCACCTGCTCAGCGGCATCGCGCGCGGCCATCGCGGTGTCGGCAATCACCATCGCGATCGGCTGGCCGACGAATCGCACCCGATCGGTGGCCAGCAGCGGCAGCGGGGATTTGACCTGCGGCCGGCCATCGGTGCCGGTCAACGCCATGCCGGACGGGATCTCGTGAAAGCCGGCTTCGGCGACATCGCGTGCGGTCAGCACCGTGACCACGCCGGGCGACGCGATGGCGCCGGCCGTATCGATCGAGACCAGACGCGCGTGGGCGCGATCCGACCGGACCATGCACGCATGGAGCTGTCCGGGCAGGTGCCAGTCAGCGGTGTACTTGCCCTGGCCTGTGACCAGTCGCAAATCTTCATGGCGGGATGCGACCAGTTCGCTGTGGCGGGGATCGATGATCGTGTTCATGAGCGCGCCCCTTGGCTGGCGCCCGCATTGATCTGCAGGGCCGCCGTCTTGACCGCAGCGACGATGTTCACATAGCCGGTGCAACGGCACAGGTTGCCGGCCAGGCCTTCAGTGATCTGCTCGTCGGTGGGCTCAGGATGGCGCTTGAGGAGGTCGACACTGGCCATGATCATGCCCGGCGTGCAAAAGCCGCACTGCAGGCCGTGGCAGGCTGAGAACGCTTGTTGCACCGCGTGCAAGCGCTCGCCTTTGGCCAGGCCTTCGATCGTGACGATGTCACAGCCGTCGGCCTGGGCCGCCAGCATCGTGCAAGATTTGACCGCCTGGCCGTCCACGTGAACCGTGCAGCAGCCGCACTGGCTGGTGTCACAGCCGATATGGGTGCCGGTCAGACCGAGGGAGTCGCGCAGCAGGTCGGCCAGTAGCGTGCGCTCTTCGCATTGCACCGAGCGTGCCTGGCCATTGACGGTGAGTTCGATGTTCATCGGAGGTCCTTGGGCGTTACGCGGTCGCGCCGGTGATGTCGGCAACGGCTCGCAGGGTCATGAGTTTGACGAGGTGCGCCCGGTAGTCGGCAGGCGCATGCTGGTCGGCGTTCAGGCCGCTGGCCGGCATCGACAGCGCATCGAGCGCGCCGACCGAGAATGTGGCCGACAGCGCCCGCTCGGCGGCTTCCCAGCGGAACACGCTGGGTCCGGCGCCGGTGACCGCCACGCGCACCGCGTCATCGAACTGCGCCACAAACACGCCGGTCATGGCATAGCCCGAAGCGGCCTGCGCAAACTTGGCGTAGGCGGCACGGCGCGGGCACTCGAAGCGGATGGCGGTGATCAACTCATCAGGCGCCAGCGCCGTCGTGAACATGCCCTGGAAAAATTCGTCTGCCGCAATGCTGCGCCGGTCGGTGACGATCTGCGCGCGGCAGGCCAGCACGGCCGCCGGGTAGTCGGCCGCCGGGTCGTTGTTGGCCACCGAACCACCGAGCGTGCCGCGAGCCCTGACCTGGGGGTCTCCGATCAGGCTGGCCAAACGGGCGAGTGCGGCGATCGCAGACTGCGCGATCGGATCGGCCGTGAGCTCGTTGTGCCGGGTCGCTGCGCCGACAACCAGGCTGTTGCCATCGCGACGGATGCCGCGCAACTCGGCCAGGCGGGCGATGTCGATGAGGCTGGAGGGCGCGGCCAGACGATGCTTCATCGAAGGCAGCAGCGTCATGCCGCCGGCGATCGCTTTGGCCTGCGGATCGGCTTTCAGGCCAGCGACGGCCTCCGCCAAGCCGGTCGCGCGCTGATAGGTGAACGGGTACATGGTGATGACGCCTTTATCGGTTGGGTTCTTGGCGAGAGCGTCCGACGGTAACACCGCCGATTGCGATCAGCAGTCAACAAGGGTTATGGCAGCGACGACAGCGCCGATGGCGGAACGCTTGCCACAAAGGCCGGCGGTGATCCTGGCGATCGACCGGGCGACGGTGTGGCGCGCAGGTTTGGCACAAGCTCATGCCGACACTTGTGCGCAGTTCATCGCGATGAATTGCCGCGCGGCCGCAGACCATCGAACGCAACGTGTGGCCCTGAATGAGGCGGCGGCGGTCAAGCGCCCAAGCCGCCATCACCCTCACCTCGGCATCAGCTTGGAGTAGGTTTCAGTGCTGGCAACGATGACGTGTTTCGTCACAGCCTGTTCGCGATGCAGGTTCGCCGCCGCGTATTCGGGCGAGCGCGTCATGTCTAGGAAGGCGTGGCGCGAGGGATAGCGCACCAAGACCACATAGTCCCAATGATCGGCTTGAGGGTCGCCGTAGGCCACCGCTTCGCCGTCACCTGCCCACAGCACCGTGCCGCCGCGCGCCTTGATCAACGGCATGGTCAGCTCGCTGTAGCGCTTGTACGCCGCACGGTCACGCAGCTTCAGCATGTTGACCATGATCACCGGCCCCGTGTCGGGCAGGCTCGCAATCAACTCGGCATTGACTTCTTTCGGTCCGGCCATGTACTTATCCTCCGTTTTTAGTTTCAAACATCTTATCGCGCCGTGTTGGGCATTTCCCGAGACAGACGCGGCATGGCGCTGTCAGGGTTTAACCTGATCCCGCTCGAGCCCGAGGTGCCTCCGAACCATCGATTGATGGTTGTTCTCTGCCCGTCAATCACCGCAATCTTCGTTTGCTCGATCGCCACCTGAACCTGGTGCGATGCGACAGCGGCGGCTTGGACCCGCGCACTGCGGTTCTGGAAATAGCGGGTTTTCACCCGAGTCAAAGTGGCGATAGATGGCATGATGACGTCGGCTTTTTGGTCTGAATTTGCTACGCAATGCAAGCCTGCATCAGACGAAAATTCTGTCATCGTCGCCCGCAAAGACTGGCCAATCCACAAGGAGAATCTTGATGCGTCGCGAAGCCCTTCCGACACCCGCTAGCACCAGCCCCGACCCACTGCGACGCGCCATCACCTTGGGCGCGACAGTCGCCCTGGCGGTACCCGGCCTGGCACTACCCGGCCTTGTGCGGGCGCAGTCGCGGCCCGTTGTGCGGATCGGCGTGCCGACCAAGACCTACTTTCCAACGATCATCGCTGAGACTGCTCTACGCAAGAAGTTGTTCGACAAGGAAGGCTTGCAAGCCGAGATCACGGTCTATCGCGGCGGCGCCGAAGGCTTTGAGGCCTTGGCAGCCGGCGCAGCCGACATCGTTTTCAACTCGACTTCTAGCGTGGCCGCGGGCCTGACCAAAGGCGTCATGGCGCGCTGTGTGGGCAACGGCGTCCTTGGCTATTACGGCTGGCAACTGGTGGTCAAACCCGACTCCCCGATCAAGACCCTGGCCGACCTTGCCGGCAAGAAAGTCGGCATCACATCGGCCGGATCCGGCACCGACATGCTGGCGCTCTGGGTCATGGCAGACCGCAAGATCCAATTCACCCGCGTTCCGCTGGGCGGCGGCGGATTGGTGCCGAATTTGCTGAGCGGCAACATCGACGCAACCGTGCTCTATTCTCCGCTGACCTACAAGGTGCTGCAGGCCAAACAGGCCCGCTCCATCGCTGATTTCGGTGAACTTGTGCCGCCCCACTCGACCGGCTCATGGATCGCATCGGACAAGTTCATCGCCGGCAACGGCCCCGTCTTGCAAAAGGCCTTGAACGCGTTGTACGGTGGGGTTGGATTTCTGCGCAATCCGGCCAACCGTGCAGAAGCGATCCAACTGATCGCCGAGATCGACGAGATCCCGGACTCGATCGCAGCCGCGGAACTGGACGGCAACATCATGAAGCTTTCGGCTACAGGTGAATTCAAGACCGAGTGGATGGAGCGGGCATTGGAGATGGGCCAACTCATCGGCATGAAGAACCTTGCGCCAGTCGCTGAAATCTTCACGACCAAGTTCCGGCCAGTCCCCACGGTCTGATCAGCCCGACCGAGCCCAGCGCATCATGCTCTGCTGTAAACCGGCCACGCCATGACCAGGCTTGGCATGGCCAGTGCGCGCGCAGCGCTGCTGTTCGCGCTGCTCGCCGCCTGGGAGTTCTTGCCTCGATCAGGCCTGATGAACCCAGAGCTGCTGCCGCCACTGAGCGAGGTCCTCACCACGCTCTGGAAGCTGCTGCAGCGCTCCAACGTTCACGCTGCGATCGGGGTCACCATGGCCGAGGTCGCGGTCGCGTTCCTGATCGCCATCCCGCTGGGGACGCTGCTCGGTGTGCTGATCGCGGAAAAGCCCTACCTCGCAGACATCTTCAAACCACTGCTGTTCTACGTGTTCAGCATCCCGAAGTCAGTGTTTCTGCCGATGTTCATCCTGGTCTTCGGGATCAACTTCGCGCAGAAAGTGGCTTACGCAGCCTTCACGACGACTTTTGTCGTGATCATGAGTGCGGCCGCCTGCGTCGAATCGGTCAAGACCGAATACATCGAAGTGGCCCGGTCCTGTGGCGCAAGCCGCACGCAACTGATCCTGCGCGTCTATGTTCCCAGCATGCTCCCGATGCTGCTCGAGACGATTCGCATCTCGATGATCTTCAATTTCACTGCGGTGATGATTGCCGAGATGTACGCATCGCGCACTGGCATCGGCCACTTGATCGCCAACTGGGGTGAAAACTTCCAGATGCCACAACTGTTTGCCGGGATTGTCTTGCTCTCGGTGATTGCTATTTTTTTCAATGAGTCGGTTCGATGGTTGGAGGAACGATGCAGCAACTGGCGAACCTAGACGGCGATTCACGCGTTCAAGCCAAGGCGATCGAGGTCAGCCGGCTAAGTCACGTTTATGCCGGCATTCACGGCGAGGTCCTGGCCCTGGAGGACATCTCATTGCAGGTTGAATCCGGCAAGTTCACCGTCATCGTTGGCCCGAGCGGCTGCGGCAAGACCTCGCTGCTGATGATGATGGCCGGCCTGCGCTCGCAGTCCTCGGGCGAGTTGCTGTGCCACGGTGCGCCTATGCCGCAACCCGACCCGAACCGCGTCGGCGTCGTGTTCCAGGAGGCAAGCTTGTTCCCCTGGCTGACCGCTGCGCAGAACGTCGAGTTCCCGCTAAGCCTGCGCGCAGACCCGAAGGCTGCGCGCCGCCAGCGCGCGCTGCAGATGCTGTCGCTGGTCGGCCTGGACGGCTTTGCGGACCGCTATCCACATGAACTGTCAGGCGGGATGAAGCAGCGCGTCTCGATCGCTCGGGGCCTGGTCCAGGATCCGCAAGTGCTGCTGATGGACGAGCCTTTCGCCGCTCTCGACGAGCAGACCCGCATGACCATGGGCCATGAGTTGTTGCGCATCTGGGCCACCACGTCCAAGACGGTCGTGTTCATCACACACAGCCTCACCGAGGCCGTGTACCTGGCCGACGAGGTGCTGGTGATGTCGGCGCGCCCGGGCCGAATCATCGACCGGATCGCGATAGACCTGCCACGCCCTCGCACTTACGAGATGATGGCAAGCGACAAGTTCGGTGGACTGCGCGAACGGATCTGGCAGCAGATCCGGAGTCAGCATTGACCACTGCGCGGCGCCTGCCTTCACCCCGGTCGGTGCGCCGGGCGATGCTGGTCGCTGCCCTGCTCGGCTGGGAACTCATCCCGCGCACAGGCTGGCTGCCTGAACTCTTCCTGCCATCGCTTTCCAATACGCTGGCGGTGCTGGTCAGCGACTGGCGCATTTACGGTTCGGCGCTGCTCGTGACGCTGGGCGAGGTGGCGCTGTCGATGCTGATCGCCTGCGGTGGCGGCATCGCGCTGGGGGCGATCGTCGGCGGGTTTGCCAGGATGCGCAATCTGCTGCTGCCGGTGTTTTCGAGCTTGTACGCTGTGCCGATCGTGATCCTGTACCCAGTGTTCACCGCTTGGTTCGGCGTCGGATCGGAGTCGAAGATCGCCTTTGCCGGCCTCTACGCCTTCTTCCCGGTGATGCTCTCGACTGCCGCCGGCATCCGCACCATCGACCCTCAGTACCTGGTCGCCGCACGCAGCATGGGTGCCACGCTTCAACAGCAGCTCACTCGGGTGATCATCCCCGCCGCCTTGCCCACGGTCTTCGTCGGGCTGCGCCTGGGCGGTGCGCTGGCGATCATCGGCGTGGTGGTCGCGGAGATGCTCACCGCCGCAGCGGGAATCGGCTACCTGGTCACTTTGAACCGAACCATTCTCGACAGCCCGCGGGTCTTTGCGGCACTGATCTTGATCCTGATGTTGTCGATCGTCTATGACGCGATGACCCGGTCCCTCGAACGCCGCCTGCTGGTCTGGCAACCGGTCAAGCGCTCGCCTGCCGCCCGCCCGGGCAGCGGCCTGAGTGCCAGCGTCTCGGCGGCCTGAGTGCCGTCCGGCTCATTTGAATCGCCCCACCCAAGGAACCTTCTCATGCCCATGCCAACACACCTGCTGCCAACCACTGTCGTGGGCAGCTACCCTCAGCCCGATTGGCTGATTGACCGGGAAATGCTCTCGAAGATGGTGCCACGCACCCGGGTCAAAGCGCTCTGGCGAGTCGCGCCGGAATTCCTGGAGCAGGCGCAGGATGACGCCACGCTGCTGGCCATACGCGACATGGAGCGAGCCGGCATCGACATCATCACCGACGGAGAGATGCGTCGCGAGAGCTATTCGAACCGATTCGCGACCGCGCTGGAAGGCATGGACAACGACAAACCTGGCGTGATCCGTGCGCGAAACGGTACGGAAACCCTGGTGCCGCGGGTGGTGGCGAGGCTGCGTCGCACCGAACCGATCGAGCGCCGTGACATGGAATTTCTGCGAAGCAACACAGGCTTCGCCGCCAAGATCACGCTGCCCGGCCCGTTCACGATGGCCCAGCAAGCCAAGAATGAGTTCTACAAGGATGACGAGGAAATGGCGATGGACCTGGCCGCCGCCGTCAACGCCGAGGCCCTGGATCTGCAGGCCGCCGGAGCGGATGTCATCCAACTCGATGAACCCTGGCTGCGCAATGACCCCGAGGCTGCCAAACGTTATGCGGTCAAAGTCATCAACCGCGCGCTGCAGGGGATCACGGTGCCGACCGTCGTGCACCTTTGCTTCGGCTACGCCGCGGTCGTGCACGGCCAGAAGCCGACCGGCTATTCCTTCCTGCCCGGCCTGGCCGACAGCCACGCCCGGCAGATCTCTATCGAGGCAGCGCAACCGCAGCTCGATCTGGGCGTGCTCAGCGAGCTTTCAGGCAAGAAGATCATGCTGGGTGTGATCGATCTTGGGAACCTGAAGGTGGAGTCGGCTGAAACCGTGGCCCAGCGCATCCGGGCCGGCTTGAAATACGTGCGTCCCGAAAACCTGATTCCGGCGCCCGATTGCGGCATGAAGTACCTGCCCCGCGAGGTCGCTTTCGGCAAGCTAAAAGCACTGGCCGACGGCGCGCGCATCGTCCGGGCCGAGATCTCCTGAGCCGACGCTGCGCAAAGGGCTTAGCATCGGTTCAGAAAAAATAATATCAAGCGGATTCGAGAATTTTTTGCAAAGCATCCACAACCCGAGGACGACACAATGAAAAATCCAGACCGCAAGGTTCAGGATCGTTTGGCAAGATCGAATGCAGACCCTCTGGGGCAGCAAGTCACCACCCATCCTTCCCGACGGACCGCACTGGCTCAGTTTGGTACGCTGCTGTCGGCACCGTTTATCCTCAGCAGCGAATCTCGAGCCCAGGCGGCATGGCCAACGCGCCCGGTACGCTATATCAATCCTTTTCCGGCGGGAGGTGCAACCGACACGCTGTCGCGGCTTTTCTGCGCAAAGATGAGTGAGCTCACCGGTCAGCAGTTCGTGGTCGAAAATCGCGGAGGCGGCGGTGGCGACATTGGCGTCGAGGCGGTCGCCCGCTCGGCGCCTGATGGCTACACACTCGGTCTGGGTGGCGTCGCATCGCACGCGATTTCACCGACACTGAAGGCTGGCAAGTTGCCATTTGACGCCACCAAGGACTTCACCTTTATCACCAACATCTGGTCCCTGCCAAACTTCCTGGTCGGATTTTCAGGCTTACCAGTCAACACCGTGCCTGATCTGATTGAATTGCTGCGAAAAAATCCTGGTAAATATTTTTACGCTTCAGCAGGTCTTGGCACCACCTTGCACCTTGCCGGCGAGTTGTTCAAGCTACTCGCCAAGGTTGATCTGATCCATGTGCCATACCGTGGCGCGGCGCCGGCAATGACCGACCTGATCGGTGGCCAGGTTCATTTGATGTTCGACAATATTCCAGGCGGTTTGATGCAGTACAAGCCTGGCAAAGTCAAGGGCTTTGCCGTCACCAGCAAAGCCCGCAGCCCGGTTGTGCCGGACATTCCTGCGCTATCGGAGTTTCTGCCAGGCTACGATCTCAGTTCCTGGACTTCCTTGGCAGGGCCTGCGGGCATCCCCGCAGCCGTGGTTGAACGCATCTCGATGTTCTCAAAACAGGCACTCGAGAGCGCCAGCTTGAAGCAGGAGTTTCTGGACCGAGGCGCCACCGCAACCTGGCTTAGCATGCAAGACGCGACGGCCTTTCGGGCCAGCGAAGAAAAGCGACTCGGCGACATCATTCGCGCTGCGAAAATCACGCTTGATTGAGCCGATGCGACTGATTCCGCCGCGTTGCTCGGCCAACGCAGCATCCGCCATAAACTGACCCGCATTCACGATTGGAGAGTAGACATGGAGTTGAAAGACAAGGTCGTCGTTATCACCGGCGGCAGCGGCGGCATAGGCCGTGCGATGGCCCGGGCGTTTCTCGACGAGGGCGCAAAAGGCGTGATGCTGGCCGACCTGGACGCAGCAGCAGTTGCAAACGCTGCGCGTGAACTGGGCTGCGACGGCATGGCCTGCGACGTCACCGACGAAGCGCAGGTGATCGCGCTCGTCGAGCAGACACGGCTGTTGCACGGCCCGGTCGACCTGTTCTGTTCCAACGCTGGCGCTGGCGGGCAAGGCGTGCTGACCGACGCATCGAATGCGGTCTGGCAGAAGCAGTGGGACCTGCACGTGATGGCGCACCTCTACGCGGCGCGCGCGGTGCTGCCGCAGATGATCGAACGCGGCAGCGGCTACTTGCTGAACACGGCGTCAGCGGCCGGTTTGCTCGCGGCGCTGGGTTCAGGTCCGTACTCCGTGACGAAGGCCGCCGCGGTGAAGTTCGCGGAGTTCCTGTCGATCACCCACGGCGACGACGGCATCAAGGTGTCGGTGCTGTGTCCGCAAGGCGTGAACACCGCAATGGCGCCACGCCGTCTGGGCGACGGGCAAACCGACGGGATCATCGAGCCCGAGCAGCTCGCGCGCACCGTGATTGAAGCACTGCGAGCGGAGCGCTTCTACGTGCTGCCGCATCCGGAGGTCGAGGAGTACGTTCGTCGCAAGGGCAACGACATCGACCGCTGGCTGCTCGGCATGCGCCGGCTGCGCAAGCGCTCGCTCAATCCGCAGTGACGACGAGCGGTGCACCGCATCGGTTGATTCAAGGGCTGAATATCCAAGGCACATCAGGATCAACAGCGCCCGAGACGCTGTTGACCCGGTGGCCGAGCAGCCACTACTATTGACGTTTTCAGTGAAAGGCAAGCCGCGATGACTGACATCACGATCACTCCGATCCCGCACAAGGTATTTGGCGCCACCCTCACCGGTGTGTCGTTGCGTGAGCTCTCCGACGCGCAGTTCGCGACGCTGCATGAGGCGTTTCTGACCTACGGATTTCTCGTGTTTCCTGGTCAGTTCTTGACTGACGCCGAGAACATCGCCTTCGGCAAACGCTTTGGCGACCTCGAATTCGGTGCGATGCCGCTGTCCAACCAGGAAAGGCGCGCAGATGGCTCATGGGGTGAAATCTTCGAGGTGAGCTCACGGCGGATGCGCTCTGCCATCGGCAATGAGGGCTGGCATACCGATTCAACTTACAAGCCCTTGAGCAGCAAGTGCGCGATGCTCTCGGCGGTCGTGGTGCCCGATGAAGGCGGACAAACCGAGTTTGCGGACATGCGCGCAGCCTATGCGGCCCTCGACGACGCGACAAAGGCTCGCATCGAGCCCCTGGCCGCTTACCACTCGATCGTGTTCTCGCAAGCCAACGACCTTGGCGACTTCCCGACGCTGCAAGACGGTGCAAACTACCATGGCGAGGCCTACCTGCGACCACTGGTCAAGCGGCATCCGGAGACCGGCGTCAAGAACCTGTTTGTGGCACGCCATGCCTTCGCGATCCCAGGCCTTGATCGGCAGCAAAGCCGTTCACTGATCAAGCACCTGGTCGAGTTCACGGTGTCTGAACCGACGCGCGTCTACCAGCATCAATGGCAGGCGGGTGAAACCGTGCTATGGGACAACCGGGCGCTGCTGCACCGGGCGATGCCCTATGACTACTCGAAACCCCGCGTGTTGCTTGGCACGCGCATCGCTGGTGATCCGGCTTCCGAGCTTGCCTACTACCCGGACGACTCGGCTGCGCTTGTGGGCCGCGAGGTGCTTGCCGCAGAACTCCCGCAGCTTCGCCATGAAACCGCCGGCAAGCGGTACCACGAGTCGATAGCTTAAGCCAGGTCTCGCGGCACGCGTCAGCGCCAATTCGGCGCCCGCTTCTCGATGAAAGCGCTGATGCCTTCTTGGGCGTCGGCGCCGGCCGCAGCATTGCAAAAACTCTCGACGACGTGCCCGATGTCGCGCCGATAGTCCAGGTCATTGAATCGCATGTAGGCCGCGTGCCCCAGTTTCATCGCGCCAGGCGGCTTGCTGGCGAACATTTTCGCCATTGTTCGTGCCTCGGCGAGCACCTGGCCATCAGCAACGACGCGGCTCACGAGGCCCAGTGACATGGCCTCGGCAGCAGAGAAAGAGCGTGCCGAGAACAGGATCTCGAACGCGCGGTGGCGACCGATGATCGAGGACTTCGTATCGAACCGTGGGCATGGCTTGGTCTCTCGCTGCTTGGTTTTGGAGGGTGTTCACTTCAGCTGTGTCGCCCCGCTTGGATCGCTTGAGCCACGCGCTGGGTGGCTTTGATCGCGCGCCGCTGTCAGCGGCCTCAGGCCCGCATGTGACTGCCGCCGCAAACAGTCAGTGCCTGGCCAGTCACATAGGCGCTGGCGCCAGAGGCGAGAAACACCGCCAGGCCTTTGAAGTCCTCGGCTTCGCCGAGCCGGCGCAACGGAATCTGCTCCTCGGCGCGCTTTTTGGCGCTCGGGTTGTCCCACAGCGCCTGCGCGAAATCGGTCCGGATCAAGCCGGGGCAGATCGCATTCACCCGCACGCCCGAAGGCCCGAGTTCAGCAGCGAGATTGCGCACGAGGCCAATCACGGCCACCTTCGAGATCGCATACGCGCCCAAGGTCAACGAGGGCCCGAACGCGCCAACGCTGGAGGTGATCATGATCGATCCATTGCCTTTGGCGACCATGTCGGGGGCCACCATCTGGACCAGCCAACGGTTGGACTTGACATTGGTCGACATGACCTTGTCGTAAGCCTCATCAGGGATATCGAGAATCGAACCGTAGAACGGATTGACACCGGCATTGCCGACCAGGATGTCGATGGTGCCCAGCTTGGCATGGGTGGCGTCGACCAGTGACTGCAACTGCTCTTTGTACCCGGCATTGCAGGCAAAGGCGAAAGCACGCTCTTCACCGCAACTCGCGTTGATCGCGTCAGCAGTCTCCTGGCACTGATCGAGCTTGCGGCTTGAGATCATGACCCGCGCGCCATGCGCCGCCAAGGCTTGCGCCATCGCCTTGCCCATGCCTTTTGAGGCGCCTGTGAGAAGGGCGACTTTGCCTGTCAGATCGAACAACTCAGTGTTTACCATGATGCGTGTCTCCGTTGCAGTGAAGAAAAAAAACGACCTGAGACACCATCGGCGGCAAATCAGGTCAGGTCAGAGCAGCCACCCAACTGGGCGGCGCCGGCCAGTGCCAGCACTGGCGGCGAGCAATGCGCTGACGCGCGCGCGCACCAAGCTCAGAACTAGCAGTCGCTGTGCGGATTGTGCAGCGAGCTCAGCTCAGCGCTTCGAAGCCCCGAGATCGACCCCTCAGCGTGCCGGGCGCCAAGTGCGCGCAAGCGACTCTTGGGCACCGAACTGCGCGGCCTCCGGGGCTGTTTGGACCGGCGGCTGACCTGCTTCGCCGGACCGAAGTTTGCGCGAAGAAACAAGGCTGGATGAATTTGCTATCCTCCGACGACCAACACCGGAGGTAGACGATGCGACCAAACAAGATCAAACAGATGTGGCGTGACGGCAAATGCGCGACGCTGGGCTGGCTCTCTGTGGCTCACGGGTACACAGCCGAGGTGATGGCGCGCCAAGGTTTCGATGCACTGTGTGTCGACCTGCAACACGGTACGGCTGAGATGGGCGACGTTCTGCCCATGCTGCAAGCGATCTCGCAGACCGACACGGTCCCCGTCGTGCGTGTGGCGTGGAACGATCCCGCTGCGATCATGAAGGCCCTGGACCTTGGCGCCATGTGCATCATCGTGCCCCTGGTCAACAACGCCGCGGAAGCCGCGAAAGCAGTCGCCGCATGCCGCTACCCGCCCGTCGGCATGCGCTCGAACGGGCCGGTGCGCGCGGTACTCTACGGCGGCGCAGATTATGTTGCCAACGCCAACGACGAGATCATCGTCATGGCCATGATCGAAACCAAGGAAGGCATCGCCAATCTCGATGCGATCTGCGCGACGCCCGGCCTCGACGCCGTCTACATCGGGCCGGCCGATCTGTCCTTCGCATTGGGCTTGGCCCCACGCGCCGACAATCCAGATCCGCTGCACATCGCGACCTGCGACAAGATCCGCGTGGCTGCGCACAAAGCAGGCATCAAGTGCGTGATGCATTGCGCCGCCGCGCCCTTCGCCGCAGGCGCGGTGAAACGCGGCTTCGACATGGTGATGCTGACCTCCGATGCATCGTGCATGGCCGCCGGCGCGAAGGCACAGCTCGAAGAACTCAAAGCCAAATCCGCCTGAGCGCCCCAAGGCCGGTTGAAGCCGGCCGCCCCCCCCGTGGGGATCAAGCAAAGTGGCAAAGCCACATTTGCTTGAGAGGGTCGCCGGCTGAACCCTTAGGCGTCTGAACAGAGACCACGCTGTCGCAGCTGTGGGGCTGTTGAAATTGCAGGCCCTGGTCGATCTGGGTGCCTGCATCGTCAAGACTGCTGCCTTGCCCACAGCAAGCCGACCATCGATCCGAATCGGAGAAAAGCATGGCGTCAACCTACAGTCGTGCCGCTGCGCGCATCGCGGGCTTGCTGCTGTTTGCAGTGTCTGCGCTGGTCAGCAAGGACGCACAGGCGCAGGAATATCCCTCGCGGCCAGTCAAGCTGATGGTGGGCTTTGCCCCCGGCGGCGCCACCGACCAATTGGGCCGTCTGTATGCCAAGCGCCTGTCGGAAAAGCTGGGTCAGCCCTTCGTGGTCGAAAACCGAATGGGCGCTGGCGGCAACCTGGCCATTCAGGTGCTGGCGCAAAGCCCCGGTGACGGCTACACCCTGGCCATGGGCGCCAACTACATTGGCGTCAATGCGGCATTGAAGCGTAACCCGTATGACTGGGAACGCGACCTGACCCCGATTGCCCAGACCATGGCCACGCCCAACCTGCTGGTGGTGCCGGCCGCTTCGAAGATACGCACGATCCAGGACCTGGTGCGCGAGGCGAAGGCCGCCAAGTCGCCGCTCACCTTCGGCTCGGCCGGCATGGGGACCTCGATCCACTTGGCCGCTGAACTGTTCAAGGTGACGGCTGGCGTGAACCTGACGCATATTCCGTACAAGGGCGTCAGTCCGGCCGAAGTGGATCTGGTCGGCGGCGTGGTGGACATGATGTTTGGCAGCATTTCCACCGCTTTGCCGCTGGTCAGGGGCAATCGCCTGCACGCGATCGCACTGACGGGTCTGGCGCGCGTCAAAGACCTGCCCAATGTCCCCACTCTGGATGAATTGGGCATGAAGGGCTTCGAAGTCGAAGCCAGCTACATGCTGGTGGCGCCGGCCAAGCTTGCGCCGGACGTCCTCAAGCGCCTGGCTTTGGCTGTTGCGGAAATCAATCACGAGCCGGAAACCGCCGCCTTCGCCGAGCGGATCTATGCGCGCGTGCTGTCCGGTGGGCCGGAAGAGTCGCGCGCCTTCTTGCGACGGGAAATGGAAAAGTGGCAAGGCGTTGCCAGCGCCACCGGGCTGAAGATCGACTGAGGCCTGAGCAAGGGCTAGCGTTTGAGATCTGAGGCTTCGCCCGACCAGACCAGACCGGACCGGCCCGCTCAGAATTGCGAGGGTCAAGACAGCAGCAGCGTTCAGAACGGATTCTGGGTTTCAAGTCCCAGACTGATTCGTCCGAGTTGTTCGGTGATACGGTCGACATGCCCGTTGATGTGCAGCGGCATGGCGCGGAAATCCCGGTAGCGCCGCTCGAAGTCGGTGCCTTCGCGCAGGCCATTGCCACCGAGCACCCGCAGCACCAGATTCATCGCCTCATCGCACAACAGCACGGCCTGCATGCCGGCCGAGGTTTGCCGAAAATAGTCACCCTCGGTGGGTATCACCTTGGCCTGAATTCGCGCATCGGTTTCGGCCATTGCCGCATACACCGTGTCAGTGGCGGCATTGATCAGCGCGCGCGCACGACCGAGGTTCACATGAACAGTGGGTCGATCGGCCATCTTGGTGCCGAAAATGGCCACTCTTTCGCGGATGCCATCAGCCGTTTCTTCGAAGCAGATGTCGGCGACGCCTGTGGCCATCGCCCCCAGCCACAAGACCGACAGCGCCACCCAATCCTCGCGATAACGCGGATGAATGACCGCATAGTCGGGGTTGCGAAACAAGGCCCGATACATGGGCATCCACGGCACCACCCGCTCACTCGGCACGGCCACCTGATCGTAATAGAGGTGATCCGTGGCAGAGGCGCGCAGGCTCATGGCCTCCCAGGTGGGATCGATGCGCACCCCAGGACCGTGCAAATCGGCCATCGAAAAACTCAAGGTGCTCGGCTTGGGTCCACTGAAAACCACGCCTACCCAGTCGGCGTAGCGCGCCCCAGAGCCAAACGCCGCGACCCCGGTCAGCAGCGTGCGATCGCCCTCAGCGCTGGCCTTGACCTTCGTGGAGGCCCCCGAGGGGAAGCACACCCATTCTTGTCGGGTGACGATGTCGCCCAAGAAATCCAACTGCGGCGGCCCAAGAAGACCCGTGAAATGGTGGAAAGTGCACAGATGGTTCCACAGGCACCAGGCGGTAGAAGTGCAAGCCACGGCGGCGCCACGCAGTTCGTTGCCGATATCGAGCACCGTGGCATTGAGTCCACCCAACTCCGTGCTGCCCGACAAGCGCATGACATCGTTGCGTTTGAGGGCGCGAATGAGTTCGGGCGCGATGGTGCGCGAGCGGTCAGCGGCGGCGGCCTGCGCGCCGATATCGGGAAGCAAGGCCGCCAGATGCTGCGGCGGCTGCCAGCGACGTCCCTGCGTCGAGTAAAGACTGTGTGCGTCCATGTTGGGGCTTCCAGGTGAAGAATGTCTGTCGCGGCGACACGCTGACGAGAGGCCGTGCGCTGATGGCCAGTGTGTTTGGTGTGCAGTCTATACAAGCCAGCGAATGGCGAACTGTCCGCGGGCATGTCCACGCGCGCAAACAGCGCACTGGCACTCACCACGGGGGTCGGCTGCGATGTGGTCCCCGCGTGATCACAAGCCCTCACGCAGCCGGCCACTTCAACTCGGTCAGAGGCTGCGCACCGACTCCTCGGCATTAGAATCGAGTTGTTCGCAAAGAGCCACAAAACCCGCATCATAGATAACGGAGCGCGCATGAATTCCGGAGCAGCAGCAGGACAAAGTCGAGCGTCGGAGCGCGACGCGCAGTTCGACGTCGTGATCGTCGGTGCAGGTTTCGCCGGCATGTACATGCTGCACTGCCTGCGTGGGATGGGTTTGTCGGTGCGCGTCTACGAGGCGGGCGGCGATGTCGGCGGCACCTGGTACTGGAATCGCTATCCTGGCGCGCGCTGCGATGTCGAGAGCATGCAGTACTCCTATTCGTTTTCGCCGGCGCTCGACCAGGATTGGCATTGGTCAGAGAAGTATTCTCCGCAGCCCGAGATCCTCGCCTACGCGAACCATGTCGCCGACCGGTTCGATCTGCGGCGTGACATGCGCTTCGAGACACGCGTGACCGCGGCGACATTCGATGAAGGCGCGAAGCGCTGGTCGGTCGAGACCGACGGTGGCGACCGGGTCAGTGCGCAGTTCTTCATCCTCGCTGTGGGCTGCCTGTCGGCCGCGAACAAGCCGCAATTCGAGGGCCTGTCAGACTTTCAGGGCCCGGTTTATCACACCGGCGAATGGCCGCACGAGGGTGTGGATTTCACCGGGCTGCGCGTGGGGGTGATCGGCACCGGGTCCTCAGCGATCCAGTCGATCCCGATGATCGCCAGCCAGGCCGCCGCGCTGACGGTGTTCCAGCGCACGGCGGCGTATTCGGTGCCCGCCCGCAACGCCAAGATCAGCCCGCAGGCCGAACTCGCGGCCAAGGCCGACTACCCGGCACTGCGTGCCAAGGCTCGGGCCCGGCCGACCGGGGTTTATTTTCCGTACAGCATGCAGCCGGCGCTCACCGCAACGCCCGAAGAGCGCGAACGCAAGTACGAGGAATCCTGGGCCCGTGGCGGCTTGCCTTTCCTCGGCGCGTATGGCGATCTGCTGTTCGAAAAGGAAGCCAACGACACCATCGCCGATTTCGCACGTCGCAAGATTCGCGCGCTCGTGAAAGACCCTGAGACCGCTGCGCTGCTTTGTCCGGACAACATTTTTGGCTGCAAGCGCTTGTGCGTGGACACAGGCTATTTCGAGACCTACAACCTGCCGCATGTCAAGCTGGTCGACGTCTCCAAGCGTCCGGTCGAACGCTTCACCCAACACGGGATCGTCGCGAACGGGACGCAATATCCGCTGGATGCGGTCGTCTGCGCCACCGGCTTCGATGCCATGACGGGCTCGTTCAGCCGGATCCGGATCACCGGAAAGAGCGGGCTGACCCTCAGCGAAAAGTGGCAAGCCGGGCCGCGCACCTACCTCGGCCTGGGCGCCGAAGGATTCCCGAACATGTTCGTGATCGCCGGCCCAGGCAGCCCTTCGGTGCTCGCGAGCCTGATACAGGCGATCGAACAGCATGTCGACTGGATTGCCGACTGCATCGGCCACCTGCGCGACGTCGGCGCGCAGAGCATCGAGCCGCTCAGGAGCTACGAAGACGACTGGGTCGAGCATGTCAACGAGGTGTCGAAGGTCTCGCTGCGCTCGACCTGCAGTTCATGGTACGTGGGCACCAACGTGCCTGGTCGGCTGCGCGTGTTCATGCCTTACATCGGCGGCTTTCCGATTTACGTCAACCGCTGCAACGAGGTCATGACGAAGGGTTACGAGGGCTTTGTGCTGGAAGGTGCGAGCGACAGCAAGGCAGCGCCCAAGGTGCGCTTGACCGAGCGCTGGCGCGTGCCGCTGGACATGGACGTTATCTCGCCGGCGGCCATCGCGGCCAAGCGGGTACCGATCGTCTGATCTGAGCAGGACTTTGGCACGGCCGCGAGATGCAGTCCTGGCCACCGCCCTACCCGCCCCGCTCCGCCCCGGCCAGCATGATCACTGCTCGCCTGCCCAATCGGGGCGGTGACATGTCTTCTGAAGCGGGAGTGGTCTTCAACCAAGCTCATCAGAAAAATTTCGTACAAAGTGAGCGACATGAACCAACCCAGCAGCATTCCCCTGAAAGGCGCACCGGGATCGCCTTACACGCGCAAGATGATCGCGGTGATGCGCTACCGGCGGATGCCGTCGCGGCTGATCATCTCGCAACGAGGCGATCACGGTGCGTTCCCAAAGCCGAAGGTGGAACTGCTGCCCACGTTCTACCTGCCCAATGCTCAAGGCCAGATCGAAGCCGTCACCGATTCCACGCCGATCATCCGCCGCTTCGAACGCGAGTTGCAGGGCCGAAGCGTCATTCCCACGGATCCAGCGTTGCGCTTTGTCGATGAACTGATCGAGGACTATGGCGACGAATGGATCACCAAGGCGATGTTCCACTACCGCTGGCACTATCGGCAGGACATCGACAAGGCCGGCACCATCCTGCCGCTGTGGCGTGGCATCAGCGCAGCGCCGGCACAGGTCGCAGAAATGCAGAAGGCCTTCGCCGAGCGTCAGATCAATCGGCTGCGCTATGTCGGCTCCAGCCCAGCCACCGCCGGCGTGATCGAGGACAGCTACCTGCGCTTTCTAGAGATCTTCGAGCGCCACCTGCATCAACACCCTTTCTGGCTGGGCGCAAGGCCGGGCAGTGGCGACTTCGCGGTCTATGGCCAGCTCACGCAGTTGGCTCATTTCGACCCGACTCCAGCGGCGCTCACGCTTGCCCAAGCACCGCGAGTCCATGCTTGGGTCTATCTTGTCGATGACTTGTCAGGTCTGGAACCTCCAGAGGCCGGCTGGATTGATGCCAACGCCCTGCCCCTGACAGTGATGGACCTGCTCAGAGAGATCGGACGCGTCTATGTACCGGTGATGCTCGCCAACCTGAAGGCCCTCAAGGAGGGTGTGACCGAGGTGCACGCCGATCTGGAAGGACAGCCCTGGACGCAGCAGCCTTTCCCCTATCAAGGCAAGTGCGTGCAATGGCTGCGTGAGAGTTTCTCGGCCTTGCCCAACAAGGATGCGGCCCGCGTGCGCGAATGGCTTGACGCCACAGGCTGCCTGCCGCTGCTAGGGTGATCCCACGACGAAGACACATTGGTCTCGAAGTCGAGGCAGCGCGAACGTACCGGTCTGCAGTCGCGCTTGATCGCCACCCACAACACCGCAGCGGTTTGCCTGAGAGCACGACACTCCGTGAGACCTTGGATCGCCCGAGGCCGCTGCGCTTGGTCCTGCAGGGCAAGCTTGTCAGCTAGTGAGCTTGGACGCAGCGACAAGCACAGCCACGCAGCCGAACGGAAACGACCCGCGGAGTTGCTGTCGCTCAGGACTGGGTCGCGCGCTTGAGCAGGCGCTGCACGATGTCGGTCACGGCGACTTCAGCTTTCTTTCGCTGATCGTCGGCCGTTTGGCCACCGATTCGATGGGGAATGATCGTGATCTCGACATCGGGCACGCCCTGAACCCGAGCGGCAATCCGGGCTGCTTTTTCGAACGTATCCCAGGCGATGGTCACTGTGTGGATCCCGCGCTTTTCAAGCGCTGCTGCGTCAAGCAAACTGCCCGACGTGCATGAGCCTCACAATGCGATGCCGACAATCGCAACCTGGGACCGAGCGGCCTGGTCGATCAGCGACACCGGTGAGGGGGCTGAACCGAGGGGCTTGATCAGCCGGTTGACGATGGCGCCATAGCCATCGGTCAGCAGCTTTTCGAGGTGCGTGGTGAAGGGTTCGTCGAAGTTGTCGTCGACCAGGGCCACCGTCGCGCCCCGCAGATCGTCGAGTTCCTTGCGGGCGATCTGCGGCGTGGGCATATGGGCCCAGACCGGAATCATGATTTCCATCTGTGTCTCCTTCAAGTCGCCAACGGCCGAATCGGCACGGTGACGGCATAACCACCAAAACTGCCCCAACCGGGCAGGACTGCTGCAAAATAGGTGCGCCCACCTGCTACCACGATGTGAATGTCTTCTGGACTCTGCGTCACCGGGACCATGGTCTTCGGATTGTCCAGATCGTAGCGAAACGGATACCGACCGACCGCCTGCTGGGCCTTGCGGAACTGGTCGTGCACCGGACCACAGGCGGCAACGTCGCCGAGTTTGCGCCGGGCGTTCTCCCACAGATACTGCCGCACGTCCCACTTCGACCAACCGCGGCGATGGAAGTCTTCTGCATTGAGCGGATTGAGCACCACCAGCATTTGCCCGCCGACGTGGATGTTGTTGTTGCCCAAGCCCACCATGGAATCAGCCAGCACATGCAGCATTTCTTCGGGGGCGCCGCTGCACAGCACGCTGTGGGGTCCTTCACAGGCGAACACGGTCACTGCATCCGACCCTGCAGGCATGCCGCGGTCCACATGCAGGGGCTGCCAGGGGTTGTCTTCTTCCTCTTCGGCGATGCAGAACGCGTATTCGCCCGGATGCGACATCGTGGCCTTGTCGGTGTCCCAGGGCACCGCACCGCCCAGGTTCCACAGCGCCAGGCGCAGGGCCCGCCCGACCGCCGCGTTGGACCGGTAGCCGTTGCCGAAAACCCCGTCGCGTGAATTGAAATTCAGCGCCCGCGAGACCGGCCCGTTCACGATTGCCAGCGAGACGCACATGTGGGTGGTCTGCGTGACACCGTTGACATTGTGTTCCGGTGCCATCATCCCTTCGAAGGCTGCCAGGACGATCGGAAAGTGCGCTGGCAGGCAGCCACCCATCACCGCGTTGATGGCAAGCTTTTCGATGCTGGCCTGGCCACCTTTGGGCGGCACGGGGCCGAGGCTCTCATGGCGGTCACGCCCGGTCGCGGCGATCATCGCCTCGACCAGTTTGCGGGTGGGCAGAACGATCGGCAGGCCGTCGGTCCAGCCTCGATCGTAGAAGAGTTCGACGGCCGCTTCATAGTCGTCCATCACCAGGGATTCGCTCGATTGCATGAGATGCTTCAATGATTGAACTGCAGGGCGGATCCGCCCGGATTCACGCCTGTTGCTGGCGCGGACAGTCTATTGACCTCGCCGTGTACCGGCAATGCCGGTGCGTGGACCTGCTGGCTCGGGTGGCGCTGCAGATATTGCAGCACCGACGCGGCAGCGCGCTGGCCATCGTCGATCGCGGCCGAGAGCAAGCCGCCAAAGCCGGCGCGCACCGCCCCGGCCGCGAACACGCCGTCGATCGCGGTGACGCCGTCAGGGTCGGCCAGCAGAAAACCCGCCGCATCGCTTTGCAGCCTGGGTGTGGTGACCGGCCAGTTCGCGACCAGCCCCACATAGACGAACAAGCCCCGGCAGGCGAACTCCCGGCGCTGCGCGCTGGCACCTGTGCGCACGACCACCGCCTCGACCCCATCTTGTCCGCGCACCGCCTCGACCACGCTGTGCAGGTGCAGCATGATCTTCGGGTTCGACTGGACCTGTTCGACCCACTCAGGGCGCGCCGAGCAGTGCTCAGACCGGACCATCAGGTGCACCGTGCGGCAAAATTGTGCGAGCACCAGTGCTTCTTGCAGCGCGGAGTCGCCCCCACCCACCACCACCACGTCCTGCCCTTCGTACAGCGGCGCGTCGCAGTCGGCGCAAGCCGACACGCCGCGATGTTCGAGTTCGGCCTCACCCGGCACGCCAAGCTTGCGCAAGCGCGCACCGGTGGCAATGATCAATGCCCGGCAATAGTGGGTGGCTTGGCTCGTGCGCACTGCAATCGTGTCGGCGAATCGCTCGACGGCGATGGCCTCTGCATTGAGGTACTCGACCCCGAGATCGGCGATGTCGCCCATCAGGTCGGAGGCAAAGTCGATGCCCGAGCCGCTCACCCCCGCCGGCGCCGGACTGAGTTCGTTGATGTTGGTCACCAGGCCACCAAACATCAGCGATTCAAAGCAGACGACCCGCAGTCCGCTGCGCGCCGCATGCCGCGCAGCCGCCAGTCCGGCAATGCCTGCGCCCAGCACGATCAAATCGACGGCAACGATTTCCATCTGCTGCGCTGCCCTTTTTTGCGCGGTCGGGATGACCACGACGGTGCGACTCGGCGGTGCATGACCCAAACGAATCAGAGTGGAATTATACTGCGCAGCTTCGTGACATCCCTGTGGAATGAATGACGCGCGCAGCCCGCGTGACCACCATGCCGGGACGTCTTCCGGCAACAGATGAAACAAAGCAGACAGAAACAGAGCGGACGCATTCATCGATGACGCAAGCCCTTTCAGTCCTCAAACCTGCGCCGATGGATGGCCGATGCGTGCAACTGCGCGCTGAGGTCCGCGAGTTCTTGCAAAGCGAAATCGACACCGGCGGCTTCACCCCGATCTGCGACAGCTGGTTGCGCGGCGCGGACCGTGGCTTCAGCCGCAAACTCGGCGCCCGCGGCTGGCTGGGCATGACGTGGCCGACTCAGTACGGTGGCCAGGATCGCCCGCAGCGTGAACGCTTTGTCGTGATTGAAGAGCTGCTCGCGGCCGGGGCCCCGGTCGCGGGCCATTGGGTTGCCGAGCGGCAGGTCGGCCCGAGCATTCTCAAGTACGGCAGCCAGGAGATGAAGCAAAACCTGCTGGCGCCGATTGCCCGAGGCGACAGCGTGTTCGGCGCCTGCTACAGCGAGCCCGACGTCGGCTCTGATCTGGCTTCGGTGCGCACGCAGGCACGCCGCGTCGAGGGCGGCTGGCGAATCAGCGGCACGAAGCTTTGGACCAGCCAGGGGCATCAAGCCGATCACCTGATCGTGCTGTGCCGGACCTCGCCCTCTGAAGGGGCCAAACATCGCGGTCTGTCGATGCTCATCGTCACCCAGCCCGCGACGGGCGTGAGCATCCGGCCGATACGGCTGCTGACCGGCGAACACCATTTCAACGAGATCGTCTTCGACGAGGTGTTCGTCCCGGACGGTCGGGTGCTTGGCGAGCCCGGCGAGGGCTGGCGCGTCATCACCGGCGATCTGGCTTTCGAGCGCAGCGGTCCGGAGCGTTTCATGAGCACGCATCCCCTGCTTGCCGAGATGATCCGACGCGCTGCCCAAGGTCCTGCGGATGAGCGTAGCCGTCTCGTGATCGGCGAACTGTTGAGTCGCCTGTGGGCATTGCGATCGATGGCGATGGGCGTCGCGGCGCTGATGCAAAAAGGCGAATCGCCCAATACCGAGGCGGCCATGGTCAAGGATCTGGGCACACGATTCGAGGGTGATGTCGCCCAGGCCGCCCGGTCTCTGTTCCCGGTCATTCCGTCGCTCGACAGCGATGACCGGTTCACGAATTACGTCGCGCAGTCGGTTCTTCACTCGCCTGCGTACACGCTGCGCGGGGGCGCCAATGAAATTCTGCGCGGCATCGTGGCGCGCGGACTGGGGCTGAGATGAATGCCGACGACTCGACGACTCTCTTGATCGACTCGGTCACGAGGGCTCTTGGCGACGTGTTGTCTTTGGGCGCGACTATTCAGGCGCAGGCTGATGGCATCGACCGGGTGGCCTGGGCTCAGTTGAGCACACTGGGTCTGGTCGGTGAGGCGAGCGAGCAACTCACGCTGCGCGAAATGAGCGCCATCGTGCAGACGATCGGGCAGTGCGGTGCGCTGGTGCCCTATGCCGACAGCGAGGCCATGGCGCGCTGGCTGGCGCGGGCGGCCGGTATCGCGAGCGAACCGTCTGAAATCCTCGCGCTGTCCTGCGTCTCGCCGGACGCCATCGAAGCGCTGCCGCAGGGCCCCGCCACCGGGGTGAAGCTGGCTGGGCTGCAAATCCACTGGGGGCGACATCGCGAGCGTATGGGTGGCGACCACGCCAACGAAATGGCGCCCATGACGGTCGAATGCGACCAGCAGACGCTCGGCGAGCCGCCCCCAGGGGATTTGCAGC
>RGQD01000271.1 GCA_010030205.1 Betaproteobacteria bacterium
CATGCGCGCGCGCTGCACCTGCCAGTCGGCGATGCCGCCTTCGTACTCGCGCCAATGGCCGGGCTGCAGGTCGCCTTCCCAAGCGATCGTGCTGGTGACCACGTTGTCGAGAAAGCGTCGGTCGTGGCTGACCAGGAACACCGTGCCGGCGTAGCCCTGCAGCAGCTCTTCGAGCAGCTCCAATGTGTCGATGTCGAGGTCGTTGGTCGGCTCGTCGAGCACCAGCACGTTGGCAGGCAACGCGAACAGCCTTGCCAGCAACACCCTGTTGCGCTCGCCGCCCGACAGCGTTCGCACCGGCGAGTTCGCACGCGCCGGCGAGAACAGGAAGTCGTTCAAGTAGCTCATCACATGCTTGCGCTGGCCACCGAACTCAATCCACTCGCTGCCCGGGCTGATGGTGTCGACCAGCGTCGCGTCGAGGTCCAGCCCGGCGCGCATCTGGTCGAAATACGCCACCTCGAGCTTGCTGCCCTGGCGGATCCGGCCCGAGCTCGGCTGCAACTCGCCCAGGATCAGCTTGAGCAAGGTGGTCTTGCCGGCGCCGTTCGGGCCGATCAGCCCGACCTTGTCGCCGCGCAGGATCGTCGCGCTGAAGTCCTTGACGATCAGCTTGTCGCCCGAAGGGGTCGGGAAGCTCATGCAGACATCCTTGAGCTCGGCGACGATCTTGCCGCTGGGCGCGCCGGCGTCGATCTCGAGCTTGACCTGTCCGAGCGAATCGCGTCTGGCCTGGCGCTGGTCGCGCAGCAGGTCCAGGCGTTGGATGCGCGCGACGCTGCGGGTGCGGCGGGCTTCGACCCCTTTGCGGATCCAGACCTCTTCCTGCGCCAGCAGCTTGTCGGCGCGGGCGCTGGCCAGCGCCTCGTCCTCCATCTCGCGCGCCTTGGTTGCCTCGTAAGCGCCGAAGTTACCCGGGTAGCTGCGCAGCTGGCCGCGGTCGAGCTCGAGGATTCGCGTGGCCACCGCGTCGAGAAAAGCGCGGTCGTGGGTGATCAGCATCACCGCGCCCTTGAAGCCGCGCAGCAGGTCTTCGAGCCAGGCGATCGAGTCGAGGTCGAGGTGGTTGGTCGGCTCGTCGAGCAGCAGCACGTCGGGCACCGCGACCAGCGCCTGCGCCAGCGCGACACGTTTTTTCATCCCGCCCGAGAGCTCGCCGATGTCGCGCGCGCCGTCCAGGTTCAACTGCGCGATCGTGCTGTCGACGCGCTGCTCCCAGTTCCAGGCGTCCAGCGCCTCGATCCGGGTCTGCAGCGCATCGAGATCGACGCCCTCGGCGTGCTCTTCATAGGCTTGGCGCACGGCGCGCGCCTCGGCCACGCCCTCGCTGACAGCCTCGAACACCGTGTGGCCGGGCTCGAACACCGGCTCCTGCGGCACATAGCAGATGCGCAGCCCCTGGGTCAGCTGCAGCAAGCCGTCGTCGAGCTTTTCGAGCCCAGCGATCACCTTGAGCATCGAGGACTTGCCGGCGCCGTTGCGGCCGATCAGGCCCAGGCGCTCGCCGGTGTCTAGAGAAAAACCTGTCGCGTCGAGCAGGGCCACATGGCCGTAGGCCAGGTGTGCGTTGGAAAGAGAAAGTATGGCCATAGCCCCCGATTGTCCGCTGTGGCGGCCACCGGCGGCTCAGCGACGATGCCGCGAGTCCGCAGGTCGAGAGGCGTCAAAACATCACGACCGAGCGGATCGACTCGCCACGCTTCATCAGCGCAAAGCCCTCGTTGATGTCTTCGAGCTTGAGCTTGTGGGTGATCAAGTCGTCGATGTTGAGCTTGCCGTCCATGTACCAGTCGACGATCTTCGGCACATCGGTGCGGCCGCGCGCGCCGCCGAAAGCCGAGCCCTCCCATTTGCGACCGGTGACGAGCTGGAACGGCCGGGTCGAGATCTCGGCGCCGGCCTCGGCCACGCCGATGATGATGCTGCGGCCCCAGCCCTTGTGGGTGCATTCCAGCGCGTCGCGCATCACTTGCGTGTTGCCAATGCACTCAAAGCTGTAGTCGGCGCCACCGTCGGTCAGCTGTTGCACCGCATCGACCACGTTGGGCGTGTCCTTGGGGTTGATGAAATGCGTCATGCCGAACTTGCGCGCCATCGCCTCACGTGCCGGGTTCAGGTCGACGCCAATGATCTTGTCGGCGCCCACCATCTTCGCGCCCTGGATCACGTTCAGACCGATGCCGCCGAGGCCGAACACGACCACATTGGCGCCGGCCTCGACTTTTGCCGTGAACAGCACCGCACCAACGCCGGTGGTCACGCCGCAGCCGATGTAGCAGACTTTGTCGAACGGCGCGTCACTGCGAATCTTGGCCAGCGCGATGCCGGGCACGACGATGTGGTTGGCAAAAGTGCTGGTGCCCATGTAGTGCAGGATGGGCTTGCCGCCGATCGAGAAGCGAGAACTGCCGTCGGGCATCAAGCCCTTGCCTTGCGTGCTGCGGATCGCCTGGCACAGATTGGTCTTGCGCGACAGGCAGAACTTGCAGTTGCGGCACTCGGGCGTGTAGAGCGGGATCACATGGTCGCCGGGCTTCAACCAGGGCACGCCGGCGCCGACTTCGAGCACCACGCCCGCGCCCTCGTGGCCCAGGATGGCCGGGAACAGCCCTTCGGGGTCGGCGCCCGACAGCGTGTAGTAATCGGTGTGGCAGATGCCGGTGGCCTTGACCTCGACCAGCACCTCGCCGTCGCGCGGGCCGGCCAAGTCGACTTCTTCGATCGTCAGCGGGGCGCCAGCCTTCCAGGCGACAGCAGCTCGGGTCTTCATGCGGCGGCACCCTTGAGTTGCTGCTCGAGCGCGGTGATGAACATCGCCGGCACATCGAAACCGGTCTGCTCGCTGATCTCCTGGAAACAGGTCGGGCTCGTGACGTTGATCTCGGTCAGGCAGTCGCCGATCACATCGAGGCCGATCAACAGCAGTCCGCGGGCGGCCAGCACCGGGCCGATCGCGCTGGCGATCTCGCGCTCGCGGTCGGTGATCGGCATCGCCACGCCCTTGCCGCCCACGGCCAGGTTGCCACGGATTTCGCTGCCTTGCGGGATACGCGCCAGCGTGAACGGCACCGGCACGCCGCCGATCACCAGCACGCGCTTGTCGCCTTTGACGATCTCGGCCAAGTACTTCTGCACCATCACGGTCTGCACGCCGCCCTGGTTCAGCGTCTCGGTGATCGACCCCAGGTTCAGCCCGTCGGGGCCGACGCGGAAGATGCCCATGCCGCCCATGCCGTCGAGCGGCTTGAGGATGATGTCCTGGTGCTCGGTGTGGAAGGCGCGGATCGCGTCAGCACTGCGCGTGACCAGCGTGGGCGCGATGAACTGCGCAAACTCCATGATCGCGAGCTTCTCGGGATGGTCGCGCAGCGCGGCCGGCTTGTTGAAGACCTTGGCACCCTCGCGCTCGGCTTGGCCCAGCAAATGGGTGGCGTAGAAGTACTCACTGTCAAACGGCGGATCCTTGCGCATCACGATGGCATCGGTGTCGGCCAGCGCGAGCTCGGCCTGGGTCAGCACCTCGAACCAGGCGTGTTCGTCACCGGTCAGCCTGATCGCCCGCGCTTGACGGGCCACCACCCGCGCCCCGCGCACCCAGACCAGATCGGCCGGTTCGCAAGCCCAGAGCTGGTGGCCACGGCGCGCCGCCTCGCGCATCATCGAGAAGGTGGTGTCCTTGTAGGTCTTGAAGGATTCCAGCGGATCGGCGACGAACAACAGCTTCATGGTGGGCAGGCTCTAGCGTTGGGGCCGCCAGTGTTGCACAGCGAGCGCTACCGTGCCGGCGAGCACACCCCAGAACGCTGCACCAACACCGCCAATCGTCACGCCCGACAGCGTGACCAGGAAGGTGATGGCCGCTGCGTCGCGGTGCCGCTCATCCTGGAGCGCCAGACTCAGCGCGCTGGCGATCGTCCCCAACAGCGCCAAGCCCGCCACCGCAGCCACCAACTCGCGCGGAAAGGCCGCCAGCAAGCCCGCCACCGCGCCGCCGGCCAGCCCGAGCAGGCAGTAGAAAACGCCGGCCATCACTGGCGCGGTGTAGCGCTTGGCCGGGTCGGCATGGGCTTGCGGGCTCATGCAGATCGACGCGGTGATCGCTGCCAGGCTGATCGCGAAAGCCCCGAAAGGCGCCAGCACCAGCGTCACCAAGCCGGTCGCGGTGATCAGCGGCGAGACCGGCACCACGACGCCTGCGGCCCGCTGCGCCGACACGCCAGGCAGGGCTTGCGAGACCATCGTGACGATGAACAGCGGCAGCGCGACCCCCACCGACGCGACCAGGCTGAACTGCGGCATCACGAACACCGGGCTGGCCCAGACCGCTGATCCAAGACCCCAAATCGTGTCCCCCTGCAGCCGATCTTGCAGCGCAGCCACCACGACGCCCGCCAGCAGCACGCCCGGCACAGCGTAGCGCGGCCACCAACGCCGGCCCGCCAGAAAAGCCGCCGTCATCAAGAGCACCAGACCGGGTGCGCTGCGCACCGACAGCACCGCATCCAGGCCGAAGCGCGTCAACACCCCGGCCAGCAGCGCCGCGGCCACCGCCATCGGCAGCCGATCCATCAAGCGCTCGAACACCCTGGTCACGCCGGCCGCGATGATCAACAACGCACAGACGACGAAAGCCCCGGTCGCCTCGGCCAGGCTGACGCCTTGGGTGGCGGCCAGCAGCGCCGCGCCCGGTGTGCACCAGGCCGCGAGCACCGGCAGCCGGTAATGCAGCGACAAGCCTATGCTGCTCAGGCCCATCCCCAGGCCCAGCGCCCACATCCAGGACGCTGTCTGCGCCGGCGTCGCGCCCAGCGCCTGAGTAGCCTGGAACACGATGGCCGCCGAACTGCTGTAGCCCACCAGCACCACGACAAAGCCCGCAACCACGGCCGACACCGACAGATCTGCCCAGACCCTGCGTACTGATTTCAACCCAGCCATCTCGCCCAAGCCCTTCACCGCGTCTGCAGGCCCCGAAGCCGGGGTTGGACGCCGAGCATAGCGGCCCAGATCCGCGCCGCCACGCGAATGCAGACGAGAAGCCTGGAGTTCAGCCACCGCGAGCCGATATCCCTGTCAGGGCCCAAGCTGCGGCAGCTGGTACGCCAGCGCGCCGCGCCATCGGCCAATTCACTGTTCCGGACTGTCAATCCATGTTCGACTATTTCAAAGCCTTCTCCAGAAACATCGGCTGGGTGACCCAGCAGGAGCAGGCGCAATTGCGCAGCAGCAGGGTCGCGATCGCCGGCATGGGCGGCGTGGGCGGCGCCCACTTGCTGACGCTGACGCGCCTGGGCGTCGGCAAGTTCCACATCGCCGATTTCGACCATTTCGACCTCGCCAATTTCAATCGCCAAGCCGGGGCATCGATGGCCTCGCTGGGTCAACCCAAGGTCGAGGTGCTGGCTGCGATGGCCAGAGACATCAACCCCGAAGTCGACATCCAGGTCTTTGCCGGCGGTGTCGACCGCATGAACTTGCCTGACTTCCTGGCCCATGTCGATCTCTATGTCGATGGCCTGGACTTCTTTGCGTTTTCTGCGCGTCAAGATACTTTTTCCGCCTGTGCAAGCCGCCGCATCCCGGCCATCACAGCGGCCCCGCTTGGCATGGGTGCGGCCGCGCTGAACTTCCTGCCCAGCAGCATGAGCTTCGAAAACTATTTTCGGTGGGCAGACCAGTCCGACGATGAGAAGGCGCTGCGGTTCTTGGTCGGCTTGGCGCCAGCAGGCCTGCACCGTTCTTATCTGGTGGACCCCACTGCCGTCAACCTGACCGAACAGCGCGGGCCGTCGAGCATCTTGGGCTGTCAACTCTGCGCCGCGGTGGCGGGCGCCGAGGCGCTGAAGATTTTGCTGGGCCGAGGCAAGGTGCTCGCAGCACCGCATGGGTTTCAAGTCGACGCCTACCGCAACAAGATGGTCCGCACCTGGCGTCCCGGCGGCAACAAGCACCCACTGCAAGAGGTCGGTGCCATGATCACCCGCGAGGCCATCAAGCAGATTCTCGACCTGGCGCGCTGGGCGCCGAGTGGCGACAACAGCCAACCCTGGCGATTCGAGTTGGTCGATGAATCGCATCTCGTGGTGCACGGCTTCGACACCCGCGATTACTGCGTGTATGACCTGGATGGACGACCGAGTCAGATCTCAATCGGCGCGCTGCTGGAAACCCTGTCGATCGCTGCCAGCGCGCAGGGCCTGACGATGCAAGCTCAGCGACGCGCCGATGTGCCGGACTGCACACCGACCTACGACATTGAGTTCGAAGCGACGGGTGACCAACAGGTCGATCCCTTGATCGCCGCCATCACCGCGCGCTGCGTGAAGCGCCAAGCCATGGGCCTGCGCGCTTTGACGCCGCTGCAAAAGCAGGCGCTCGAGCGCTCAGTGGCACCCGACTACCGGATCATCTGGCTGGAGGGGTTTCACGACAGGTTTCGCACGGCGCTGTTGATGTTCCACAACGCCAAGCTGCGCTTGACC
>RGQD01000272.1 GCA_010030205.1 Betaproteobacteria bacterium
GCTGGCCGAGGCGGTCGCCCATCCTGTGGAGCGCCTGCGCGAGGCGGTTCGCAGCGCGATCTGGCGCCAGGTTGCGGACCCCCGCAGTGCCGGGGTGCTGGCCGCGCTGGCGGTAGGGGATCAGGCTGCGATAGAGCGCGAAGACTGGGATCTTTTCCGCCGCACCGGTATCGCGCACCTGGTGTCGATCAGCGGCGTCCACATCACGATGTTCGCCTGGGCCGCCGCAGCATTGGCCGGCCGGCTGTGGCGTTTAAGCAGCTATCTGATGCTGTGGCTGCCGGCGCCCACTGCAGGGCGTTGGGTCGGTCTGGCGCTGGCCACCAGCTATGCGATGCTCGCGGGTTGGGGCGTGCCGGCCCAGCGAACGCTGATAATGCTGGGGGTCACGGGTCTGCTGCGCAGCCAGGGGCAGCGTTGGCCCTGGTTGCTGGTGCTGCTGGCTGCCGCTGTGACGGTCACGCTGCTAGACCCCTGGGCGCTGTTGCAAGCAGGATTCTGGCTGTCGTTTGCCGCAGTGGGCTTGCTGCTGCTGTCTGAGCCTGCCAGTGGGCGAGCCGTGGCGATTGAGGTGCCTGTGCAGGGCGCCTGGCATCAGCGCTTGCACGGCCGCAGCGTTGGCCATCTGCGTGATCATCTGCGCGGCCAAGTGGTGGCCACGCTGGGACTGGCACCGCTGTCCTTGGTGTTCTTCCAGCAACTCAGCGTGGTCGGCTTTGCTGCCAATTTGGTGGCGATACCGCTCGTCACGCTGTTGATCACGCCGCTGGCTCTGTTCGGCGTGCTGCTGCCCGGGGCCTGGTTGCTGGCCGCCGCGTTGGTGCAGGCCTTGGTTTGGGGCCTGGCCTGGCTGGCCAGCTTCCCCTGGGCGGTCTACAGCGCGGCGGCAGCGCCGGCATGGGCGTTGGCCTGTGGCTTGGTCGGCGCGTTGCTGGCGGTGCTGCAAGTGCCCTTGGCCTTGCGCTGGCTCGCGTTGCCGCTGGCTTTGCCCTTGCTTTGGCCTGTGGTGGTGAGGCCACCGCAGGGGCAGTTCGAGCTGTTGGCAGCCGACATCGGCCAGGGCAACGCATTGCTGGTGCGAACCCGCAGCCACTTGCTGGTCTACGACGCCGGACCGCAGTACACGGTCGATGTGGACGCCGGTCAGCGGGTGTTGCTGCCGATGCTGCAGGCCCGAGGTGAGCGTCGGATCGACATGCTGGTGCTCAGCCACCGTGACATTGACCATGTCGGCGGCGCCGCCAGCCTGCTCGCCGGCATTCCAATCTCGGCGCTGAGCAGTTCACTCGAGACCGGCCATTCATTGCTGAACCAGGCGGCTCAGCTAGGCGTGGCGCAGCGGCGTTGCGATGCCGGCCAGCATTGGTCTTGGGACGGTGTCGGATTCGAGGTGCTGCACCCGACGTCGGCAGAGCATCGGACAGCGACCAAGCCCAACGCGCTGAGTTGCGTGCTGCGGGTGATCGACGCCCAGGGCCGCAGTGCGCTGCTAACAGGCGACATCGAGGCGCCACAAGAGGCTGCGCTGGTGTTGCGCCAAGGCGCAGCGCTGAACAGCACGGTGTTGCTGGTGCCGCACCACGGCAGCCGCACATCATCGACCAGCGAATTCATCGATGCCGTTCATCCAGGCACCGCCGTGGTGCAATCTGGATACCGAAACCGCTACGGCCACCCGGCACCGGATGTTTTGGTGCGATATTCGGTGCGAGGCATCGAAGTGGTGCGCAATGACCGCTGCGGTGCCTGGCTTTGGCAGGATGGGATCGGCCATTGCACCCGCGATCTGCGTCGGCGCTACTGGCACTGGACCGAGTCTGGTAATGCGCAAGCTGCAGTGGGTGCGAAAGTTGCTAAATAGACTCCCATCGGACAAGCCGATGCCAGGAGCCTGTTCCCCATGAAACCCAGGTTTGACGAAATGCAGGCCAGTGCCGGCAGTGTGAGAGCGCATTACAGCGACTTCGACCGCTGGCTGCAGGGCCAAGCACCGGCCTTGATGGCAGCGCGCCGCGACGAAGCTGAGATGATTTTTCGCCGCGTCGGTATCACGTTTGCGGTCTACGGCGCCAAGGACGAGGACGGCGCAGGCACTGAGCGCTTGATCCCCTTCGACCTGATCCCGCGCATCATTCCGAGTGACGAGTGGCTGACGATGCAGCAAGGCCTGGCCCAACGTGTCACGGCGCTGAATCGTTTCTTGCACGATGTCTACCACAGCCAGGACATCCTCAAGGCCGGCATCGTGCCGGCCGAGCAGGTGCTGCACAACGCACAGTTCCGCCCTGAGATGATGGGTGTGGATCTGCCGGGCCAAATTTATTCGCACATCTCTGGCATCGACATCGTGCGCGCGGCGCAGCCCGATGGCAGAGGCACGTACTACGTGCTCGAGGACAACCTGCGCGTGCCCAGCGGTGTGAGCTACATGCTGGAGAACCGCAAGATGATGATGCGGCTGTTTCCGGAGCTGTTCGCCCAGCACCAAGTGGCGCCCGTTGCGCATTACCCCGACCTGCTGCTCGAGACCCTGCGTGCGATGGCGCCACCCTCGGTCAACGAGCCCACGGTCGTGGTGCTCACGCCAGGTATGCACAACAGTGCTTACTTTGAGCACGCGTTTCTAGCGCAGCAGATGGGTGTGGAACTGGTGGAAGGCCAAGACTTGTTCGTCAAGGATCAACTCGTCTATATGCGAACCACGCAAGGCCCGCGACGGGTCGATGTGGTGTACCGACGGGTCGACGACGATTTTCTCGACCCCAAGGCTTTCCGGCCTGACAGCAGCTTGGGTTGCGCCGGCCTGCTGGATGTGTACCGCAAGGGCAACATCAGCCTTTGCAACGCGATCGGTACGGGCGTGGCCGACGACAAGTCGATCTACCCCTATGTGCCCAAGATGATCGAGTTCTATCTCGGTGAGCGGCCGATACTCGAGAACGTGCCAACTTACCTCTGTCGCGAGGCTGACGACCTGAAGTATGTGCTGGCCAACCTGGGCGAGTTGGTGGTCAAGGAGGTGCATGGCGCGGGCGGCTACGGCATGCTGGTCGGGCCGGCCTCGACCCAGGCCGAGATCGAAAGGTTTCGCCTCCAACTGCTGACCCGGCCGAGCAACTACATCGCCCAGCCGACACTGGCCTTGTCGACCACGCCGACTTTCGTCGAGGCCGGCATCGCGCCGCGCCACATCGACCTGCGCCCCTTCGTGTTGTCAGGCAAGAGCGTGCAGACAGTGCCCGGCGGGCTGACTCGCGTCGCATTGAAAGAGGGCTCGCTGGTGGTCAACTCGTCGCAGGGCGGCGGGACCAAGGACACCTGGGTGTTGGAAGCCTGATGCGCCGCCAACATGTCTCCGCGCTGAAACAAGAACAACGGGAATCGAACGATGCTGTCTAGAACCGCTGACCACCTTTTCTGGACTGAGTCCGGACGGGCGTCCCTGCCCGCGCAGGGGCGCTCGCCTGACGAAGGCCTGCCGGCCTGCAAGCCGGCAGGCGTCCCGCTGGAGCCGAAGCATGCTCTCTAGAACCGCCGACCACCTTTTTTGGATGTCCCGTTACATGGAACGGGCCGAAAACACCGCCAGGATGCTCGACGTCAACCACCAGACCTCGCTGCTGCCACAGTCGGTCGACCGCGCTGAGCAAGGTTGGGCTGGCGTGCTGGGCATCTCCGAACTCACCCAGGCTTTCGGCAAGACCCACGACGCCGTCAACGCCGGCAATGTGATGCGATTCATGGTGCGTGACGCCAGCAATCCCTCGTCGATCCTGTCCTGCCTGGGCGCGGCGCGCGAGAACGCGCGCGCGGTGCGCGGCAAGCTCACCACCGAGCTCTGGGAGACCACCAACCAGACCTGGTTGGAGTTCAACCGCATGCTGGTCGACGACAGTTTCGAGCGCGACCCGGCTGCGTTGTTCGAGTGGGTCAAGTTCAGGTCGCATCTGAGCCGCGGCGTGTCGGTGGGCACGATGCTGCAGGACGAATCGCTGCATTTCATACGCATAGGCACTTTTCTCGAGCGTGCCGACAACACTGCCAGACTGCTAGACGTCAAGTTCCATGCGCTGGCCGGCGATTATTTCGGCGCCTGGGCCGACGACGATGCGCCCGAGGTCGATTTCTACCATTGGAGCGCGATCCTGCGCTCGGTCAGTGCGTTCGAGATCTACCGCAAGGTCTACCGCAACGTGATCCGACCCGACAAGGTGGCCGAGTTGCTGATGCTGCGTCCTGACATGCCACGCTCGCTGGCAGCCTGCATGAACGTACTGGTGGCCAACCTCGATCTGGTGGCCAATGAGCCGAGCAGCGAAACCCGGCGCCGTGCCGGCCGACTGCGCAGTGACCTGCAGTTCGGCCGCATCGATGAGATCCTGGCCACAGGCCTGCACGCCTTCCTGACCCAGTTTCTCGACCGCGTCAACGACATCGGGGCCGGCATCAGCCGCGACTTCCTGATTCCCGCTTGATCTGTCACCGCCAGGCTGGAACTCCGCGAGAAAATGCGGCACTGCAGCATCACCCTGACCCAGAAGGAACCCTGTGTCCATTCACGTTGCGCTGAACCACGTCACCCATTACCAGTATGACCGGTCTGTGGCCATGGGGCCGCACATCGTGCGTCTGCGCCCGGCGCCGCATTGCCGCAGCAAGATCCTGAGTTACTCGTTGACGATTGAGCCCAAGAACCATTTCATCAACTGGCAGCAAGACGCGTTCGCCAACTACTTGGCGCGGCTGGTGTTTCCCGAGCCGACCACCGAGTTCAAGGTCACGGTCGACCTGGTGGCCGAGATGTCGGTCTACAACCCCTTCGACTTCTTCCTCGAACCCGACGCCGAGACCTACCCCTTCAGCTACGGCGAGGCGCTCAAGCTCGAGCTTCAGCCCTACCTGGTCACCGAGCCCGCGACGCCCGCGTTGGCCAAGTTTGTCGCCAGCATTGACCTGACCGAGCGTCGCACCATCGACTTCTTGGTCGGCATCAACCAGCGACTGCAGGGTGACATCCGCTACCTGATCCGGATGGAGTCTGGCGTGCAGACGCCCGAGGAAACGCTGACGCTGGGATCGGGCAGTTGTCGCGACACCGGTTGGCTGCTGGTGCAGGCACTGCGCCACCTCGGGCTGGCCTCGCGCTTCGTTTCGGGCTACCTGATCCAGCTCAAATCCGACGTCAAGGCGCTCGACGGCCCCAGCGGCACCGAGATCGATTTCACCGACCTGCACGCCTGGTGCGAGGTCTTCCTGCCCGGCGCGGGCTGGGTCGGTCTCGACCCGACCTCGGGATTGATGGCCGGCGAAGGCCATATTCCGGTGGCCTGCACGCCCACCCCGGGCAGCGCGGCGCCGATCAGCGGTGCGATGGACGAGTGCGAAGTCGAGTTCGACCACCAAATGACGGTCACCCGCATCTTCGAGTCGCCGCGCGTCACCAAGCCTTACACCGAGGACCAATGGGCCGAGGTGCTGGCGCTGGGCGAGGTGGTGGACGCGCAGCTGATGGCGAGCGACGTGCGGCTGACGATGGGCGGCGAGCCCACCTTTGTCAGCGTCGAGGACCGCGACGGCGCCGAGTGGAACACCGACGCGCTGGGCCCGACCAAGCGGCTGGTGGCGCAAGACCTGGTGGGGCGGCTGAGCGCACATTACAGCCAGGGCGGCTTCCTGCACTGCGGCCAAGGCAAGTGGTACCCGGGCGAGCAACTGCCTCGCTGGGCGCTGTCGATTTGCTGGCGCGCCGACGGTCAGCCCTGTTGGCACGACCCGGCGCTGCTCGCCGACGAACGCGAGCTGCTGCACTACGATTCGACCGATGCCAAGACCTTCATCGGCGGGCTGACCCGGCGCCTCGGACTGACCGACGCGCATGTGCAGCCGGGCTACGAGGACACCTGGTACTACCTTTGGCGTGAGCGCCGTCTGCCGGTCAACGTCGACCCGTTTGATACCAAGCTCGACGACGAGATGGAGCGCAGCCGCTTGCGCCGCGTCTTCACGCAGGGCCTGGCGCATGAGGTGGGCTACGCGCTGCCGATCAAGAAGCGTGACGGCGCCAAGCCGCTGAATCCGGCGCATCCGCTGTCGACCGACGGCCGCTGGCAGACCGGTGGCTGGTTCTTCCGTGACGAGCGCATGTATCTGTTCCCGGGCGACTCGCCGATGGGCTACCGCCTGCCGCTTGACTCGCTGCCCTGGGTCAAGAGCACCGAGTTCCCGCACCACATCGAGGCCGATCCGTTCGCGCCGCGCGACGCACTGCCGCCTGCAGCCACCATCCGCAGCCAATACGCCGCCCATGTCATCGGCGGCGGCTTTGCCGAAGGCGGCGTCGTCGCGCTTCAGGCCAAGCGGCCCGAGCGGTCCGAGCGGATCGAGCCGGGCAGCGGCCGGCCGATGGGCGACATCCTGGCCGCCAATCGAGCTGAACATCAAGCTGAACATCAAGCTGAACATCAAGCTGAACATC
>RGQD01000273.1 GCA_010030205.1 Betaproteobacteria bacterium
ATGTCGATCAGGCTCATGGCGGGGGAATTTTCGATGGGGATGAATTGATCACTGAACCAGCGCTGACTCTAAGGCCTGCGCAGGCTGCAGCCGAGCGTAGGAACCCTGACAGACCAGCAGCACCGCATGCACCAGCCCCCTGCGCTGCAGCCGGCGCGCGCAATCCAGGCCACGCTGCAGCGCGCCTTGCACGACATCGTCGGGCAGCGCCGGCACCGCGACGGTGACGGCGATCGCGCCCAGATCGCTGTCGTCGCGCAAGCTGTCGGCCGGGCGCCGAACGATGCCAGGCGCATCGGCATCGACCGCATTGGCGATGACGGTGGCCGCAGCGTCGGCCATCGCTGCACTGGCGGCCAGCACCGTGACGCTGTCAGCGATGCCGCGCGAGTGACTGCGCCCGCGCCAGCCACTGGTGGCCACGCCGCGCACGGGGTCCTCGGCTCGCAGCAAGAAGCCCGCGTCGGTGCGCAAATCCCCAGCCAAGCTGCGCTCAGCAGCCTGTGGATCGAAGGCCGCCAGGTCGGCGTACAAGCCGACCCTGGCCTGGGTGCCGGGGCTCAGGTGCAGCGCGATGTCGCCGCCGTTGTTGACCCAAGCCCTGGCGATGCCATCGCGCTGGTAAGACCCGATCAGCGACTGCGCCACCGCGCCGGCCACCGCAGCCATCGGCGTGATGAAGCCGTCGGCTTCGGCGACCAGCGGCGCGCAAGCGGACCACATCCGGCGCGCGACCTCGCCACGCAGCGCACAGGCATCGCCGGCCACCGGACGGCGCAGCAGCGCTAATTCGGCCACCAGCGCCGACAGCACGGTCTGAAAGCGGGTCCAGGCCAGAGCGTGAGCGCACTGCAGCGCCGATGCATCACCCTGGGCGTCGATCACGATGTCGATCGGCCCGTGCTGGAAGTGCCAACGGCCCCCGGGCAGCAGCGCGCGCTGGGCCGCCGCACTCACGGCTGCAGCGGCCAGGGGTTGCCGGCAGGCGGCGCGATGAAACGCCGCGCGCTCGGTGCGCCGTCCGAATGCCAGCCGCCGGTGGCGAGCACCTGGGCCAGCGGCCGCACATAGGCCATGTGCCCGCCCAGCGCCTGGTAGTCCGACAGGCGCAGGCTGAACTCGATCGGCGCGACGATGGCCGGCGTGGGCACCGTGCCGAAGCTGTTGTCAGGCATCTGCATCACGTCGACCATCAGCGTGATGCCGCCGCCAGGCCAGACATAGGCCGGCGCGCCACCGCAGGTCACCTTGACCAGGCTTTGCTTGATCGCGCGCGTCAGTTGCACCGGGTTTTCGGTCACGCCGGCGCGCAGGCTGCCGCCAGCGCCACCGACGAACAGCACCGTGGTCAGCGAGGGCTCGCAGTTTTCGCCGATCCGCTCGACGATGGTCTGCACCGCTGCGGGCATCACTGCGGGCTGCGGCTGCAGGCTTTGGTCCAGCACATACCAGGCCGCGTGCTCGCCAGTCGTGCTGACCATCAGCAGGCGTTGGCCGGGCCAGCCCAGCGCCGGGTCCCAGCCCTCGATGATGGTCAGCGGGTCATCGATGTCGGTGCCGCCCCAGCCGGTGCCCGGCTTGGCCACCTGAAAATAACGCCCTGGCGTGCTCTTGCGGCCGCGGATCTTCAGCCCCGAAGGCCGCATGCCCAGACAGCGGCCCGCCTGATGCTCGGTCAACACGCCAGTGATGTGGTCGTCGACCACCACCACCTCGTCGGCCTGGTCGCAAAACTGCTGGGCGAAGATGCCCACGGCGGCCGAGCCGCAGCCCACCCGCATCCGGGCCTCGGGCACACCGTTGACCACTGGCGCCTGGCCCGCCTGGATCAGCACCTGGGCGCCGCCGGTGATCGCCAGGGTCACCGCCTGCTTGTTGCCCAGCGCCTGCATCATCTCGACCGTGACCCGGCCCTCTTTCTTGCTGCCTCCGGTGATGTGGTGCACGCCGCCCAGGCTGAGCATCTGTGAGCCGTACTCGGCTGTCGTGACGTGACCGACGAGTTCGCCCTGGCAGCGCACTTCGGCCTGTTCGGGGCCCAGCCAGCGGTCGGTGTCGATCTTGACCTTCAGGCTGCAGTAGCTGAAGATGCCCTCGGTGACCACCGTGACCATGTCGACCCCGTCGACCTGTGACGAGACGATGAAAGGCGCCGGCTTGTAATCCGGGTAGGTGGTCGAAGCGCCGACCGCGGTGACGAAGACCTCGGGCTCACCGGCGAGCAGCGGCAGCGGCGCCGCATCCGCAGCCAGGAAAGCCACCAACTCGGGCACCTCGTCAGCGGCATCGCCAGCGTCCAGACGCTGGCGCAGCAGCAGCAAAGGGTCGACCCGCAGCAGCGCGCCGCCCTGGTTGATGTAGCGGTCGCAAGCGCCGACCTTGCCCTCGCTGATCTGGCACAGCACCGGACAGGCGTTGCACTCGATCTTGTGCGCGGCCATGCGCTCATTGCGCGCCGGGGTGATCCAGCCGGGCTGGGGCGCGCCAGGCTCAAGCACGCGACCACCCAGCGTCCACAGCAAGCCAGGCAGCGGGGCAAGCCGCCTGCTCGGGCACAATATCGCTTGAACCTTCGACCCCGTATTTCATGTAGTGCCTGCTAAACATTGATGTAGTCGATGCTACATTCAAGGTGCAGCCAGCGCAAGAGCGGGAGGCCTTCCACGCTTGCCGGCAGCCGGCCGACGACTTTCGCAGCCCGCAGCGACCAGACCACCCCATCATGAGCGCCTTCAACGACGAACGAGTCCTCAGCGTCCACCATTGGACCGACAGGCTGTTCTCCTTCACCACGACCCGCGACCCGTCGCTGCGCTTCCTGAACGGCCATTTCACAATGATTGGCCTGCGCGTGAACGGCAAACCGCTGCTGCGAGCCTACAGCGTGGTCAGCGCCAACTACGAGGAGCACCTCGAGTTCCTCAGCATCAAGGTGCAGGACGGTCCGCTGACGAGCCGGCTGCAGCATATCCAGGTCGGCGACAGCATCGTTGTGGGCAGAAAGCCCACCGGCACGCTGGTGATCGACTACCTGCTGCCAGGCAAGCGCCTGTACCTGATGGGCACCGGCACCGGCATGGCGCCGTTCATGAGCATCATCCGCGACCCGGCCACTTACGAGCGCTTCGAGCAAGTGATCCTGGTGCACGGTGTGCGTGAGCTTGCCGAACTGGCCTACCACGATTACCTTCGGCAAGAACTGCCCCAGCACGAGTTCCTGGGCGAGATGGTCAGTGCGCAGCTGCGCTACTACCCCACCGTCACTCGCGAGGCCTTCGCCAACACCGGCCGCATCACGGACCTGGTCGAGTCGGACAAGCTCACGGCCGACCTCGGCCTGCCCGCAATCGACCCAGCGCAGGACCGGGTGATGATCTGCGGCAGCCCGGGCTTGCTCAAGGACTTGAAAGCGATCCTGGCCCAGCGCGGCTTCAAGGAGGGCAACACGTCGACGCCCGGCGACTTCGTGATTGAACGCGCTTTCGTCGAACAGTAGGCCCGCAACACCATGCTCACCAGCGCGCGACCCCAGCCAAGCCCTGCTGACGCGCCAGCGGCGCGGCGCAAGGCCGGTGTGCGCGAGCTCGCAGCCCAGACCACGCGCGACAACATCCTGCGCGCAGCGACCAAGGTGTTTGCCAAGCAGGGCTTCGCAGGTGGGCGGATCGAGCAGATCTCGACTGCGGCCAAGTCCTGTGACCGCATGATTTATTACTACTTCGGCAGCAAACAAGCGCTGTTCGTCGCGGTGCTCGAAGACACCTACCGCCGCTTCAACGAGGCCGAGCAAACGCTGGCACTCGACACCAGCCAGCCGCTGCAGGCCTTGGGCGATGTGATCCGCTTCGTCTGGCGCTACTACCAGAAACACCCCGAATTCATCACGCTGCTCAACACCGAGAACCTGCACCGCGGCAAGTTCATCGCCAAGAGCGCCAGGGTGAGAGAGTACTCGTCGCCGGTGCTCGCGATCACCGACAGCGTGCTGCGTGCCGGCGCGCAGCAGCGCCTGTTCCGCGCCGATCTCAGCGCCCGCGACGTCTACCTGATGATCGCCTCGATGGCTTACTTCTACCTCAGCAACCGCTTCACGCTGTCGTCCTTCCTGGGCGAGAA
The DNA here is from genome assembly GCA_010030205.1 of Betaproteobacteria bacterium. GTDB lineage: Bacteria > Pseudomonadota > Gammaproteobacteria > Burkholderiales > Burkholderiaceae_C > Pseudaquabacterium. The sequence continues at coordinate 4,117 of RGQD01000273.1, forward strand.
CCTCGAGGCGCCGGATGCGCTGGCGCACTGGGAATCGTTTGTGATCGACGCGGTCAGGCGAACCGTCTGCATCGCCCCGGCCAGCCCCGCAGCTTGAGCCGGCGCCAAACTTGCTGTAGCCTGCGGCCCAACAAACTCTGGAGTGGTGAACATGGCCGATGTCGCAGCAGGTGGTAAATCAGGCAAAGTGGTGATTCGCAACATCGGCCTGATGCTCTCGGGCGACATCGACCGACCCATCCTGGACGCCGACACCGTTGTGGTCGTCGACGGCATCATCACCGCTGTGGGCCGCGAGAAAGACTGCGACACCGCCGAGCCCGACAGCTTGATCGACGCCTGTGGGACTTGCCTCGCGCCCGGCTTGATCGACAGCCATGTGCACCCGGTGTTCGGCGACTGGACGCCGCGCCAAGGCCAGATCGGCTGGATCGACAGCAGCATGCACGGTGGCGTGACGACGATGATTTCGGCCGGCGAAGTGCATCTGCCCGGCCGGCCCAAGGACATCGTTGGACTGAAAGCGCTGGCGATCACCGCACAGCGCGCTTTCGACAACTTCCGCCCAGGCGGCGTCAAGGTGCTGGCCGGCGCGCCGATCATCGAAAAAGGCATGGTCGAGAGCGACTTCGCCGAGCTCGCCGCGGCCGGTGTCACGCTGCTAGGCGAGGTCGGGCTGGGCTCGGTCAAGGCCGGTTACGAGGCCAAGGAGATGGTGGCCTGGGCGCGCAAGCATGGCATCCAGAGCACCATCCACACCGGCGGCCCCAGCATCCCAGGATCTGGACTGATCGACAAGGACGTGGTGCTCGAGGCCGATGCCGACGTGATCGGCCACATCAATGGCGGCCACACCTCGCTGTCCGAGGCCCATGTCTGCGAGCTGTGCGAGAAGTCCAGCCGAGCGATCGAGATCGTTCACAACGGCAACGAGCGGGTGGCGATCGCTGCCGCGCAGGCCGCGCTGCAGCTCAAATGCCCGCACCGGGTGATCCTGGGCACCGACTCGCCAGCAGGCTCGGGCGTGCAGCCGCTGGGCATGTTGCGGCTGATCGCGCTGCTGTCGTCGCTGGGCCGGATTCCGGCCGAACTGGTGTTCTGCTTTGCCACCGGCAATACCGCCAGGCTGCGCAAACTCAACTGCGGACTGATCGAAGTCGGACGCGACGCCGATTTCGTCTTCATGGACCGGGCCCAGCACACGGCCGGCCGCACGCTGCTAGAGAGCGTTGCGCTGGGCGACATCCCAGGCGTGGGCATGGTGATGATCGATGGCCTGGTGCGTGCCGGGCGCAGTCGCAACACGCCGCCAGCGCAAGAAGTTCCGATGGTCGTCGGCGGGCACTGAGCGCCCCGAGGCCGGCCGACGCCGGCCGCCCCCCCGGTCAAGCCGCCAAGCCACATTTACTTGAGAAGCCGAAACCACTCGGCGGCGGTCACTCCAGCGTGATCGAAGCGACGAACGCCACACTGCGGGTCTGGGTGTTGTCAGCGTCAGCGCCTATCGCCACCCCCACCAGCTGCGGCACGGTCTTGGCTTCATCGCCGAACAGCAGCAGGAAATCGGCCGCCAAGTCACGCTGCTCCAAGACCCATTGGTGTAGCGGCGCATCGGGTCCGCGCAGCACGATCTCGCGGATCCGGCGGGTGAATGCATTGTCGAGCGAGGTTCCGGCCTTCAAATGGCTGTCCCAGACATAGCACACGCTGGCCGATGGCAGATATTCGCCGGCGCTCAGGCGGGCGATTCGCAGCAACTGGCGGTCCACGAACGGCAATGCCGACAGCGGCAGGTCGAACATCGCGCAGACCTTGACCGGCGAATCGTCGCCAGCCTTGTGCAGCAGGTCGGAAGCCGGATTGGGTTCGTCGAGACGCCAGCGCCAGGACAGCTTGTGCGCACTGGCGGGCAGGTCAACCAGCGGATGCGCGAGGTTGCCGTACGAGGCCTGTGCTTCGATGCGCAAGACTCTTTGGCCTTCGAGGCTGAGCACTGAGAAGTGCGTGTACGGCTTGCTCTGCTTGGGCAGCCCCAGCACTCGCCAAGGCGCAGGCGGCGTGTCAGCTGCACCGACCGGCGGCGTCAGCCAAGGCCTGTGAGCTTCGGGCTGCGCCGAAGCGGAACCAAACCAGAGCATCAGCAGCGCCGCCGTCGTTTTTGCCCACATCTCGAGGCCCCTCCCCTGACAGCCGAGTGCCATGGTCTGAGCAGCGGTGCGGCGACGGCCTGACGGCCGTCAATGGATCATCGCACTGCGGGTTATCGCACCCGCGTCTTTCAGCGAGGCGCCATCCGGATCGC
>RGQD01000274.1 GCA_010030205.1 Betaproteobacteria bacterium
ATCGCGTGCTTGGCCATCAGCATCATCGAGGTCAGGTTGACGCGCAGCGCCTGGTCCCAGTCTTCGAGATCGACCTCGACCGCCGTGCCGGCCGGCCCGGTGATGCCCACGTTGTTGACAAGGATGTCGACCCGTCCCCAGGCCGCAACCGCCGCGCTGACAGCGGACCGGCATTGCTCGGGCTGGGTGACGTCGGCCTGCAGCGCCAGCGCCACGCCGCGCTCGCTCTCAATCATGCGCAGCGTCTGCTGCGCGGCGGCCAGGTTCGCGTCTAGCAGCAGCACCTGCGCGCCACGCCGTGCGAGCAGGATCGCCGCAGCGCGACCGTTGCCGATGTCGGACGACCGGGAGCCCGCGCCAGTGACGATCGCGACCCGGCCGGTCAGCCGGCTGCTGTCAGGCGGGGGTTGGTAGGGCACAGTTTCATCGGTCATTTTTGGTATCCATCACATGCACGTTCAACATGCACGTTCAGCATGCACGTGCAGCGGCGCCAAAGCCGGCGCCAAGCTTTGCTCAGCCGTGCTGCGGCCCGCGCACCAACCGGCCCGGCAGCGCACCGGTGGCCTGGCCGTCGCGGTACACCGCAACGCCCGAGACGATGGTCGCGACATAGCCGCTGGCGCGCTGCAGCAAGCGCTTGCCACCAGCGGGCAGGTCCGCGCTCATCACTGGTGCGCTCAAACCGAGTTTGGCCATGTCGATGACGTTGAGGTCGGCCTTCATGCCGGGCGCAATCACGCCGCGGTCGAGCAGGCCGACCGCGCGCGCGGTGTCCGAGGTCTGGCGCTTGACCAGCCAAGCCAGGTCGAAGCGGCCCTGCGGCCGATCGCGGCCCCAGTGCGTCAGCAGATAAGTCGGGAAGCTGCCGTCCGAGATGATGCTGACATGGGCGCCGCCGTCGCCCAGACCGACGACCGTGTTCGGGTCGTCGAGCATCTCGCGGCAGGCGTCGAGGTTGTAATCAGCATAGTTGGCAAAGGGCGCGAACAGAAACGCCCGGCCCTCGTCCTCCAGCAGCAGGTCGTAGGCCAGCTCGGCGGCGCTGACACCGCGGCTGACGGCCTGCGCCGCGAGCGAGCTGCTGGCCGCAGGCTCGTACTCAGGCGGGTCGCCAAACGGAAAGATGCGGTCGAACGCTGTCAAGCGCAGACCCATCGAGTCGCCCTGCAGCGCTTCGATCTCGACCAGCAGTCGCGCGCGCAGCAGCGGGTCGCGCAGCCGCTCGACCTTGCCGGCCAAGGGCAGCGCAGCGACCTCGGCCTTGAAGCTGGGGCAGGCCGAGAACGGGTTGCGGCTGCCTTGCAAGCCGAACAGCACGCCGATCGGGCGCGGTGCGACCTGGGCCCGCATCGTCAGGCCGGCGCCGACCGCGTCGCCCACCAGATCGAGCAGCTTGCGCCAGCCGCGTGACGAGCTGTGGCGCTGCGCCAGAGAGATCGACATCGGCCGGCCCGAGACCTCGACCAGTTCGCGCAGCATCGCGAACTCGACTTCCAGCGAGGGTGCGTTGAAGTCGGAGATGAACTGCAGCACACCGCGCCCGGCGTCGCGCAAGCCCAGCGCGATGCCCATCAGCTCGTCGCGGGTCGCCCGCAGCGACGGGATCGGATCGCCCTTGATGCTGCGGTGGTTCATCGAGCGCGAGGTCGAGAACCCTAGCGCGCCGGCCCGCATCGCCTCGGCAGCCAGACTGCGCATCTGCGCGATGTCGTCGGGCGTTGCCGCCTCGAGCCGCGCCGCGCGCTCACCCATCACATAGACCCGCAGCGCGCCGTGCGGCAGCTGGGCGCAGACATCGATGTCGTGCGGCCGCCGCTCGACCGCGTCGAGATAGTCGGCAAAGCTCTCCCAGCCCCAACCCAGGCCTTCGTGCAGCGCCGCGCCGGGGATGTCCTCGACCCCTTCCATCAGCTCGATCAGCCGCTCGTGGTCGCGCGTGCGGACCGGCGCAAAACCGACGCCGCAATTGCCCATCACCGCGGTGGTCACGCCGTGCCAGCTCGAGGGCGCAAGCTGCGAGTCCCACATCACCTGCCCGTCGTAATGGGTGTGGATATCGACGAAACCAGGTGTCACGAGCAAGCCGCGGGCATCGATCTCTTGCTTGCCGCTGCCCGTCAACTTGCCGACCTCGACGATCAGGCCGTCGCGAACCGCGACATCGGCGCTTCTGAGCGCGCCGCCCAGGCCGTCGGCGACCTCGCCGCCGCGAATGACCAAATCAAAGCTGGATGTCATGTCTGAACCTCAGGCAAAGTGAAATCGATTCGAGCTTGGCGCCGGCGTCGCCTCAGTCCCAAGCTTGGCTCAAGCCAGCGCATCATCGCGCACATCTGCGCGTTTCACGGCGTCTGACGGCGCGATGACTCGGGCACGCGCTACCTTAAACCAGATTTCTCGAAAGCAGCGCGGTACTGAGTCCGTAGTTACCCCAGTGATTCGACTCGCCAAACGCAACATGATGCGCTGAACCGGGTCGATCTCAACCCAGCACCCCCGCCAAGCTCAGCGCCTCGATCACCCGCTGCGCCGCCTGCTCGGCTGTGCAGGTGGTCGTGTCGATGTGCAGCTCAGGATGGGGCGGCGGCTCGTAAGGTGCGTCGATGCCGGTGAAGTTCTTCAGCTCGCCGCGCCTGGCCTTGGCGTACAGCCCCTTGGGGTCGCGTTGTTCGGCCAGCGCCAGCGGCGTGTCGACGAACACCTCGATGAATTCGCCTTCGCCCAGCATCGCGCGCGCCATCTCGCGCTCGGCGCGGTAGGGCGAGATGAAGGCCGTCAACACGATCAAGCCCGCATCAACCATCAACCGGGCCACCTCGGCGATGCGGCGGATGTTCTCCACCCGGTCCTCGGGCGTGAAGCCCAGGTCGCGGTTCAGGCCATGGCGCACGTTGTCGCCGTCGAGCAAATAGCTGTGACGGCCCTGCGTCAGCAACTGGCCCTCCACCAGGTTGGCGATCGTGCTCTTGCCCGAACCCGACAAACCGGTCAGCCACACCACGCAGGGTCTCTGGCCCTTGATCGCCGCGCGCCCGGCCTTGTCGACGTCCAGCGCTTGCCGGTGGATGTTGTGTGCGCGGCGCAGCGCAAAGTGCAGCATCCCCGCACCGGCGGTTCGATGCGTCATGCGGTCGATCAGGATGAAGCCGCCGGTGTCGCGGTTGTCCGCATAGGCGTCGAAAGGCACAGCCCGGTCTAGGCTGAGCTTGCACACCCCGATCGCGTTGAGCTCGAGCCGGCGCGCTGCCATCTGCTCGAGGGTGTTGACGTTAACCTGGTGGTGGATGTCAGTCACCGTCGCGATCACGCTGTTGGCGCCGATCTTCATCATGTACGCGCGCCCGGGCAGCAGCGGCTCGTCGTCCATCCAGACGATGCTGCATTCGAACTGGTCGGCGACCTCGGCCGGCGCTGCAGCGGCCGAAATCACGTCACCGCGCGAGATGTCGATCTCGTCGGCCAGCACCAGCGTCACCGCCTGGCCTGCCACGGCCAGCGTCAGGTCGGCGTCCTTCGTGACGATGCGCGCGACGGTGGATTCACGACCCGACGGCTGCACCCGGACACGCTCGCCCACCGCCACCTGGCCCGACACCAACGTGCCCGCAAAGCCCCGGAAGTCCAGGTTCGGCCGGTTCACCCACTGCACCGGCAGGCGCATCGGCTGCTGGCACAGACGCAGCGTGTCGACCGGCACCGTCTCTAGCCAGCCCATCAGCGTGGGGCCTTGATACCAAGGCATTCGCGCGCTGGTCTCGATCACGTTGTCGCCCTTGAAGGCCGACAGCGGTACGAAGGTCAGGCTCTCGAAACCGAGCTTCTCGGCGAACAAGCGGTAGTCCTGCTCGATGCGCTGGAAGGTCTGCTGCGCATAGTCCACCAGGTCCATCTTGTTGATCGCCACCAGCACATGACGGATGCCCAACAGGTTCACCAAAAAGCTGTGCCGGCGCGTCTGCGTCAGGATGCCCTTGCGCGCGTCGACCATCAGCACCGCGGCGTCGGCCGTCGACGCGCCGGTGACCATGTTGCGGGTGTACTGCTCATGGCCGGGCGTGTCGGCGACGATGAACTTGCGCCGCTCGGTGCTGAAGTAGCGGTAGGCCACGTCGATCGTGATGCCCTGCTCGCGCTCGGCCGCCAGGCCGTCGACGAGCAGCGCGAAGTCGATCTGATCGCCCTGCGTGCCCCACTTCTTCGAGTCGGCCACCACCGCGGCGAGTTGGTCCTCGAACAGCAGCTTTGATTCGTACAGCAGCCGCCCGATCAGCGTGCTCTTACCGTCGTCAACGCTGCCGCAGGTGATGAACCGCAGCAAGCCCTTGTGCTGCTGCGCGTGCAGGTACTCATCGATGTCAGTGGCAATCAGGTTGGAGGCGTGTGACATCAGAAATACCCCTGCTGGCGCTCGGAGCTGGTGGCGAGCAGCATCTCCTGGATGATCGCCGGCAGCGTGTCGGCCTCGGACTCGACCGCGCCCGTCAACGGGTAGCAACCCAAGGTTCTGAAGCGCACCTTCTTCATCATCGGCAACTCACCGGCGCGCAACGGCATGCGGTCGTCGTCGACCATGATCAGCGTGCCGTTGCGCTCGACCACCGGGCGCGCGGCGGCGAAGTACAGCGGCACGACCGGAATGTTCTCGAGGTGGATGTACTGCCAGATGTCGAGCTCGGTCCAGTTCGACAGCGGAAACACCCGCATCGACTCGCCGGGATGCTTGCGCGCGTTGTACAGGCGCCAGAGCTCGGGGCGCTGGTCTTTCGGGTCCCAGCGGTGCTGCGCGCTGCGGAACGAGAAGATGCGCTCCTTGGCGCGGCTCTTCTCCTCGTCACGTCGCGCACCGCCAAACGCCGCGTCGAAGCCGTGCGCGTCCAGTGCCTGCTTCAGCCCTTCGGTCTTCATGATGTCGGTGTGGATCGCCGAGCCGTGCGTGAAGGGGTTGATGCCCTTGGCGATGCCCTCGGGGTTGACATGCACCAGCAACTCCAGCCCCAGCGCCTCGACCATGCGGTCGCGAAACGCGTACATCTCGCTGAACTTCCAGCGCGTGTCGACATGCAGCAGCGGAAACGGCGGCTTGGCCGGGTGAAATGCCTTCATCGCCAGGTGCAGCATCACCGCGCTGTCCTTGCCGACGGAGTACAGCATCACCGGTTTGTCGGCCTCGGCCACCACCTCGCGCAGGATGTGGATGCTCTCGGCTTCGAGCTGTTGCAAGTGGGTCAACGGGGTGGCAGATGAGCTCATGTCGCGCTTTGTGGGAGGCTGAAAACTGCTGGTGGCTTGCGCTTGTGGCGCAGGGATCAAGCGGACATCGTGGCCTTCAGCGGCCAGCCAGTCGCTCAACACGGGGGCGCGGGCGAGCCAGCGGTTCGATGTCACCAGCCACAACGGGCCGCCCGCCTGCGCTCTAAGCCCCTGGACAAAAGTCAGCCAGTCGCTGTGCGTCGGCCAAGCCGACGTGGCGCGCCACCAAGGGCTGCCACGCGGCGTGTGCGCCACCAACTGACAGGCCGGCGCATGCGGGGACGGCAAAGACCGCTCGGTCAGCGCCAGCACCTTGGCACCTGCGAGGCGCGCCTGCTCGCGCCAGCCCGGCCATTGCGTGCGCCACCAGTCGCTCAGCTCAGTGCAGCGCTCGCTGCGGCCCAGCTCCCAGGCTGGCGTGGTGCTCAGGCCATGACGCAGCCACTGCTTCGTCACCCAGGCTTCGCGCTGCGCAGCGGTCCACGTCGCGAGCTGTGGCGAAAAACCAGCTAGATGCGCGCCGGCCAGGCCAAGCGTCCAGACGCCACCGCGATGGCTGATTGAGCGATCGCTGGCTGAGCCTGCGATGTCGCCCACCGGCGGCGCGCCCAGCCAGGCCTGCAGCAATGCAGCTTCAGCGACCAGCGCTGCCTCGGGGTCAACGCCGAGCAAGCGCTCGCTGAGCGGCCTGCGGCCGCGAGGGCGCGCGTCAACCGCGCTCCAGCCACCTGCCACATAAGCCTTGAACGCCGCCACCACCGTGGGCACGCTCAAGCCTGTGGCCTGCGCCACCTGCGCCAGCGTTTGCCCTTCCAGACGCAAGGACACCGCGTCGCGCCGGCGGGCGTTCAGGGCATCAGGGGAGAGCTTGGAGCCTTGCATGACGACCTCAAACTTTTTTATTAAACCTTTTATCAGAAAAGAAATAAGAAAAAATATTATTGCATTTTTTAGAGCGCCCTTGGCCGCGCGAACGGCGCCGACCCAGCGCTTCGTCGTCACAGGCGAGTACAGGCAACGGGTACTGAAATGCCGCGATCACCGCCAGTGGGTTTTTGTGTGCCGAAGTCGAAGACGAACAGCAAGCGCCCTGCAGCCCCAGCGAGGGGCGCGACACCGGCTTCAAGCGCGCCACGATGACCGGCAGCGACATCCAC
>RGQD01000275.1 GCA_010030205.1 Betaproteobacteria bacterium
CAGAAATAGGCGGCGATGTCAGCGATCCAGACCACGCACATCACCGACAGCAGGAAATTGGTGCCAATGGTGCGCGCTTGGGCCATCGCGAGCCAGGCCAGCCAAAGCCCCGCCAAACCGAGGAGCCAGCGCATCGGGCTCGGCAGCTTGGACCAAGCAGCAGGTCCACGCGCCAGCGCGCTGCCCCCGCCCAACAGCCAGCAGGCCGTGGCCAGCCACCAAAGCCCTGCGGTCTGGCCGACCTGCGCCAGGTTGGCCAGACTGGCCGCGCACAACAAGGCCAGCAAGCCGCCGGTGGCGAGCGCAACAGCGCTCGAGTCGACACCGTTCAACCTCGCCCATTCCCAACCCGCTGCGCTGATCAATCCAAGACTGAGCAAGGCAAACGGTAGCGGACTGGCGACCCACAGCGCTGGCAACAACAGCGCCAGCAGCACCAAGGCAGTGATCACACGTTGACGCAGCATCGTGGCGTCAGCCTGCGGCCGGCTCGACCAAACGGGTTTCGACGCCGCCAAAACGCCGCTCGCGACCTGCGTAGGTGGCCAATGCAGCGTCGAGGGCCACGACATCAAAATCGGGCCACAGGCAATTGGTGAACACAAGCTCGGAATAGGCCACCTGCCAAAGCATGAAGTTACTGATCCTGACCTCGCCGCCAGTGCGGATGAACAGGTCGGGATCAGGCGCATGGCGCATCGCCATGAACGCCGAAATCGATTCCTCGGTGATCTGCTCGGGGCGCAACCCGGCCGCAACGGCCTGCTGACAGGCCTGCACCAAGTCCCAGCGGCCACCGTAGTTGAAGGCCACCGACAAGGTGATGCGGGTGTTGTGCTGGGTCAGCTGCTCGGCCTCATTCCAGGCCGCGCGCAGTCGGTCAGACAGGCCGTCACGCTCGCCGACGATGACAATTCGAACCCCATCACCGGCCAGCTTGGCGAGGTACTTGGTCACCGCCACCAGCACCAAGCCCATCAGACCCGACACCTCGTCCTCGGGTCGCTTCCAGTTCTCCGACGAAAAAGCAAACACGGTGAGGTACTCGACACCGCGATCGGCGCAGGCCTTGATCACCTTGAGCAGCCCGTCGACGCCGGCCTTGTGGCCGAAAAATCGCGGCAAGTGACGCTTCTTGGCCCAGCGGCCGTTGCCGTCCATCACGATGGCCACATGGCGTGGTACCGACAGATCGCGCGTCATCGACGTGAGGCAGACAGGCAGGGCGGGCAAGACATTGAGTGCGTCAGATCGCCAGAATTTCGGCTTCCTTGCCGTGCACCAGCCGGTCGATCTCTGCGATCACGCGGTCGGTCAGTTTCTGCACATCGTCCTGCGCACGTCGCTCGTCGTCCTCGGTGACCGCCTTGTCCTTGAGCAACTTCTTCAACTGCTCATTGGCCTCACGGCGCAAGTTGCGAACCGCCACCTTGCTGTCCTCGGCTGCGTGACGGACCACTTTGGTGAGGTCGCGCCGGCGCTCTTCGGTCAGCGCAGGCATAGGCACGCGGATCACGTCGCCTTGCGAAGCCGGGTTCAGCCCCAGGTCGCTCTCGCGAATGGCTTTTTCGATCTTGGCCGCCAAGCCCTTCTCCCAGGGTTGGACGCTGATGGTGCGGGCATCGAGCAGCGAGACGTTGGCGACTTGACTGATCGGCAACATCGAGCCGTAGTAATCGACCTGAACCTGATCAAGGATGCCTGGGTGGGCACGTCCGGTTCGAATTTTCTGGATGTCGCTCTTGAAAGCCTCGATGGACTTGGCCATCTTGGTCTCGGCGGTCTTCTTGGTGTCGGCAATGGTCATCGTGCTTCTCGACAGGTCGAACAAAGGTCAGACGTGAACCAGGGTGCCTTCGTCCTCGCCCATCACAACGCGTTTGAGCGCGCCGGGCTTGAAGATCGAAAACACCTTGATGGGCAGTTTTTGGTCGCGACACAGCGCAAAAGCGGTGGCGTCCAGCACCTGCAGATTCTTGGAGATGGCTTCGTCGAAGCTCACCCTGGCGTAGCGCGTGGCGAGCGGGTCCTTGTTGGGGTCGGCCGTGTAGACGCCGTCCACCTTGGTCGCCTTCAGAACTATTTCGGCGCCAATCTCGGCACCACGCAGTGCCGCTGCAGTGTCGGTGGTGAAGAAGGGGTTGCCGGTGCCGGCCGCGAAGATCACGATCTTGCCTTCTTCGAGATACTGCAAGGCCTTGGGCCTGATGTAGGGCTCGACCACCTGCTCGATACTGATCGCCGACATCACGCGCGCCACCATGCCTTCGACCCGCATCGTATCGGCCAGCGCCAAGGCGTTCATCACAGTGGCGAGCATGCCCATGTAGTCGGCGGTCGCACGGTCCATGCCCACCGACCCACCAGCCACACCCCGGAAGATGTTGCCACCACCGATCACCACGGCCACTTCAACCCCCAGCGCCGTCACTTCCTGCACTTCGCGCACCATGCGGACGATGGTCGCGCGGTTGATACCGTAGGCGTCATCGCCCATCAAGGCCTCACCCGAGAGCTTGAGAAGAATGCGCTTGTAAGCGGGCATGCAGAGGCTCCTAGGACGAAGGCGACAGTTTAAGCGCCGGCGATCGGATGCGCGTCACCGCGCGCCGTTCTGCCAGCTGGGTTGGTACGCCGAAACCTGGCCCATCGGCCTGAACGTCGGCCTGAACCGGCGTCCCCCAGGTGTTCAGGCGGTCTTGGCTGCAGCGACTTGCGCCGCCACTTCAGCCGCAAAATCATCGACCTTCTTCTCGATGCCCTCACCGACCACGTACATCGTGAAACCGGCGACCTGGGTGTGGATGGACTTGAGCATCTGCTCGACAGTCTGCTTGTCGTTCTTGACGAAGGGCTGATTGAACAAAGAGACCTCCTTCAGGAACTTCTGCACCGAGCCCTCGACTCGCTTGGCGACGATTTCAGGCGACTGGGCTGGCTTGCCCGCTGCCACCGCCGCCGCCGAGTCCTCGGCCGCTTTCTCGGCAGCGATCCGGCGCTCTTTTTCGACCAGTTCAGCAGGCACCTGGGCTTGCGACAGAGACACTGGCTTCATCGCTGCCACATGCATCGCCACATCCTTGGCCGCCACATCGTCGCCGGTGTACTCCACCACCACGCCGATGCGCACGCCGTGAAGATAGGTGGCCAACTTGTGGTCGCCGGAGAATTGTTTGAAGCGGCGGATCGCAACGTTCTCGCCGATCTTGCCGATCAGACCCTTGCGAACATCTTCGACCGTCGGGCCGAAACTCTCCTGCGCCAGCGGCAAGGCGCTGAGTCCTGCCACGTCGGCTGGCTTGTGAGCGGCGACCAGCTCAGCGAGGTTCTTCGTGAAAGCCAGGAACGAATCGTTCTTGGAGACAAAGTCGGTCTCGCAATTGACCTCGATCATCGCGCCCGTCGTGCCGGTTGCCGCAATCGCAATCACGCCTTCGGCAGTGATTCGCGAGGCCGCCTTGCCGGCCTTGTTGCCCAGCTTGACACGCAGGATTTCCTCAGCGCGCCCCATGTCGCCATCGGACTCGGTGAGGGCCTTCTTGCACTCCATCATCGGTGCGTCGGTCTTGGCACGAAGTTCGCCAACCATGCTCGCAGTGATCCGCAGCAGCCCAGCTTGACCAAGCGCCCGAACCGGACGCCCTCATGAATCATCCTTGACAAGCAGAAGCTTGACAGCCAATCTTGCAAGGATCAGGCGCGGCAAACGCAATCTCATCCGCCAACCGCGGGAGCAACGCCGTCACAGGCCAAGCACGCCAGCGCGCACGTTGGCACACCCGGATCATGCGCCTTCGCTGATCTCTACAAATTCGTCGTCACCTGCAGCCACAGCGGTCACGACTTCGTTCATCGCATTGGCACGGCCTTCGATCACCGCATCAGCCACCGCCTTGGCGTACAAGGCCACCGCCTTGGCCGAGTCGTCGTTGCCCGGGATGACATAGTCGATGCCGAGCGGCGAGTGGTTGGTGTCGACAACGCCGATGATCGGGATGCCCAGCTTGATGGCTTCGGCGATGGCGATTTTGTGGTAACCGACGTCGATCACGAACAACGCGTCAGGCAAGGCGCCCATGTCCTGGATACCGCCGATGTCTTTTTCGAGCTTGGCCAGTTCGCGCTCGAACATCAGGCTTTCCTTCTTGCTCAACTGCTCCATGCCGGCCTCTTTGGTGGCTTGCATTTCCTTGAGCTTCTTCAGCGAACCTTTGACCGTCTTGAAATTGGTCAACATGCCGCCGAGCCAGCGCTGATCGACGAAAGGCATGCCGGCGCGATGCGCCTCCATGTTGATCACATCGCGCGCCTGGCGCTTGGTGCCCACCATCAGGATGGTGCCACGCTTGCCGCTGAGCTGGCGCACAAACTTCATCGCCTCCTCGAACTTGGGCAGCGTCTTCTCGAGGTTGATGATGTGAATCTTGTTGCGATGGCCGTAAATGAACGGTGCCATCTTGGGGTTCCAGAAGCGGGTCTGGTGTCCGAAATGGACGCCCGCTTCCAGCATTTCACGCATGGTGACTGACATGGACTACTCCGAAGGTTGGTTCTTGAATCCGGCGCGAATCGCTGGCGGGAAAACGTCTGCGGTGGCACCCCACCTTGGTTATGGACGACTCCGTTCGAGCGACACCTTGCGGCAGCCGGTTCGCGGTTTCATTCATCTGACGCTGGTTGCTCTAACATGAGCCCCATGCACATTCAGATAAAGCCAAAGAGTATAGCATTCGGGTCCTTCGAACCCGGCATCACCGGCCAGCAAGACGCAGCAAGCCAGCGCTCCGGGGAGCGCGAAGTCCTCGACCTGCATGATGCAGCCTGGGCCTTGCGCAACGGTCGGATCAAAGCAAGCGAATTGCTCAGTGCCTCGCTGGCTGCGGCCGACGGCCCGTCCTGCGAACATGTGTTCTTGCGCAGGTTCGACGCCTGCGCAACGGCCAGCGCTGCTGCTGCCGACCTGGCGCTATCGGCTGGCGCACCGTTGCCGCCCCTGGCCGGACTGGCGGTGTCGATCAAGGACTTGTTCGACGTCGCAGGCCACCCCACCACCGCGGGATCAAAGTCCCTGGCCGACGCCACAGCGGCCAGCGCCGATTGCCCGGTGGTGGCACGGCTTCGAAACGCCGGCGCGGCACTGATTGGTCACACCAACCTGAGCGAATTCGCCTACTCAGGCGTAGGCATCAACCCGCACTTCGGCACACCGGTCAACCCCGTGACGCTGGCGCTGGATCCGACCCCTCGAATCCCTGGCGGCAGCACCTCGGGCGGCGCGGTGTCAGTGGCCACAGGCGCGGCCTGGGCAGCGCTTGGGTCGGATACCGGCGGGTCGATCCGCATTCCAGCAGCGCTGCACGGACTGGTGGGTTTCAAGAACACCCAGCGCCTGACGCCGCTGGCCGGCGCGGTGCCGCTGTCGTTCTCACTCGACACGGCATGCGCCATCACCCGCAGCGTGCGAGACGCTGTCTTGCTGCACGGCCTGCTGGCGGCTTGCGCACCGCGCCCACTGAGCCGGCCAATGCGTGCGATGCGACTGGCCGTGCCGCAAAATCTGCTGCTCGATGGCCTGGACAAGGACGTGGCCAAGGCCTTTGAGCGCACGCTGGCCAGGCTGCGCGAGGCCGGCGCCCAGATCGAGGACATCGAGCTCGCACCCCTGACCGAGCTGCCTGCGCTACAAGCCCAAGGTGGTTTGATCGCCGCTGAGAGCTGGTGCTGGCACCGCGACCGCTTGGCGCAGCGCGAAGCCGACTATGACCCACGCGTGTCGGTCCGAATACGCCGTGGCGCGGCCATCAGCGCAGCCGACTACATCGGCCTGCAGCAGGCCCGCGCCCGCTGGATCGCCTGCATCGAAGCGGCGGTACAAGGCTTTGACGCCCTGCTGTCGCCCACCGTGCCCATCGTGGCGCCGGCGATCGCGCCGCTGCTGGCCAGCGACAGCGAGTTCACCGCGACCAATTTGCTGTTGCTGCGCAACACAACAGTCGTCAACCTGCTCGACGGCTGCGCGCTGTCCATGCCCTGCCAGGACTGGGGTCAGATGCCGGTGGGGCTGATGGTCTGGGGGCCGGCGATGAGCGACGACGCGGTTCTGGGCGTCAGTCTGGCCATCGAGTCGACGCTGGCCGCCGCACGGTCAAGCAACGGTCGCTGACCGTGCGGGTCGCAGTGATCGGCGCCGGCATCGTCGGCGTGACAACGGCTTTCGAACTGGCACGCGACAGTCATCAAGTGACGGTCTTCGAGCGCCGCGCCAGCGTGGCCGAGGAGACCAGCTTTGCCAACGCCGGTGTGGTCGCGCCGGGCTATGTCACCCCTTGGGCCGCACCCGGCATGCCGGCCAAGGTGTTGCGTCACCTGCTCAGCCGACACAGCCCGGTT
>RGQD01000276.1 GCA_010030205.1 Betaproteobacteria bacterium
CTGAACGGTCGGGCATTGCAAGCCGATCTGCAGGCCTGCCTTGGCCAGCGCATCGAACTCGCCAACGACGCCAATTGCCTGGCGTCTTCCGAGGCCGCCGATGGTGCTGGCCGAGGCGCAGCGGTGGTGTTTGCCGCGATCCTGGGCACCGGTTGCGGTGCCGGCATTGCGGTCAATGGCCAGGTGTTGACCGGACCGAACCGCTTGGCGGGCGAATGGGGTCACAACCCGATGCCCTGGCTGGATGAGGCCGAGCCGCGCCTGGCCTGCTACTGCGGGCGGGTCGGTTGCGCCGAGACCTGGCTCAGCGGCCCTGGTTTGGCGGCCGACCACCAGCGTCGCTGCGGTGTTGTCCTGACGGCGGTGCAGATCGCCGCTGCTGCGGCCAGCGGCCACCCTGATGCTGTCGCCACCTTGGCGCGCTGGCACGGGCACCTGGCGCAGGCGCTGTCAGGCGTGATCAACTTGCTAGATCCGGATGTGATCGTGCTCGGCGGCGGTTTGTCGCGGATCGCCAGCACCTATTCGGTCGTGCCCTTGCTGTGGGACCGCTGGGTCTGCTCGGGTGGTGTGCGTGAGCCGGTGCGCACCCGTCTGCTGCCGGCGTTGCATGGCGACGCATCGGGCGTGCGTGGCGCGGCTTGGCTGGGACGCGGCCTCGGCGTCTGACCGCACGGCAACATTTGGCTGCGGTTGAAACATGGCCTGACCCGGCGCAGGCGTCAATCGCACTGCGTCAATGCATCACTTCAAGGCCTTGAAGCGCAGCCGGTGTGGCTTGGCGCCTTCTTCACCCAAGCGCTTCTTCTTGTCGGCTTCATATTCCTGGTAGTTGCCGTCGTAGAAGACCCAATGGCTGTCGCCTTCGCAGGCCAGGATGTGGGTGCAGATGCGGTCGAGGAACCAGCGGTCGTGGCTGATGATCATTGCCGAGCCGGCGAATTCGAGCAGCGCGTCTTCCAGCGCGCGCAGGGTTTCGACGTCCAGGTCGTTCGACGGCTCGTCGAGCATCAGCACGTTGCCGCCCTGGGCCAGCGTCTTGGCCAGGTGCAGACGGCCGCGCTCGCCGCCTGACAGGCTGCCCACCACCTTCTGCTGGTCGTTGCCCTTGAAGTTGAAGCGGCCCAGGTAGGCGCGGCTGGGCATCACGAACTTGCCCACCACGATGTTGTCCAGCCCGCCCGAGACGTCCTGCCACACGGTCTTGTCGTCGCCCAGGCTCTCGCGGCTCTGGTCGACAAAGGCCAGCTGAGCGGTTTTGCCGATCATCACCTCGCCGGTGTCGGCGCTCTCTTTGCCCTGGATCATCCTGAACAGCGTCGATTTGCCGGCGCCGTTCGGGCCGATGATGCCGACGATCGCGCCTGCCGGCACCTTGAAGCTGAGCTTGTCGATCAGCAACCGGTCGCCAAAGCTCTTCGACACGTTGTTGAACTCGATCACCTCGTTGCCCAGGCGCTCGGCCACCGGGATGAAGATC
Organism: Betaproteobacteria bacterium; assembly: GCA_010030205.1. Classification (GTDB taxonomy): domain Bacteria; phylum Pseudomonadota; class Gammaproteobacteria; order Burkholderiales; family Burkholderiaceae_C; genus Pseudaquabacterium. The sequence continues at coordinate 1,481 of RGQD01000276.1, forward strand.
TCGTTGGTCTCGTTGCGCTTCTGGTAGTCGACGTCGCTGAGCTCTTCAAAGCGCGCCAGCCTGGCCTTGCTCTTGGCTTGGCGGCCCTTGGCGTTGCTGCGCACCCACTTGAGCTCTTCCTTCATCGCCTTCATGCGCGAGTCTTCGGTCTTCTGCTCCTGCTCGAGGCGCTTTTCCTTCTGGTCCAGCCAGTCGGAGTAGTTGCCCTTCCAGGGGATGCCCATGCCGCGGTCGAGCTCGAGAATCCACTCTGCCGCGTTGTCGAGGAAGTAGCGATCGTGGGTGATCGCCACCACCGTGCCCGAGTAACGCTTCAGGAACTGTTCTAGCCAGTCCACGCTCTCGGCGTCCAGGTGGTTGGTCGGCTCGTCTAGCAGCAGCATGTCGGGCTTGCTCAGCAGCAATCGGCACAGCGCGACGCGGCGCTTCTCGCCGCCCGACAGCAGGCCGATCTTGGCGTCCCAAGGCGGCAGCCGCAGCGCGTCTGCGGCCAACTCGAGCTGAAGGTCAGTGTTCTCGCTGCCACCGGCCGCGATGATGGCCTCCAGGTTGGCTTGCTCGGCCGCCAGCTTGTCGAAATCAGCGTTCTCGTCAGCGTACTCGGCATAGACCTCATCGAGCCGCTTCTTGGCCGCGAGCACCCCGCCTATGCCTTCTTCCACCGCTTCGCGAACGGTCTGCTCGGCCGGCAAAAGTGGTTCCTGAGGCAGATAGCCGATTTTCAGGTCGGGCATCGCGTGGGCCTCGCCTTCGAAGTCCTTGTCGATGCCGGCCATGATCTTGAGCAGCGTGCTCTTGCCCGAGCCGTTGATGCCGAGCATGCCGATCTTCGCGCCTGGGAAGAAGGACAGCGAGATGTTCTTCAGGATCTGGCGCTTCGGCGGCACGATCTTGCCGACGCGGTTCATGGTAAAGACGTACTGGGCCATGGTTCAAAGTTTCCGGGTGTGCGAGCTGAAGTCTGGGCGAGCGCTCAATCGTTTCACAAGAACGTGTTGGGCGATGGCGCTGGGTGAACTGCGCGCCGGGCCACGACGTGGTCCGCGCTGGACCGGCGATTATCGGCGCAGCGGCCATGGGTGGGTTCGGATGCGGGTGCGGGGTTGGCAGGTCACGCCGGGCCACTTGGTGCAGCTTGTCGCTGGTGGCGGCGGCGCAGATCGGGCCGGTGTTAGGGTCTGACGCAGCTTGCCAGCCCAAGCTGCCACGGCCAGCTTGTCGGCGGCAAGCACCCAGCCTTGCCGGCCCTGGAAGCGGCGCAGGCGCTTTGACAGAGGAATCTATGGCTGATCCCGCATCATTCCTGGAGGAGCTTTCACGATGGCCGCATTGACCCTGCGCCTGGCAGACGACAAGCACCAGCGCTTGCGCGCGCTGGCTCAAAGCCGAGGCACGACGATCAACCGCTTGCTCGACGAAATGACCACGCTGATGCTGGCCGAGTTCGATGCCGAGGCGCGCTTCAAACTGCGCGCCGCACGCGGCATGGGCCGCAGCGAACAGGGGCTGGCGCTGCTGGACGAGGCGGTGCAGTTGGGCGTCCCGACCTGAGCGCTGGCAGCGGTCTTCAATCGCCTGCTTCTTGCAGCGGCGCCAGCAAAGCCTGCAACTCGACCAAGTCAAAGCGCGCTGTTGTGCCGGCCTCGGCGCCTGGCCCCAGCACCGCCTCGGCCAGCGCCGCTTTGCGGGCCTGCAAGCCCAGCAACCTCTCTTCGATGCTGCCTGCGATCACCAAGCGGTAAACGGTGACGGGCTTGTGCTGGCCGATGCGGTGGGCGCGGGCGCTGGCTTGCTGCTCGACCGCCGGATTCCACCAGGGGTCGAGGTGGATCACGGTGTCGGCGGCGGTCAGGTTCAGGCCGACGCCGCCGGCCTTGAGGCTGACGAGGAAGACGGGCGCATCGCCGCGCTGGAACTGCGCGACCCGGGCGCCTCGCTCGGCGGTCGCGGTGTCGCCGGTCAGCGTCAGCCAGGTCAGGCCCAGCGCGCGCAGCTCGGGCTCGACCAGGCGCAGCATGCGCGTGAACTGCGAGAAGACGAGGATGCGCCGGCCCTCGGCGACCAGCGTGGGCAGGGTCTCGCGCAGCCATCCGAGCTTGACGCCGGCACCCTCGCAAGCACCGATGTCGGGGCCGGCCAGCTCTGCCGGTCCGGGGGGCTCGAGCAGGCGTGGGTCGTTGCAGGCCTGGCGCAGCTTGAGCAGTGCATCGAGGATGCTGACCATCGCGCCGGCGAATTTCTGCTGGGTCAGGATGCGCCGCACCTGCTCGTCGGCGGCCAGCCGAACGCTCTCGTACAGCATCCGCTGCCGGCCGGCCAGGGCCAGGCGGTGGATTTGCTCGGTCAGCGGTGGCAATTCGGTCGCGACCTCGCTCTTGCGCCGACGCAAGATGAACGGCCGCACCCGATGCGCTAGCAACTGGGCGCGCAGGGTCTCACCGTTCTTCTCGATCGGCGTCCGCCAGTCGCGGGTAAAGCTGCGCGCGTCGCCCAGATAGCCCGGCAGCAAGAAGTGGAACTGCGCCCACAGCTCACCGAGGTGGTTTTCCATCGGTGTGCCGGTCAGGCAGAGCCGGTGGCGCGCGTTGAGCCGGCGTGCGGCGGTGGCCGTGCGGCTGCCGGCGTTCTTGACCATCTGCGCTTCGTCCAGGATCACCAGGTGCCAGGGCTGGCGCTGCAGCGCCATCGCGTCGCGCCACAGCAGCGGGTAGCTGGTCAGCACGACATCGAACTGCGGCATGCGGGCGATGTCAGCGCTTCGGCGCGGGCCTTGCCAGGTCAGCAGCTTCAAGGCCGGCGCCACGCGCTGCGCTTCGGCCTGCCAGTTGAAGACCAGCGAAGCCGGCGCGACCACCAGCGCGGGCCGGTCCAGCCGGCCAGCTTGCTGCTCGACCAGCAAGTGGGCCAGCGCCTGCGCGGTCTTGCCCAGTCCCATGTCGTCGGCCAGGATGCCGGCCATGTTGTGCCTGCGCAGTTGCTGCAGCCAGGCCAAGCCCTCGCGCTGGTAGGGCCGCAGCGTGATGCCCAGCCCTGGCGGTGGCTCGACCTGGCGCGGCGCGGCGCCGCTGGCTTGTAGTTCCAGCCATTGCAGCCCGGCGTCTCCTTGCAGCGCCCAGTCGCGGCGCGCGCTGGGGTGGCTCGCCATCGTGTCTCGCAGACCTTCGCGCAGCAGCGCCAGCCGCTGCGCGTCCCAGGACGAGATCAGCAACGAGTCGTCGTTGCGCCGGCGCGGCTGGGTCAGCAGGTCGACCAGCGCCCGGGTGATGGCTTTGAGCGGCGCGGCCAGCGCGTCGATGTGGCGTCCGCCCGGCAGATGCAGGCGGATCAGCGCGTCGTCGGCGATCGCCTCCAGCGCCTGCGCGTCGGTCCAGCGCCGGTCGCGGGAAATCAGTCGCGCCAGCAGCGGCACCAGGTCCAGCGTCTCGCTGCCGTCACGGGTCTGCAGCTCGACGCCCAGGCTGAGCATCCAAGAGCCCATGCCGCGTGGCTGCGACAGCGGTTGGAGCTCGATCTTCCAGCCCGTGACCGGTAGGCTGGCGTGGGCGAATCCTGGCAGCAACTCAACAGTCCAGCCCTCGGCCTGGAGTTGCGGCAGCGTGTCGGCCCAGAAATCAGCGAAATCTGCCTCGCGCACCAGGCTCCAGAGTTCGGGCGCATCGCCCAGTGGGCACTCGTCGCCACGCCACTGCAGCGCGTCGGCCGGCAGCGGGTGCAGGCCGCTGGCGCGCATGCGTAGGATCGCCGCGTCATGCTGGGTTGGCGATGGTCGTGCATCCCCAAGCCAGCACAGAAGTGCCACGGTCAGCTGCGGCCCGCGGGCGCCGAACAGCGGTGCCCGCGCGGGCGCTCGCACCGGACCGCAGGGCCGCAATCCGAGCAGGCCGTCGCCACGGTCCAGCGTTCGCAGCATCAGGCATGGGGTGGCGGGCGCCGAAACTGGCATCTGGCGCATTGTCGGATGCTGTGGAATCATCGCTTCCGACGAGTGCGCGTCAGCGGCTCAAGTCCAACAATCATTGGCGTTCAAACTCAGGAGTGTTGACATGGCTGAAGCCTATATCGTCGCCGCCGTTCGTACCGCTGGCGGCAAACGCAACGGCAAACTCTCGGGCTGGCACCCGGTCGATCTGGCGGCCAGTGTGCTCGATGAGCTGATCGCACGCACCGGCTGTGACCCGGCGCTGGTCGAGGACGTGATCATGGGCTGTGTCGGCCAAGCGGGTGAGCAGGCGGTCAACATCGCGCGCAACGCGGTGATGGCTTCGTGTCTGCCCGAGTCGGTGCCCGCGACATCGGTCGACCGCCAGTGCGGTTCTTCTCAGCAAGCGCTGCATTTCGCCGCCCAGGCGGTGATGTCGGGCAGCATGGACATCGTGATTGCCGCCGGCGTCGAGAGCATGTCGCGCGTGCCCATGGGTCTGCCGTCGTCGCTGGCGGCCAAGGCCGGCATGGGTTTTTATGTCAGCCCCAAGCTTCAAGAGCGCTACCCTGGCGTGCAGTTCAGCCAGTTCACCGGTGCCGAGATGGTGGCCAAGAAGCATGCGTTGACGCGCGACCAGGTCGACGCCTACGCCTTGCAGAGCCACCAGCGAGCGATCGCTGCGACCCGCAGCGGCGCGTTCAGCGCTGAGATCCTGCAGCTCGCGGTGCGCATGAACGACGGCACCGAGACCGGTGAGATGCACGCTGCCGACGAAGGCATACGCTTCGACGCGTCGCTGGCCAGCATCGGCGGCGTCAAGCTGCTGCAAGAAGGCGGCGTCTGCACGGCGGCCAACGCCAGCCAGATCTGCGACGGATCGGCCGGCCTGATGGTCGTCAACGAGCGCGGTCTCAAGACCCTGGGCGTGAAGCCGCTGGCCCGGGTGCACCAGATGACGGTGA
>RGQD01000277.1 GCA_010030205.1 Betaproteobacteria bacterium
AGCGCCAGCGCGACCAGCGCCAGTCGGCTAACGCGAACCGGCGGCACCGAAAGTCGACGGCACCACGTCTTTGGCGGTCACGCGCCGGCGCTCCAGCCAATAGGCCATCGGCGGCGGCACGGCATTGAAGTCGGGGTCCAGGCCGAGCTTTTGCGCCGCGTCCATGGTCCAGTTCGGGTTGTAGAGCATCTCGCGCGCCAGCGCGACGAGGTCGGCCTGGCCAAGCTGCAGGATGCGCTCGGCTTGTTCTGCGTGCACGATCAGACCGACAGCCATGGTCTGGATCTGCGCCTCACGCCTGAGCTTGTCGGCGTAAGGCACTTGGTAGCCGTAGCCCACCGGCGCGCCGGGCACGGCGCCAGGCAGCACGCCGCCGCCCGAGCAGTCGATCACGTCGACGCCCTTGGTCTTGAGAATCTTGGCGAGCGCGACGCTGCTCTCGGGGTCCCAGCCCGCGCCGTCGTCGACCGACAGCCGCATGAACAAGGGCTTTGCCTTGGACAAGTTGGCGCGCGCGCACTCGGTGACCTCGATCGCGAAGCGCATCCGGTTCTCGAGGCTGCCGCCGTATTCGTCAGTGCGCTGGTTGGCAACCGGGCTGAGGAACTCGTGGATCAGAAAGCCGTGCGCGCCGTGCAGCTCGACGACGTCGAAACCCGCCGCATCCGCCCGCGCGGTGGCCTGACCCCAGCGCTCGACGAGTTGGCGGATCTCGAGCTTGTCGAGCGCGCGCGGCACCGGGGCTTTGGCGTCGGCGGCAATCGCGCTGGGCGCGACCAGTTCCCACTCATCCCAGTCCTCGATCTCGGGGCTGCGCGACAGCGGCTTGCCACCCTCCCAGGGCCGGGCGGTGCGGGCCTTGCGCCCTGAATGGCCGAGCTGAATACCCACCGCTGCGCCACAGGACTTGGTGAGCTCGACGATGCGCCGCAGCGGCGCGATGAAGGCGTCGTCCCACAGCCCCAGGTCGCCGACCGTGCCACAGCCGCGGCGCTCGACCTTGGTCGACTCGACGAAGAACAACCCCGCGCCGCCCGCAGCGTAACGGCCGGCGTTCATCAGGTGCCAGTCGGTGGGAAAACCCTTGAGGGCCGAGTACTGGTGCATAGGTGCGACCACCACCCGGTTCTTCAGGTGCAGGTCGCGGATGGACAGGGGGGTGAACAGCAGCGGTGTCGTCATGGTGATCGAGTGTAGCGAAGGCCCCACAGGCGCGTGGGGCACTGCCGCCATGCCCGCACTACAGTGGCCACTTCCAGCCGTCCGGGACAGCGCTTGAACTCCACCACCGATCAACCCAACCAGTTCGCCTTGCTGCGCCAGCGCCGCTTTGCGCCCTTCTTCTGGACCCAGTTCCTGGGCGCTGGCAACGACAACTTGTTCAAGTTCGCGTTCACCGTGATGCTGACCTACCAGCTGCAAGTGGCTTGGCTGCCACCGGCGATGGCCGGGCTGGTGATCGGCGCGCTGTTCATCCTGCCCTTCGTGCTGTTCTCGGCCACCAGCGGCCAGCTCGCCGACAAGCTCGAGAAGACCGGCCTCATCCGCTTCGTCAAGAACCTCGAGATCGCGATCATGGCCGCCGCCGCGCTGGGCTTCATGAGCCTGAACGTCTCGTTGCTGCTGGGCTGCGTGTTCATGATGGGGCTGCACTCGACGCTGTTCGGGCCGGTCAAGTTTGCCTACCTGCCGCAGCATCTGTCCGAGCGCGAGATCACCGGCGGCAACGGCATGGTCGAGATGGGCACCTTCGTCGCGATCCTGCTCGGCAACCTGGCCGGCGGGCTGCTGATCGCGCTGCCGAGCGTGGGGCCGGCCTGGGTCGCGATCGCCTGTGTCGGCACCGCGCTGCTCGGGCGCCTGGCGGCGCAGCGCGTGCCGCTGTCGCCGGCCACCGACCCGGCGCTGGCGATCAACTGGAACCCTTTGACCGAGACCTGGCGCAACCTGCGGCTGGCGCGCGAGGACATCGTCGTGTTCCGCTCGCTGCTGGGCATCAGCTGGATGTGGTTCTTCGGCGCGGTCTTCCTGGCCAACTTTCCGGTCTTCGCCAAGGAGGTGCTGCACGGCGACGAGCAAGTGGCCTCGCTGCTGCTGGTCGTGTTCTCGGTCGGCATCGGCATCGGCTCGCTGGCCTGCGAGATGTTGTCGCGGCGCCATGTCGAGATTGGCCTGGTACCGGCCGGCGCCATCGGGATGAGCCTGTTCGGGATCGACTTGTACTTCGCGTCCTGCGGCCTGCCTGCGGTCGCGTTGCAGACAGTGGCGCAGTTCATCACAGCGCCGGCCCACTGGCGCGTGATGGCCGACCTGGGGCTGCTGGCGCTGAGCGCCGGCCTGTACTCGGTGCCGATGTACGCGCTGATCCAACTGCGCAGCCAGCCCAGCCACCGGGCACGCATCATCGCGGCCAACAACATCCTCAACGCGCTGTTCATGATCGTCAGCTCGGTCGGCGCTGGCGCGATGCTGGGCGCGGGCTTCTCGGTGCCTGAGATTTTTCTGGCCACCGCGCTGCTCAACGCGGTGGTCGGCGTCTACATCTTCCTGCTGGTGCCTGAGTACCTGCTGCGCTTCGTGGCTTTCCTGCTGTCGCGGTTGATTTATCGATTCAAGGTCGAGGGCGGAGACAACATCCCGGCCGCAGGCGCCGCGATCATCGTCTGCAACCCTGTCAGCGCGGTCGACGCGCTGCTGCTGATGGCGGCAAGCCCCCGGCCGATGCGCTTGCTGATCGATCCCCGGTTCTTCGCGCTGCCGCTGCTGGGCTGGCTGTTCAGGCTGGCCAACGCGATCCCCGCACCGCATGCCGAGGACCCGGCGGCTTATGCCGCAACCCTAGACGGCGCCGACCAGCTGCTGGCCGATGGCGGACTGCTGTGCGTCTTTCTCGATGGCGGCGGCGCGCAGCAGCCGATCTTTGCCGCTGTGATGAAGATCCCGGCCCGGCGCTTGGCGCTGGTGGTGCCGGTGGCGCTGCGCCAATCGCAGGGCCCGACCCTCTTGCGAATCGGGGCTGGCGCGGCGCGGCAGCGCAGCCTGTTCAGCCAGGTCGAACTGGTCGCTGGGCCGGCGCTGTTACCGGCCGAGCTCACGGCCGAGCTCACAGCCGAGCTCACGGCCGATCTTACGGCCAAGCGCTTGCAAGCCGAGGTTCAGGCCTTGCTGGCGCGTTGAACTCAAACCCGCTGCGCCGTGCGCTAAGCCACGTGGCGCCGATGCCGCAGCGGTCTGCGCGGGCGCGCCGCCACCGCGCGGCCCCTACAGTGGCGGCATGCACCGGCGAGCCAGACTTGAACCCATCGCGGCCTACCCCATGAACCTGTCACGCGCGGCGCTGTTGCGTTGCCTCCCTTTTGCGTTGTTCATGGCCTTGCTGGCCTTGCGCAGCATCGCCCCGGGTGATGCCCGCTGGGGCTTCGACACGCGCTGGCTCTATGGTTTGAACCTGCTGCTCGTCGGCGGCCTGCTGCTGGCCTGGTGGCGCGACTACGGTGAGCTGGCGCGCCAGAACCTGCCGACAGCCCGGGAATCGGCGCTGGCCGTCGCGGTCGGTCTGGCGGTGTTCGGGCTGTGGATCCAGCTCGACTCGCCGTGGATGCAGCTGGGTGAACCCGCAGCGGCTTTCGTGCCTGTGGACGCGCAAGGCCGGCTCGAATGGCCGCTGATCGCGATGCGCTGGCTGGGTGCGGCGCTGCTCGTGCCGGTGATGGAAGAGCTGTTCTGGCGCTCCTTTCTGATGCGGTGGCTGCAGGCGCCGCGCTTCGAAGGCATCGATCCGCGCCGCGTCGGCCCCAAGGCCTTGGGGCTGTCGACCTTTGTCTTCATGCTGGCCCATCCGCTGTGGCTGGCAGCGATCGTCGCCGGGCTGGCCTATGCGCTGCTGTACCGCAGCAGCGGCAAGCTATGGCCTGCTGTGATCGCCCACAGCGTGACCAACGCCGCACTCGGGCTGTGGGTGGTGCAGACCAGGCAGTGGCAGTTCTGGTGAGCGCCTGACTTTGGCGCCGTGCGCTCAGCCGCGCTGCCAACGCGCCCAGCGCAACCGCACCAGACGCTTGACCGCCCGGCCGCTGCGCCAGGCCCAGGAGGCGCGAACCCGCTGCAGCAAGCGCTCTTTCCAGCTCGTCCAGCGCTGGTAGATCGAGGCAAACCAGGGCATGCGCAGCAGCGCCGGCTGGGTCAGTGTGAACAATCTGGCCACCACCGCGGTGCCCACCAGCTTGGCCGCGACGATCACCGCCAGACCGAGCATGCGCTTGCCATGGGCGATCAAACCCAGCGCCAGCAGCTTGACCGGCAGCAGCGCCAGCGTGGGCAGCAGCAACACCGCCAGCGCCGCACGCGGTGGCAGGCGACCGATCGCCGCCTCGACCCGGCGCAACAGCGGCAAGCGGGCGATGCGCGCGAGCAGGCGCTGCAGTGGCTCCCAGCCCCACTCTTCGAACAGGATCAACAAGGCCAGCAGCACAGTGGCCGCGTTGCGCAGGCCACGCAGCAATGCGCGCAAGAGGTCGGTGAACATGCTGCGCATCATCGCCGAGTCGGTCAGGCTGTCAATCGGCGCCTGCCATGGCAAGCGCCGGGCGGGGTCCTCAAGCCTGCTGCGTCGGCACCGCGATGGCCTGCACTGCCGCCTGCACAGCCTGCAGCCAATCGCTCAGCCGCTCGCCTTGCAGGAAGCCGCGCCCACCGTCGACCAAGCTCCGGGGCAGGTCGAGCCGCGCGTCCAGCGTGTCGAACAGCCCGCCGTCCAGGCTGTCCTGCGCCACCAGGTACAGCCACTGCTGGCCGGGCAGCGTCTGGCCGGGCAGCGTCTGGCCTCGCGCGCCAGCCGGGCTGCGGCGTGTGCGCCAGGGCACGCCCAGCTGCACCACGGCGTCCAGCGTGGCGGGCATCGGGTCGGTTGGCAACAGCAACGCAAGCCACGGTTGCAGATCCAGCCGCTCGCGCAGTTGCTCGCGGTCAGCCGGCGTTTCGCACAGCACCGCCACCTGCAGCGCGCCGGTACCCGCCCAATCGGCGAGTTGGCCGGCCAGCGCCTGGACGCTGGACTCGGCCAGCGCACTGGCGGGGTCGGCCGGGTCGGCTCGGTGGCAGGCGAAGCGCAGACCGCGCAAGGCCAGCGCCAGCCGCCACTGGTCGGTGTCGCTGAGGTAGCCGCTTTGCTGCCAGCCGGCGAGCCATCGCCGAACCTGGGTCAGCTGCAGGTCGTGCGCCTCGCGCTGGCCAGGCGCCAGCGCCAGCAGGCGCTCGCTGTGCACCAGCGGCGGCAACTGGTCGTGCAGATCGGCGCGCTGGCGCTGCAACATCAGCCGCGACAAGCCAGCGGTCAGTCGTTCGATGTCCGGCTCGTCGAGTGCGCGACCTTGCTCGCTGGCGGCCTGCAGTTCGTGCAGCGCGGCCAGCGGGCCCTGGCGCTGGGTGTCGAGCCAGCCGACGATGCTGTCCATCAACTCAGGCTGGTCGGCCAAGGGCGCGCCGCACAGCACCAAGGCCTGGGGCGACTGCAGCGACGCCCAATCAGCTTGGCGCAGCGCCAGCTGCTGCGGCTCGTCGACGATGATCAGGTCGGGTGCCCATTGCGCCAGATGCGCTGCGTCGCTGGCCAGCGCTTCGGGCGCCAGGATACGCACTGCGGCAGGGCTCGACCACAGCGATTGGCGCTGGTGCAGGCCGCCGTCCACCAACTGCGGCTCGGTGTCACCGGCAAAGCGCCGCCAGGCCCGCTGCCAAACCGCCCGCTGGGCCGCTGCGCACAGCACCAGGATGCGCCGCACACCGAAGTGGCGCCGCCACAGCGCAGCAGCGGCGATGGCCTGGACGCTCTTGCCCAGACCGCGTTCATCGGCGATCAGCGCCCGGCCCGCGACGACCGCGAACAGCGCGCCCTCGGACTGGTACACCGGCAGCGGCGAGCGCAGCAGCGCGCGCAGGCCGGCACTGGACGGGCCTTCAGGGTAAGCGGCTTCGAGCGCGGCCAGGCGGTGGCGCGCATCGCGGTCGGCCGCCAACTGCGGCCACACCGCTTCGTCAACCTGCAGCAGGTGGTCGAGGTCGGCGGCCAGGCGCAGCAGCAGCGGCAGCGCCGCATCGTCGTCAGGTGCGAAATGGGATTGCGCGTCCAGACGCAGTGCGGCGGCCTGTTGCAGCGCCGGCGGGCAGGCATGGCCGGGTTGCCAGGCCACGCAGCGCTGGTCGCCATCGATCAGCACGATCGCGCTGTGCGCCGGACCAGTGGGTGCAGCGACTGCGGGCGCTGGCAACAAAGCCTCTTCGATCAGCGCCGCTGGCGCTGGCGGGCGTTTGCGCGGCGATCGGCCGGCCGGCGGCGCTACCGACTTCTCAGCCTGCGGCCGCACCG
>RGQD01000278.1 GCA_010030205.1 Betaproteobacteria bacterium
CTCGCCAATGGCCGCCATCCGCTGAAGATGTTCGAGCCCCAAGCCGCCGCCGGTGCGCCCAAGGAGATCATCTACCTGATCCTGGGCTCACTGCAGTTCTCGCCTGCGGCGCTGCGCGTCTACGGCCACCCGCATTTGCTGGCGATGGCCGCGGCCGTCAACGGCGACGATTTCGTCCCGTTCAACGAGGCTTTTTTCATCAAAGAGCCCGGCCTCGGCGCCTCGGTCGCCTGGCATCAGGACGGCATCACCCACTGGAACAGCGCCGACTGGGACGAGGGCACGCACGGCTTCAATTTCATGGCCCAGCTCTACGGTTGCACGCCGGCCAACGGGGTGTGGGTGGTACCGGGTTCGCACAAGCGCGGCAAAGCCGACATCAAGGCGATGGCGGCTGCAGCGGGCTCAGAGCGATTGCCTGACGCGGTGCCCATCGTCTGCAAGCCGGGCGACGTGGCGATCACCAACCGGCAGGCGGTGCATGGGTCTTTCGCCAACACCAGCCGCGACTGGCGCGTGACGCTGAACTTCGGCTTTCACCGTCGGCGCTCGGTGCTGGGGGTTGAGACCCAGGGCACTGTCCACGCTGCTGCCGGCGTCTACGATGAGCAGCGAATCCACAAGCGCGCCCACTTGATCGGCTGGGGCATTGATGCGCGGCGCCAGCGCTTTCCCGATGAGGCGCCTTTCGTGTACCAGCCGCATGCCGCTGCCGGCGAAACCTATCTCTGGAATGACGCGTCCAAGGCCGACATCAAGGATTACAACCTGCTCGATCTGAGCATCTGAGTGGCCGCAGCGCCGCGCTTGATCAAGAGGATCACATGACTGCTTTCACGCTCTGCGTCGGCACCGCCGGCACTTCGGTCTGGTTCAGCCGCGACCTCGGTGAGACCTGGGACCGGCCTTACAGCGAATCAGGCCTGTACCTGGAGTCGCGGGTGTGGGCCTTGTCAGCGCATCCGGGCCGACCCGGCGAGGTGCTGGCCGGCACCGACTCGGGCGTCTACCGGTGGTCGGAAGCCGCTCGGCTGTGGACGCATCTGCCCGGGCCCTTCGACAAAGACTGCACCTGGGCGCTGGCCCAGGACCCCCACAACCCGGACGTGATCGTCGCCGGTACCCATCCGGCTGCGCTGTACCGATCGGACGACGCCGGGGCCACCTGGCGGGATTTGAACGTGAAGCTGGCCGACGAGTGCATCTTTGTCGGCGTGCCGCGTGTCACGCAGGTGCTGTTCGACCCGGCGGTCAAGGACACGCTGTGGGCCGGGGTGGAGATCGACGCGGTGCACCGCAGCCGCGACGGCGGCAAGACCTGGGCCCGCCTCGACCAAGGCCTGGTGTCTGGCGATGTCCACGGCGTGGCGGTGGTCGGCCAGGGCGGCAAGACAACGGTGTTTGCAACCACCAACAAAGGCCTGCACCGCAGCGCGGACGCGGGTGAGACCTGGGCGCTGCAGCCGCTGGACTCGGACTGGCAGTACACCCGCACGATCAAGGCCCGGGCCGACGGCGACCATGTCCTGTTCCTGACCAACGGCAACGGGCCACCCGGATCGACCGGCCGGCTGCTGCGCTCACGTGACCACGGCGACAGCTGGCAGGACGTGGGCCTGCCGGGCGACATCAACAGCACCCCTTGGTGCGTGGCCTCGCACAGCGCCGACCCGAACATCGTCTTCACGGTGACGAACCTGGGGCAAATCTTTCGCAGCCTGGACGGCGGCGAGACCTGGGTCAAGCTCAGGCGTGAGTTCGGCGAGGTGCGCTCGATGGCCATGCTGCCGGCTTGAGGCCTGCGCGAGAGAACGCGATGCCATCGCCCCAAGCGCTGCGCCTGGACCGCTGGCCTTTAGCTGCCGCGCTGCTGTGCGCCTTGCTGGCCATGGGTTGCAGCACGCTGCAGCCGCAGCGGGTTCGCCCCGGCCAAAGCCAGGCCGAGGTGTTGGCGGCGATGGGCCAGCCCACCGGCCGCTATGCGCTCGATGACGGCGCGCAGCGGCTGGAGTTCGCGCGCGGACCGGCGGGTCGCGTGACCTGGATGGTCGACCTGGACGCCAATGGCTTGGTGCTGGGGATAGAGCAGGTGCTAGACGCTGCGCACTTTGCCCGCGTTGTTGACAAGATGCCGCGCGACGCCTTGTTGCGCTTGCTGGGCCGGCCGGCTGCACGACAGGGCGAATGGCAGAACCGCGAGACCTGGTCTTGGCGCTACGAGACCCACGATTGCCTGTGGTTTCGCGTCACCCTCAGCGCCGATGGCCTGGTGCGAGACGGTGGCGCGGTGATGACCGACCCAGCTTGTGACACCCGCTCGGCGCATTTGCGGCGATGACGGCCGATGCGCCGAAACACGCTGACCTTCCTGGCACCATGACCCAAGCCCTGACCCTGTACGGCATCCCCAACTGCGACACCGTCAAGCGCGCCCGCACCTGGCTGGCCGAGCAAGGCGCAGCTGCGGTGTTTCACGACTTCAAGAAAGCCGGCGTCCCCGAGTCGGCGCTGGCGGGCTGGATCGCTGCGGTCGGCTGGGATCGCTTGATCAACCGCCAGGGCACGACCTGGCGCAAGCTCGACGAGGCCAGCCGCCATGCCGTGGTGGACGCTGCCAGTGCCAGCGCACTGATGCGGGCGCAGCCCAGCGTGATCAAGCGCCCGGTGGTGGCATGGCCAGACGGTGGCGTCACCGTGGGTTTCGACCTGGCCGAGTTCAGCCGGCGGGTTTGAAACCGGAGCCAGCGGCAGTGGCCTCGCGCAGCACGATCTGGCGCGGCAGTTTGTCGTCGACCAGCTGCGCGGCGCACCAATCACGAATCTCGTTGGCGGCGAGCGCGCTGCCCGGCTGGGGCACGACGTAGAGCCTGCCAATATCGTCTGGCACGGCGAAGACATGCCGCTCGGATTGGAGCCGAGCCCGGGCCGAAGGCCACATCGTCGCTTTCGACGATTCATGTGCCGTGGGCGATCTGAAACACTGCTGCCAACGCATTCCAGGAGAACTTGCCATGCATGAGCCCGATCCGGCGGACACCGCCTTCCGCGAAGAGGTGAGGCAGTTTTTAGCGGCCAAACTCACGCCCGAGCTGCGACTGGTCGGGCGCCGCGCCTCGGGGGTGTTCGCCGCTTACCCCGACGGCCATCCCTGGTTCCGCATCCTGGCCGAGCGCGGCTGGAGCGTGCCGAATTGGCCGGTGGAGTGGGGCGGCTGCGGCTGGAGCGTGCGCCAACACGACATCTTTGCCAGCGAGCTGGCAGCGGCCAACGCGCCGGCGCTGGCGGGGCAGGGCACGCGAATGGTTGCGCCGGTGGTGATGGCCTTCGGCACGCCCGAGCAAAAAGAGCGCTGGCTGCCAGGCATACGCTCGGGTGCGGACTACTGGGCCCAGGGCTATAGCGAGCCGGGGTCGGGGTCTGACCTGGCCTCGCTGCAATGCCGCGCAGTGCGCCAAGCAGGGCCTCATGGCGACGAATATGTGATCAACGGCACCAAGATCTGGACCACGCACGCGCAGTGAGCAAACAAGATGTTCTGCCTGGTGCGCACCGACAGTTCGGGCAAGCCTCAGCAAGGCATCAGCTTCTTGCTGTTCGACATCAAGCTGCCGGGCATCACGATCCGGCCGATCATCAGCATCTCGGGCGACCACGAGCTCAACCAGGTGTTTTTCGACGATGTGCACGTGCCGGCATCGGCGCTGCTGGGCGAGGAGAACCGCGGTTGGACCATCGCCAAATACCTGCTGGTGCACGAGCGGGGCGGCAGCTATTCGCCGATGTTGCGGGCCCGGCTGGCGCGCTTGCACCAGGCCTTGGAACAGGCCTTTGCCGGCCGCCCCAAAGACGACGCCGAGCGCGGCGATTTGCTGCGCCGGCTGGCCGATGCGCAATGCCGCATCGACGCGCTGCAGGCGCTGGAACAGCAGGTGCTGGCCGGTCGCATCCGCGGCGACGAACAGCCGATTGCGCCATCAATCGGCAAGCTGCTGGGCAGCGAGCTCAAACAGCTGCTGACCGAGATCGGGGTGCTGATCGCCGGGCCTTATGTCGCGGCCCGGCTCGCGCCTGCCGACTGCGCTGGCGACGACACCGCGCTCGCGTTGCCCGAGGACGCGGTGTTCGCGATGGGCGCTTACCTCAACGACCGCGCCGCGTCGATCTACGCCGGCACCAACGAGGTGCAACGCAACATCATCGCCCAGCACTTGCTGGCGAACTGAGGACGACGATGAACACGATGTTCGAACTCAGCGACACCCAGTCGCTGCTGCGCGACAGCCTGGCACGCTGGCTGGGAACGACCGCCCCTTTCGACCGGCGTGAAGCGCTGTTGCGCACACCCGAAGCGATCGCGCCGCTGTGGCATGGCCTGGCCAGCGAGCTTGGGCTGCTGGGCGCTGCGCTGCCTGAGGCCGTTGGCGGGCTGGGCGGTGGGCTGGCCGATCACATGCTGATCATGCAATCGCTGGGCGAGGCCTTGCTGCCCGAACCCTACTTGGCCTGCCTGGTGCTGGGCGCGGGGCTGCTGCAGCGACTGCCCGGCGAGCTGCCACGCCAGTTGCTGGCCGGCGTGATCGACGGCGCGGTGCTACCGGTGCTCGCGACGATCGAGCCCGAGGCGCGGCACGATCTGGCGCAGGTGCGCAGCACGCTTCGCAGCCAGGCCGGTGCCACCGTGCTGAGCGGGCGCAAGGCGATGGTGCGCGCAGCGCCTTATGCGACGCACTGGCTGGTGAGTGCGCGCGACGGCGCCGGCGTGCTGCGGCTTGCGCTGGTCAAGCCCGACGCGCCAGGCATCACCAGGCGCGACCTGCGGCTGGCCGACGGCGGTTGGGCGGCCGAGCTGGGTTTCGAGTCCACCCCGGTCGAGGCTTTGCTGGGCGAGCCCGGGACCGACATGCTGCCGCTGATCGCCAAGGTCAGCGACGAAGCGCTGCTGGCCGCTGGCGCCGAAAGCATCGGCGTGATGCAGCGCTTGCTGCGCGACACGCTGGACTATGTGCGCCAACGCCACCAGTTCAAGGTGGCGATCGCGAGCTTCCAGGTCATACAGCACCGACTCGCCGACATGCACATGGCGCTGCTGCAAGCCAATGCGCTGGTCGGCGCAACGCTGGCGCAGATCGACGGCCCCGCCGCGCAGCGCCAGCAGGCGGTGGCCTCGGCCCAGGTGGCGGTGGCGCGGGCTTGCCGATCGGTCGGCCAGGGCGCGGTGCAGTTGCACGGCGGCATGGGCATGACCGACGAGCTGGTCGTCGGCCACTTGTTCAAGCGCCTGACGCTGATCGAGGCTCAGGGTGGCGGTGCCGACGCCTTCCTGCGGCGCGTGGTCGACTTGCGTGCTGTCAACGCAGCGGTGGCAGGGCAATAGCGGTGGCAGGGCAATAGCAGCTCGCTGCCATGCGGCGGCCGCTGGTTTTGAGATTTCAAGGAGAGCACCATGGCATTGACTTTCACCCGCAGCTGGGCCGACGAAGACCTGGACCGCTGGCGCGACACCTGCTCGCGATTTGTCGAGCAGGAGCTGCAGCCCGGCGATGAGGCAGCCCGAAAGCTAGGCAATGTCGGCAAGGACTTGTGGCGCAAGGCCGGCGAGCTCGGCCTGCTGTGCACCGACATCCCAGAGACCTGGGGCGGTGGCGGCGGCGATTTCCGCCACGAGGCGGTGATCTACGAAGAATGCTCGCGCCGCGGTTTGAGCGGTTGGGGCAATTCGGTGCACACCATCGTGGCGCATTACTTTCTGAACCATGGCACCGAAGAGCAGCGACAGCGCTACCTGCCGCGCATGGCGCGCGGCGAGATCGTCGGCGCGATCGCGATGACAGAGCCCGGCACCGGCAGCGACCTGCAGGGCATCCGCACCCGGGCCGAGAAGCAGGGCGATCACTTCGTCATCAACGGCAGCAAGACCTTCATCACCAACGGTTTGCTGGCCGGCGTGGTGCTGGTGGTGTGCAAGACCGACCCGACCCAGGGCGCTCGCGGCACCTCGATCCTGATCGTCGAGACCGAGAACTGCGAGGGTTTCAGGGTCGGCCGCGTGCTCGACAAGATGGGCATGAAGTCGCAGGACACCTCCGAGCTGTTCTTCGACAACGTCACCGTGCCGGCAGCCAACCTGTTGGGCGGCCAGGTCGGCCAGGGTTTTTACCAGCTGATGGGCGACCTGCCGTACGAGCGGCTGATCATCGGCGTGACCGCGCTGGCCTGCATGGAAGGCGCTTACGAGGCGACGCTGGACTATGTGCGCGAGCGCAAGGCCTTCGGCAAGCCGATCGCCGAC
>RGQD01000279.1 GCA_010030205.1 Betaproteobacteria bacterium
CCAACCCCCCACTCGACCGCCTCGACCGCAGGAGCCGCGCTTGACACCGCTTGAATCCTTGACCCGCGAGGCCGCAGCGCTGGCCGACGGTCAACCCGCCGCCCCGCAGCGCGTGATCCCGATTCACGCGCCCAGTGCAGATGAAGCCGAGGTCGCGCGACTGCTGCAGATCTGCAACGCCTGCCGTTACTGCGAAGGCTACTGCGCGGTGTTCCCGGCGATGACGCGCAGGCTGACCTTCAACCCGGCCGACTCGCATTACCTGGCCAACCTGTGTCATAACTGCAGCGCCTGCCTGCACGCCTGCCAGTACGCGCCGCCCCACGAGTTCGGCGTCAACCTGCCGCGGGCATTGGCCCGGGTTCGCGGCCAGACCTATGTGCAGCATGCCTGGCCGGCCGCGCTCGGCGCGCTCTACCAACGAGCCGGCCTGACGCTGGCGCTGGCGCTGGCCGCAGGTCTGGCCTTGTTCATGCTGCTCGCGCTGGCGCGCCAGGGCACGCTGTGGCCCGCCGAGCCGGTCAAGGATTTCTATGCAATCTTCCCGCACGGGCTGATGGTCTCGTTGTTCGCGCCAGTCTTCGGCTTTGCGATGCTGGCGCTGGGACTGGGCTTGCGCAGTTTCTGGCGCGAAGCCCCGCCTGGACCGGCGTCAAGCGCAGCTTGGGCAGAGGCCAGCCGTGACACGCTGGGGCTGAAATACCTGGGTGGCGGCCATGGCGAGGGCTGCAACAACGACGACGACGAATTCACGCTCTGGCGCCGGCGCTTCCACCACCTGACCTTCTACGGTTTCATCGCCTGTTTTGCAGCCACCGTCAGCGCAACGGCTTACCACTACCTGCTGGGCTGGCCAGCGCCCTACGGCTGGAGCAGCCTGCCCAAGCTGCTCGGTGTGCCGGGGGGGGTGAGCCTGATGCTGGGCTGCGCAGGCTTGGGTTGGCTGAACCTGCGGCGTGACCCGCTGGCCGGTGACCCGGCGCAGCGCACGATGGACCGCGGCTTCATCGCCCTGTTGTTCTTTACCGCCGCCACCGGCTTGGCGCTGGTCGCCGTACGAGGCACACCGGCGCTGCCCAGCCTGCTGTGCATACACCTCGGCGTGGTGATGGCCTTGTTCGCCACCCTGCCCTACGGCAAGTTCGCCCACGGCCTGTACCGCGCCGCCGCGCTGCTGAAGTGGGCGATCGAAAAGCGTCGCCCCAGCCATCTCAAGCTGGCACAAGACTGAAAGCCCTGCGATGAAAAAATATCTGTTGCTGGCCGCCAGCCTGGTCGCCGCGTTCGCGGTCCAGGCCCAGGACATCCCGCGCAAGACGCTGACCTTGGTGGTCGGATTTGCCGCCGGTGGCGCTGCCGACACCGCTGCGCGCCTGGTCGCCAAGAAAGTCGGCGAGAGCCTGGGGCAGACCGTCGCGGTCGACAACCGCGCCGGCGCAGGTGGCAACATCGCGCACCAATTCGTCGCCAACGCTGTGCCCGACGGCAGCGTCATCTTGCTCGGCTCGATCGGCCCGCTGGCGATCGCGCCGCACTTGATGAAGCTGGGCTACGACCCGCAGCGTGACCTGGCGCCGCTGACGCTGGGCATGAGCTTTCCCAACGTGCTGGTGGTGCACCAGGGTGTGGGCGTGAAAACGCTGGCCGAGTTCGTCGCGCTGGCCAAGAAGAAACCCGGCAGCCTAGATTTCGCCTCGACCGGCGCCGGTTCTGCCTCGCACTTGGCGGGCGAGTTGTTCAACCTGGTCGCTGGCATAGACACCGTGCACATTCCGTACAAGGGCGGCGCGCCGGCACTGCATGACATGATCGCGGGCCGGGTCGCGGCTTATTACTCGACGCTGTCGACCTCGCAGGCACACATCGAATCGGGCAAGCTGATCGCGTTGGCCAGCACCGGGCTGACCCGACCTGCCTTCTTGCCCAATGTGCCGACGATTGCCGAGTCAGGCTATCCGGGTTTCAGCGCGACCAACTGGTATGCGTTTGTGGCGCCGGGCAAGACGCCGCTGCCGGTGCTCGAGCGCTGGAACCAGGAACTGGTCAAGGCGCTGAACGCGCCCGAGATCAAGGCCGAACTGCAAAAGCACGGCCTGACGCCCCAACCCGGCAGCCGGGATGAACTGGCACGGCTGATCGCGGCGGAGACCACCACCTGGGGCAAGGTGATCCGCGACCGCAAGATCAGCGCCGAGTGAATCGCTTGGCGGTCAGGCCGCAGTGGGGTACATGCCCTCGATCAGCGACGCGTACTTGCGGTTGATCAGCGTTCGCTTGAGCTTCATCGTCGGCGTCAGCTCTTCGTCTTCAGCGGTCAGGCGCTGCTCAATCAGGCGGAACTGCTTGATCTGCTCGACACGCGCAAATTGCTTGTTGACCTTCTCGATCTCCTCACCGATCAGTGAGATCACTTCGGCTGCGCGGCACAGACTCTTGAAGTCGCTGAACTGCACGTCGCGGTCTTGCGCCCACTGCGAGACATTGTCCTCGTCGATCATCACCAGGCAGCTGAGGTAAGCGCGCTTGTCGCCGATCACCACCGCGTCGGTGACGTAAGGGCTGAACTTGAGCTGGTTTTCCCATTCGCTGGGCGTGACGTTCTTGCCGCCGGCGGTGATGATGATGTCCTTCATCCGGTCGGTGATGTAGAAATAGCCGTCGGCGTCGACCCGCCCGACATCGCCGGTGTATAGCCAGCCCTCGGCGTCAACTGTCTCGGCTGTCTTGTCGGGCTGGTTCAGGTAGCCTTTGAACACCAACGCGCCCCGCATCAAGATCTCGCCTTGATCGGAGATGCGCAGTTCGACGCCGGGTCCTGGCAAGCCTATGCTGCCGGGGCGCGACTCGCCGCGTGGCATCACGGTGCCGCCGCCGGTGCTCTCGGTCATGCCCCAGCCCTCCCGCAATGGGATGCCCAAAGCCAGGTACCAGCGAATCAATTCGGGCGAGATTGGCGCCGCGCCGGTCAGCGCAAGCTGCACCCTGTTCAGCCCGACCATTCTGCGCACATTGTTCAACACCAGGGTTCGCGCCAGCCAATAACGCAGTTGCAGCAGCATGCCGGGCTGGGTGCCAGCCTCGAGCGCTGCGACGCGCTGCATGCCTTCGCTCAAGGCCCAGGCATAAGCCAGCTTTTGTACGGCACCGGCTTCCTTGATCGCTATCGCGACAGTCGAAAACACCTTTTCCCAGACCCGCGGCACGGCGAAGAACACCGCCGGCTGCACCTCGCGCAGGTTGTCGAACACGGTCTCTGGGTTCTCGACGAAGTTGATCGTCGAGCGGCGCAGGATCGAGACGTACTCGCCGATCATGCGTTCGGCGATATGGCAAAGCGGCAGGAAGGCCACCCGCTCGCCGCCCATAGGCAACCCTTCGAACAGCGCGTTGCCGGTGGCGGCGAGCGCGGCGCAGATGTTGGCATGGCTGATCATCGCGCCCTTGGGCCGGCCGGTGGTGCCCGAGGTGTAGACCAGGATCGCGAGGTCGTCCGGGCTGCGGCTGGCCAGGCGCTCGGCAAGCAATTGCGGATGGGCGCGCAGATGCTCGCGGCCCAGCGCGCGCAAGGCGTCCAGGCTGATCACCATCGGGTCGGCCAGCGTGTGCAGGCCTTCCATGTCGAAGACGATCACGCGCTCGACCAGCGGCAGGCGCTCGCGCACCTCCAGGTATTTGTCGAGTTGCTCGTCGTCCTCGACAAACAGGAAGCGGCTGGCCGAGTCGGTGCACAGGTACTCGACCTGGGTCGCCGCGTCGGTCGGGTAGATGCCGTTGCAGACCCCACCCATGCTGAGCGCGGCCAGATCGGCCCAGACCCACTCGCGGCAGGTGTTGGCCAACACCGACGCCACCTCGCCGGGCTCGAATCCCAGGCTGACCAGCCCGGCACCGATCTCGCCGACGATCACCCCGACTTCGGACCAGCTGTAGGCGCGCCACAGCCCCAGGTCCTTCTGGCGCATCATCACCGCGCTGCCCATCTCGTCGACGCGCTGCCAGAACATCTTGGGCACGGTGTCGAAAGGCAGGGTTTCGAGTACCCAGCCGGGGCGGCGGGTGGTGACGATGGGGGATACAGCAGAGTTCATTCGTGGTACCGCGATGTCGGGGTCATGGATTGAGATCGTGAAGGAAGCGTCGCGAGCGCGCCGAGGTTGTGCCGAGCAGCGCAGCCGTACACCCGTACGGCGAGCAGCGCAGGCGCAAGATCGGGGCGCGCAGCAGCTTCATTCATGGTCTCAACGCCAGGTCTTTTTCTTCTTCCAGCGCCGCTCACCGCGAACGCCGCTGTCCTTCACGCCGAGGTAGAACTCTCGGATGTCTTCCTTCTCGCGCAAGACCTCGCAGCGGTCTTCCATCACGATGCGGCCGTTCTCGAGCACATAACCGTAATCGGCGGCGTTGAGCGCCATGTTGGCGTTCTGCTCGACCAGCAGCATGGTCGTGCCGCGCTCGCGGTTGATGCGAACGATGATCTCAAAGATCTCTTTCGTCAGCTTCGGGCTCAGCCCCAGGCTGGGCTCGTCGAGCAGGATCAACTCGGGCTCGGCCATCAGCGCGCGGCTGATCGCCAGCATCTGTTGCTGACCACCCGACAAGAGGCCGGCGTCCTGGCCGGCCCGCTCTCGCAGGATCGGGAAATAGCCGTAGACCTGCTCGATGTCGCGTGCCACGCCGTCGCGGTCGTGCCGGGTGTAGGCACCCATCAACAGGTTGTCTCTGACCGACAACAGCGGGAAGACCTCGCGCCCCTCGGGTACATGGACCAGGCCGCGCTGCACGATGTCGGCTGGGTCGCGCGCGGTGATGTCATCGCCCTTGAACATCACCGTGCCACGGGTCGGGTCGAGCACGCCCGAGATCGTCTTGAGAATGGTCGATTTGCCTGCGCCGTTGCTGCCCAGCACGGTGGCCATCTCACCGCGCCGCACCTTCAGGCTGACGCCGCGGATCGCTTTGATCGGGCCGTATGAGCTCTCGACGTTGGCCAGCGACAGCAGGATGTCGTCGGTCATGCCAGGGCCACCTTTCGGCGCAGCGAAGACACATCGTCCACCGAGCCCAGGTAGGCCTCGATCACGCCGGGATGGGCCTGCACCTCGGCCGGCGTGCCCAGTGCCAACACCTCGCCTTGGTTCATCGCCAGCACACGGTCCGAGACGCGAGAGACCAGGCTCATGTCGTGCTCGACCATCAGCACCGTGATGCCTAGCTCGTGCTGGATGTCCTGGATCCACCAGGCCATGTCCTCGGTCTCCTCGACGTTCAAGCCAGACGAGGGCTCGTCGAGCAGCAGCAGCTTCGGACGGGTGCACAGCGCGCGCGCCAGCTCTACGACCTTGCGTTTGCCGTAGGGCAGTCCGGCGACAAAAGTGTCACGCAACGGCTGCAAACCGAGCAGTTCAATCACTTTTTCGGCCGCCAGCCGGGCGGCCAACTCGGCCTTTCGGGTGGCTTTGGTGAAGAACAGGTTGCTCCAGAAGCCGGCGCCGCGGTGGATGTGGTGGCCGATCAGCAGGTTTTGCAACACGGTGGCGTTCTCGAACAGCTCGATGTTCTGGAAAGTGCGTGCGATGCCGAGCGCGGCGATGGCGTGCGGCGGCTTGTCCGACAGCAGTTGGCCCTCGAAATGCAGCGTACCGGTGGTGGCGGTGTAGATGCGCGAGATCAGGTTGAAGACCGTCGTCTTGCCTGCGCCGTTGGGGCCAATCAGGGTGAAGACTTCGCCTTGCCTGACGTCGAAGCTGACCCGGTTGACCGCCAGCACGCCGCCGAAGCGCACGCTCAGGTCGCGTGCCGATAGCAAGGTCTTGCCGCCAAAATTCGATGGACTGCTCATTTCAGACGCTCGGATTTGGCATACGACTTCTGGCGCTTGAACAGGCCACGCCGGTAGAACGGGAACAACTGCAGCCAGGTGCGCAGCTTGAGCCAGCGGCCGTACAGCCCCATCGGCTCGAACAACACGAAAACTATCAGCACGACGCCATAGACCACCGCCTGCAGGCCGGCGGCCTGGCCGATGGCCGGCGGCAGCCAGTCCTTGCCCAGCGAGATCAGCTGCGGCATCGTGATCAGAAAAATCGCCCCCAAAAATGCACCGTGGATCGACCCCAGGCCACCGACCACGACCAGCAGCAGCAAGTCCACCGACTGGGCGATGCCGAACTGGTCGGGCGAGATGAATCGCAGCTTGTGGGCGTAAAGCGCGCCGGCCAGCCCGACAATTGCCGCCGACACCGCGAAGGCCAGCGTCTTGTAGCC
>RGQD01000280.1 GCA_010030205.1 Betaproteobacteria bacterium
CACGCCCTTCGGCACGGTCTATTCGAGCAACCTCACACCCGACCCATCCAGCGGCCTGGGTCGCTGGAGCGCGGCCGAATTTTGGCGCGCCATGCACCATGGCAGGTCACGCGACGGCCGCCTGCTCTACCCGGCCTTTCCGTACCCCAACTTCAGCATCGTCAGCCGTACCGACATCGACGACTTGTTCGCCTTCCTGCGCAGCTTGCCTGCGGTGACCCAGGCCCAGACCGAGCATGCGCTGCGCTGGCCTTACAGCAGCCAGGCCGCACTCGCGCTGTGGCGCGCGCTGTATTTCAGACCGGGCGAGTTCAAGCCCGAAGCCGAGCGCGGCAAGGCCTGGAACCGTGGCGCCTACCTGGTCAACGGCTTGGGCCACTGCAGCGCCTGCCATGCCAGCCGAAATTTGCTGGGCGCCAGCGCCGGATTGGCCGATACCGGCGCAGGCAGCCAGTTACCAGCGCAGAACTGGTACGCGCCCTCGCTGGCCGACCCCGCTGAAGCCGGGGTGACCGGGGAATCCGCGGCCGAGACGGTACAACTGCTCAAAACCGGCATGTCGCAGCGCGCCGCAGCGATGGGCCCAATGGCCGAGGTGGTGGCGGGCAGCACGCAGCATCTGACGATCCCGGATCTGCAGGCGATGGTCGAGTTTCTGCGATCGATCGCCTCTGAGGATCATCTCAAGAAGGCACCAGCGACCGCTCCGACAGCCGACACGATGGCGCGCGGCGGCGATCTCTACACCCGGCACTGTGCCGATTGCCATGGCGCCCAAGGTCAGGGCGCACCCGACCAATACCCGGCGCTGGTGGGCAACCGCGGGGTGACCATGTCCAACCCGCGCAACCTGCTGCAAGCCATCACTGCCGGCGGTTTTCCTCCGGCCACCGATGCCAATCCGCGGCCTTACGGCATGCCGGCGTTCGATCTCCCGAACGCCGATCTGGCCGCGTTGACAACCTGGCTGCGCGCTGCCTGGGGCCACCAGGCAGCGCCGCTGTCCGAGGTTGAGGTCCTGCTCAAGCGCTGATCCTCCAGGATTTACCCAACTTCACAAAAGACCGGCGCACCCATGAGGAACCCGCGCGCGCTGGCCGAACTCGAACCGCAGCGGTCAACGGTTCGGATTGATTTTCCGTTCACTACACAACACCACTGAAGGGATTGCCATGCTTCGTTCCACTTTCGCCCTGGCCATTGCCGCCGGCTTGGCCTTGACACTGTCGGGTTGTGCGACCAGCCGGTCCGATGTGATCAGCCGACACGATGCGCAGCGCATGTCCACGGTCGTGGACGGCACGGTGCTGACCGTTCGCGCCGTCACCATCGATGGCAGCCAGAGTGGCATGGGTGCGACGGCCGGCGGTGTGGTCGGCGCGATCGCCGGCTCGTCGATCGGCGGTCGGCGCGACTCGGCTGTCGGCGGCGTGCTGGGCGCGGTGGCAGGCGCTCTTGCGGGCAACGCGATCGAGCGCAACACGACGCGCGAAGAATCGCAAGAAATTCTGATCCAGCTTCGCAATGGCGAGCGCCGCGCCATCGTCCAAGCCAAGGGAGGCGAGACCTTGCAACCAGGCGATGCCGTGATCATCGTCTCCAACGGGAGCAAGGTCCGGGTGACGCGCGCGCCGGTGAGTACGCAGCCAGTCGTGCCGCAGATGGTGCCCCAGGTCGTGCCAAGCTATCAGTCGGTGCCCACGCCGGTGCCCGGCACGCGCAGTTGATGCTCAAGCCGCCGGCGGCGCTCACGGCGGCAAGGGCTGGGTCTGCGGTGTCAGCCTGAACGCCGAGCGCGAGTAACCCAGCGACTCGGCCTGGGTCATCGCTGCCTCCTGATCCGCTGGCGCCATCTGCGGCGTGCGCGACAGCAGCCAACCGTAGCGCCGGGTTGGCTCGCCCACCAACACCCAGCGGTAATTGGCCGGCAAGGCCAGCACCCAGTAGTCGCCATAGAAGGGTCGAAAAAAACTCACCCGCAGTTTGGCGTTGCCGCTGTTGGGAACGACCTTGGCCACGCCGGTGGCATCGCTCACCGATCCGTCAGCCTGGCGGCAGCGGTTGAAGACCTCGATGTCCGCTCCGTCGAGTCGGTAACGCGCCTGGGTGTCGGCGACGCATTGGGCCTGAAACCGGTTCGGTACCAGGGCAATCTCGTACCAGACCCCGAGGTAACGGTCGAGGTCTACCGCAGCGACAGTGGGCAAAGGCGTCGCCGGCGGCGGCGAACCGCAGCCCATCAAGGACGCTGCCGCGATCAGCGCAACGCAAGTCATCAAGTGGGTTAGGCGCATCTGAAGGGTTCTGGCAAGGTTCTGGGGCCATAGTTTCAGTGACCCGGCTGCCATTGAACCGTAACTGACGGTGATCAAAGAGCAGCGCCGGCTGTACATCGCAAGACATCGGATCATAAGCACACTAAGTTCGTGGCACACGAAGTTTGTGTTGTAAACTAGCTGCTGATCTTGAGGTCCTGGATGAAGAACGTCACCGTCACGATGGAAGACAGCGTCGCCGAATGGGCCCGCATGGAGGCTGCGCGGCGCAACACCAGCGTGTCCCGTCTGGTGGGGCAGATGCTGGCTGAGAAGATGCGGCACGACGATGCCTACGAGCGAGCGATGAACGAATGGCGAAACCGCCAGCGAGTCTACCGCTCTGATGGTGCGCCCTACCCAAAGCGCGACGGCAGTCGGAGGCCGGGGTGAGCCTGGTCTTCGTCGACAGCAACGTGCTGCTCTACAGCGAGGACAGCGCCAACGCTGCCAAGCAACAGCGCGCGGTCGACTGGCTGGACGCGCTATGGACACGCCGCTGCGGCCGCTTGAGCGTCCAGGTGCTCAGCGAGTTCTACACCCATGCCACGCGCGGACTGCAGCCCGCGATGCCTGCCGGCGACGCCCGTGCCGAGGTGCGTCGCTACCAGCGCTGGCAGCCCTGGCCGATAGACCACGCCACGGTGGAGACCGCCTGGGCGATCGAAAGCCGCTTTGGCTTCGACCACCCGGACGCGCTGGTGCTGGCCGCGGCTCAGCAGCAGGGATGCGAGTGGCTGCTGAGCGAAGACCTGCCACACGACCTGCAGATCGACGGCGTACGAATCCTCAACCCTTTCCTGGTCGGGCCCGAAAGGCTAGACGCGACACCATGAACCCGCTCCAAGCCTGCATGCAACGCGTGATCCGCCCCGACATCCAAGGACTGCACGGCTACGCGGTCCAGCCCAGTGCGGGGCTGGTCAAGGTCGACACGATGGAGAACCCTTACCGTCTACCCGAGGCGCTACAACAAGAACTCGGCGCGAGGCTGGGCCGGGTGGCGATCAACCGCTATCCGGCCGAGCGAAGCGACGACCTCAAGGCCGCGCTGGCGACCCATGCCGGCCTGCCCGAGGGCTGCGCGCTGATGCTGGGCAACGGCTCAGATGAATTGATCAGTTTGCTCAGTCTGGCCTGTGCGCTGCCGGGCACCGTGTTCATGTCGCCCCTGCCCAGCTTCGTGATGTACGGTTTGTCGGCGACCTTGCAGGGCGTGGGCTTCGTCGGTGTGCCGCTCGCGGCCGATTTCGAACTCGACGAGGCCGCCATGCTGGCTGCGATCGCCGAGCACCGACCGGCGCTGCTGTACCTGGCCTGCCCCAACAATCCGACCGCCAACCTGTGGGACGAGGCGGTGATCGAACGCCTGGTCGACGCCGTGGCCGCACAGCAAGGACTGGTGGTGATGGACGAGGCCTACCAGCCTTTTGCCGACCGCGACAGCATGGACCTGATGCGCCGTCATCCACAGGTCTTGGTGATGCGAACCATGAGCAAGTTCGGCCTGGCCGGCGTTCGCATCGGCTACCTGATGGGCCGCAGCGAGCTGATCAACGAGGTCGACAAGCTGCGCCCGCCATTCAACATCAGCGTGCTCAATGCCGAAGCCGGGCTGTTTGCACTCGAACACGCCGACGAATACGCCCGCCAGGCGGCGTTGATACGCAGCGAGCGCGAGCGGCTGTTCACCAGCTTGAGCGATCTGCCGGGCGTCGCGCCCTACCCCAGCCAGGCCAATATGGTGCTGGTCCGGGTGCCTGATGCGGCCGCCACCTTTGCCGGCATGAAAGCCCGGGGCGTGCTGGTCAAGAACGTCTCGGCACTGCACCCGCTGCTGGCCAACTGCCTGCGCATCACCGTGGGCACAGCCGACGAAAACCTCTTGACCCTGGCCGCCTTGCGCGCCAGCCTCTGAACCCGACTGCCCGAGACCCGCCATGGACCGCACTGCCGACCCCAGACAAGACCGAATCGCCGATGTCAGCCGTGACACCAAGGAGACCCGTATCCGGGTTCGCCTGAACCTCGACGGCAGTGGCGAGGGCAAATTCGCCACCGGCATCGGCTTCTTCGACCACATGCTCGACCAGGTGGCGCGCCACGGCTTGATCGACCTCGACATCGAATGCCAGGGCGACCTGCACATCGACGGCCACCACAGCGTCGAAGACGTCGGCATCACGCTGGGCATGGCGGTGGCCCAAGCCGTGGGCGACAAGCGCGGCATCACCCGCTACGGCCACAGCTATGTGCCACTGGACGAAGCGCTCTCACGCGTCGTGGTCGATTTCTCGGGTCGACCAGGGCTGCACCAAAGCATAGACTTCAAGGCCGGCATGGTCGGCGAATTCGACACCCAACTCACCTACGAGTTCTTCCAAGGCTTCGTCAACCACGCGCTGTGCACGCTGCACATTGACAACCTGAAGGGCGACAACGCCCACCACCAAGCCGAGACGGTTTTCAAGGCCTTCGGCCGAGCGCTGCGCATGGCGCTGACACCAGACCCCCGGTCGGCCGGCGTGATCCCCTCGACCAAAGGCAGCCTCTGATGACCTCCATGCCTTTCGCGCGCCGGCGGCGTTGATCATGGCCAAGACCGTGGCCATCGTCGATTACGGCATGGGCAATCTGCGATCAGTGTCGCAGGCGGTGTTGCATGTGGCTGCCGAATCGGGCCATCAAGTGCTCGTGACGAGTCGGCCCGAAGACGTGCTGGCGGCCGAGCGTGTCGTCCTGCCAGGCCAGGGCGCGATGCGCGACTGCATGCGCGAGTTGCACGACTCGGGTCTGAGGGACGCGGTGATGCAAGCCGCCGCCAGCAAGCCCTTGATGGGCATCTGCGTGGGCATGCAGATGCTGCTCGACCACAGCGAGGAGCAGGACCAGCCCGGCCTGGGCCTGATCCCTGGCCGGGTTCGACGATTCCAGCTCAGTGGCCGACTACAACCCGATGGCAGCCGCTACAAGGTGCCGCAGATGGGCTGGAACCAGGTGTTCGCACAGCCTCAAAACGGCAGGCCGCACCCGATCTGGGACGGCGTGCCCGACGGCAGTCACTTCTACTTTGTGCACAGTTACTACGCCGCACCGTCGGACCTACGCCACACTGCAGGCTTGACCGAGTACGGTGAGCGCTTTACCTGCGCGGTGGCGCGGGATAACATTTTTGCCACCCAGTTCCATCCCGAGAAAAGCGCGGACCAAGGCTTGCGCCTGTACCGCAACTTCCTGGGCTGGAAACCTTAGGCGATCGACCTCACCTCTTTCCCCAACCCCAACTCTCACCACAGCCATGCAGCTGATTCCAGCCATAGACCTCAAGGACGGCCACTGCGTTCGCCTCGAACAAGGCGACATGAAGGTCTCCACCACATTTGGCGAGGACCCCGCCGCGATGGCCAGACGCTGGGTCGACGCCGGTGCCCGCCGCTTGCACCTGGTAGACCTGAACGGCGCGTTCGCCGGCAAGCCAGTCAACGAACCCGCGATCAAGAGCATCCTGCGCGAGGTCGGCAGCGAGATTCCGGTCCAACTCGGCGGCGGCATCCGCGACCTCGACACCATCGAGCGCTACCTCGACGACGGCATCAGTTTCGTCATCATCGGCACCGCAGCGGTCAAGAGCCCGGGCTTTCTCAGAGACGCTTGCACAGCTTTTGGCGGCCATATCATCGTCGGCCTCGACGCCAAGGAACGGGTCATGAAGTGGTTGACTTGGCGCGCAAGTTCGAGGACTACGGCATCGAGGGCGTGATCTACACCGACATCGGCCGCGACGGCATGCTCAGTGGCATCAACATCGACGCCACGGTCAAACTCGCGCAAGCGCTCAAAGTGCCGGTGATCGCCTCGGGCGGCCTGTCCGACATCGCCGACATCGAGCGCCTTTGCGCGGTCGCCTTCGAAGGCGTGGGCGGCGTGATCTG
>RGQD01000029.1 GCA_010030205.1 Betaproteobacteria bacterium
GCGCCCACCGCAGCCAGCGCGGCGCCGGTGGCCTGGGTCAACCAGGGCTCGGACGACGAAGTGTCTAGCAGCAGCGCGCCCGGCCGCAGGCCTTGCAGCAGCCCTTGCTCGCCGAGCGCAACCTGCTGCACGACCTGGCCATTGGGCAGCATCGTGATCACGATGTCGCTGTGCGCGGCGACCTCGGCCGGTGTCACCACCGCCTTGGCGCCCAGCGTCGCGGCCAGCTCTCGCGCCGTGTCAGCATGGGCGTCGAGAAGGGTCAGCGAGTGGCCGGCTCGGGCCAGATGACCGGCCATCGGCGCGCCCATCACGCCCAGGCCGATGAAGCCGATGGCTGCGGGTTGGTTCATGGAATTTTCTCCTCGGAGTCTGGATCGGGGTTGGCTTCAACGCCGTTGCAGCACTGTGCACCGCGCGCTGCGCCGCGTCTGTCGGTATCAGCCATGACAACGCGCTTGAGGGCAGCCTGGCGTGTTAGAACCCTGACTCGACCTCCGCAAGATTGCCCGGAACCCTGCCATGCACCTGACCATCGCCCCAGATATCCAGCTCTTCGTCGACATCGAAGGTCCAGGCCTGGTGGCCGCCGGGCCGGTGATGCGTGACAAACCCACGCTGGTGCTGCTGCACGGCGGTCCGGGCTATGACCACTCGGGCTTCAAGCCAGCGTTTTCGCAGCTTGCCGACATCGCCCAGATCGTCTACTACGACCACCGCGGCCATGGCCGCAGCAGCCGCTGCCCGCCCGAGCAGTGGACGCTGGACAACTTCGCCGACGACCTGGTGCGCTTGTGCGACGCGCTGGGGGTGGTCAAACCCATCGTGCTCGGCCAGAGCTTCGGCGGCTTCGTCGCCCAGCGCTACATCGCGCGCCACCCGCAGCACGCGGCCAAGGTGATCCTGTCGAGCACCTCACCGCACATGGCGATCGATCGCAAGCTGGCGATGTTCGAGCAACTGGGCGGCCTGGCCGCAAGAGCAGCGGCTCAGGCTTTTTGGTCCGCGCCAGCCGCCGCGAGCTGGGCCGAATACAACCGGCTGTGCTCGCCGCTGTACAACACCAAGCCGGCAGCCGACCCGCAAGCGCGCGGCCGAACCCTGTTCAATGAGGACATCTTGTTCACCTCAGCCAGCGGCGAACAGCAAACGATGAACCTGCTGCCCGGGCTGGCAGCCGCCGCCTGCGCGGTGCTGGTGCTGGCAGGCGAGCAAGACCCGGTCTGTCCGATGGCCGACTCGCTAGACATCGCCGCCGCGCTGCCGGCGCGCTGGATGCAGCTCGCGCGCATTGCCGACGCCGGCCACGGCACCTGGCGCGACCAACCTGACGCGGCTTTCGCGCGGCTGCGCGAATTCATCCTCCAAGCCGATTGATTGCCCGAGAGCAGCATGAAGACCTACAACATCGAGATCCAGAAGGTCAAGTCCATGAGCAACGGCCATGGCCTGATCAACGTGCGCATCGACGCGATCGTCGCGCCGCAATCCAAGGCCCAAGACAGCGACGACGCGGGCGAGCCGCACACCGTGCTCAGCCTGACCGAAGCCAACGCCAGGGTGATGCTGTTGCTGCTCAAGACACAGATCGCCGAGTTTGACAAACGCAAGGCGCGCAGCCGGTTCTAGACGGCGCGCGTCCATCATCAATCACGCTTCAAACACCCAAGGACTTCAAAACATGTTGCGTCGCACCTTGATCAGCGCTGCTGGCAGCGCGCTGCTGCTCCCCGCACCGGGCAGCGCCCAGGAAAAATATCCAGCCAAGCTGATCACCTGGATCTGCCCATACGCCGCAGGCGGCGGCGCCGACAACCGTTCGCGCCAGATGGCCAAGCTGATGCAAGCCATCCTGGGCCAGACAACTTCGCACCGCTGGCGGTGAACCAGGCCTTGTTCAAGAAACTGAGCTTCGACCCGATCAACGACCTGGTGCCTATCCTGCTGATCGAGCGCGGACCCTTGATCCTGATGGTGCGCAGCGAGTCGCCGTTCAAGACCGTCAAGGACGTGGCTGCCGCGGCCAAGGCCGCACCGGGCAAGCTCAGCTACGGCTCGGGCGGTGTCGGTGGTACCCACCACCTCAGCGGCGCGCTGTTCGAGCATGTCGCGGCCATCGACATGATCCATGTGCCCTACAAGAGCGGCGGCGCGGCGGCCACCGACCTGATGGGCGGCCAGGTCGACATGATGTTCGAGCAGATGTATGCGGCCATGCCATCGATCAAAAGCGGCAGGCTGCGGCCGCTGGCGATCACCAGCAAAGCGCGCTCGCCGCTGTTTCCCGACCTGCCGACGATGGGCGAGGCCGGTTTCAACGGCGTCGAGGTGCTGAAACGATGGGCGAGGCCGGTTTCAACGGCGTCGAGGTGCTGAACTGGCAAGGCCTGGTGGGCCCCAAAGGCTTGCCGGCCGAGATCGTGCGGGTGCTCAACGCCGCCGGCAACAAGGCTTTGCAGGACGCCGGGCTGCGCGAGAACATGCTCGCGCAAGGCAACGAGATCGCCGGCGGCACACCCGAGCAGTTTGCCGCGCTGGTGAAGTCTGAGGCACCGCGCTGGGCCAAGGTGGTTCGCGACGCCAAGATAGAACCCGAGTGAACGCTTCACGCTGCTAGGGGAAAACGAGATCGGATTCGACCTCAGGGCTGTTGACAATCACCTGTCGCATCCCGCGGCGCCAACCCTCAAGAGGCCAGCATGACCTTCCGATTCAAGACCCTGGCAGTCGCTGCGGCGCTGCTCGCCTTCTCTGGCCTGATCGTCGCTCAAGCCCCCGGCCTGACACGCACTATCGTCACCAAGGCCGATGTATCCGTGCCCAACCGCGAAGCCGTGATCGCCCGCGTCGAAGTTGCACCGGGCGGCGTCGCTGGCTGGCACACCCACCCTGGCGATGAGATCAGCTATGTCTCGGAAGGCGAAGCAACGCTGATGATCGCCGGTCAGCCCAACCGCAAGGTCGGCGCGGGTGAAGGCTTCGTGATCCCGGCCGGCGTGGTGCACAACGCGCGCAATGATGGCGCCGTCGCGGTCAAACTCGTCGGTGTCTACGTGGTCGAGAAAGGCAAGCCGCTGGCCTCGCCAGCCTCGGCCCCCACGCCCTGAACGCGTGACCGGCGGCAAGTGAGCCGCCGCTGGCTCACTCCTTGACCGAACCGGTCATGCCCGAGACGTAGTACTCGACGAAGAACGAGTACACGAAAGCCACCGGCAGTGAGCCGAGCAAGGCCCCGGCCATCAGCGGCCCCCAGTGGTAGACATCGCCCTCGACCAACTCGGTGACGACACCGACAGGCACGGTCTTGTTCTCGCTCGACGAGACAAAAGTCAGCGCATAGATGAACTCGTTCCAGCTCAGCGTGAACGCGAAGATGCCGGCCGAGATCAGCCCAGGCACGGCCAGCGGCAGCACGATCTTGACGAGGATTTGCCAGCGGTTCGCGCCATCGATCAGCGCGCACTCTTCCAGCTCGTAGGGAATCGAGCGGAAATAGCCCATCAGCAGCCAGGTCGAGAACGGGATCAAAAAGGTCGGGTAGGTCAGGATCAGCGCCATCCGGGTGTCGAACAGGCCGAGGTTGACGACGATCGCCGCGAGCGGGATGAACAGAATGGACGGCGGCACCAGATAGGCCAGGAAGATCGCGCCGCCCGCCGTCTTCGCGCCCTGGAAGCGCAGCCGTTCGATCGCATAGGCCGCGAAGATGGACGCGACCAGCGACAACCCGGTCGAGGTCACCGAGACGATCACCGTGTTCCACAGCCAGGACGGATACTCGGTGCGGAACAGCAGCTTTTCGAAGTGCGCCAGCGTCGGCGCAATGATCCAGAACGGATTGCCGTCGCGCGACAGCAGTTCGTTGTCGGGCTTGAAGGCCGTGATCGTCATCCAGTAGAACGGGAACAGCAGCACGATCACGAAGACGCACATCGGGATGTAGACCGTGACCCAGCGCCGCGGCATCGACTGCAGGAAGTCCATG
This sequence comes from Betaproteobacteria bacterium, assembly GCA_010030205.1. GTDB lineage: Bacteria > Pseudomonadota > Gammaproteobacteria > Burkholderiales > Burkholderiaceae_C > Pseudaquabacterium. Next base: position 3,986 of record RGQD01000029.1, read on the forward strand.
CCTTTGGAGTCGTCGTTCTTATCGCTCATTTGTCGCTGCCCTGCTGCCAAGCCCGGCGTTGCAGGCCGAAGTAGCTGAACATGATCGCCGCCAGCAAGAAAGGCACCATCAGCGTGGCGATCGCCGCGCCCTCGGCCAGCGCACCGCCCGAGATCGCGCGCTGGAAAGCCAGCGTGGCCATCAAGTGCGTGGCGTTGAGCGGACCGCCGCGCGTGAGCACGTAGATCAGCTGGAAGTCGGTGAAGGTGAACAGCACCGAAAACGTCATCACGACCGCGATGATGGGCGTGAGCAACGGCAGCGTGATGTGGCGGAACTGCTGCCAGGGCGTCGCACCGTCGATCGCCGAGGCTTCGTAATACGAGGGCGAGATGGTCTGCAGGCCGGCCAGCAGCGAAATCGCGACAAACGGAATACCGCGCCAGACATTGGCGACGATGGTCGAGACTCGGGCGTTCCAGGGGTTGCCGAGAAAGTCGATGTACTTGTCTATCCAACCCAGCTTGAGCAACGCCCAGCTGATGACCGAGAACTGCGCGTCATAAATCCACCAGAAGGCGATCGCCGACAGCGCCGTCGGCACGATCCAGGGCAAGAGCACGACTGCGCGAAAAAAGCTCTGAAACGGCAGGTTTTTGTTCAGCAACAGCGCCAGCCACAGGCCGAGCGCGAACTTCAAGGCACTCGCCACCGTGGTGTAGAACAGCGTGTTGAACAGCGCCAACTGGGTCACGCTGTCGGTGACGAGAAAGCTGAAATTCTCCAGCCCGATCCACTCGCCAGCGCGGCCGATCTTGGCATCGGTGAAACCCAGCCAGGTGCCCAGGCCGAGCGGGTAGGTCAGGAACAGCAGCAGCAACACCGTCGCAGGCAGCATGAAAGCCCAGCCGAGCGCGTTGCGACTATTCTGAAATTTCTCAAGCAGTTTCATGCAAGGCCGTGGTCGTCAAGTGCCGGGGTACGTTCTCAAGCAGACGCCGCAGAACCGGCTTCGCCGGGCTGCTGGCGTCGCCCCCTGAGGGGGCTGATGCCGGGCACAAGCGGCGAGCCGTTTGTGCCTGCCGAGGAGCATGGCCTCTGGCCATGCGCGGACTGCAAGGACGGCAAAGCCGTCGCGGGTGGGTCTATTTTTCAGACCTTGTAGTAGCGCTCGGCGCGCTTTTGAGCACGTTCAGCCGCTTCCTTGGGCGTCTTGGCGCCGCTGGCAGCTTCAGCCACCATGTTGGGGATGATGAAGTCAGCGCCTGCGCCTGCCGATGCGTAACCCAGCTTGCCAGCGAAGCCTGACGGACGCATGTTCTTCAGCGCATCGCGGTATGGCGTGTGCTTGGGATCCACGGTCCAGATCGCGTTCTTCTCATAGGCCGCGAGCGGATGGGCGATGTAGCCGCCGCAGCCCATCAGCCAAGCATCGTACTGCTCCTGCTCCATCATGAAGCGCAGGAACTCTTTGGCAGCGTTAGGGTACTTGCTGTACTTCATGACCATCTGGTTGAAGAACAGATTCGCCTCGGTCGGCACGCCGACGGGACCGATCGGAAACGCCGCATGATTGATATCTGCTGCCAGGTCGTGAACCTTGGGGTCGGTGGAGTTCTTGGCGGCGTAGTAGATCGAGATGCCGTTGTTCGTGACACTGATCTGGCCGTCGAGGAAGGCCTTGTTGTTGTTCGGGTCAAGCCAGGACAGCGTGCCCGGGATAAGGGTGGGGTACATCTCCTTGGCGTACTCCAGCGCCTTGATCGTCTCGGGGCTGTCGATCACGACCTTGTTGTTGGCGTCGACCAGTTTGCCGCCGAAGGCCCAGATCAGCCAGTTGGTCCACAGGCTGTCGCCGGTGGCATTGCCCAGCGCGAAGCCGGCCGGCGTGCCCTTGGCATGAAGCGCCTTGAGCATCTTCAGGAAGCCATCCATGTCCTTCGGGAAGGCGTCGAAACCGGCCGCCTTCAGCTGGCTCTGGCGGTAGACCATCGTCCCACCGGCCGCACCCAGCGGCACGCCGATCCACTTCTTGCCGTCCGGGCGCAAATAAGTCTGGCCGGCCGAGTACCAGCCGCCATACTTTTTGCCGAGGTACTCGCACAAGTCGGTGACGTCGACCAGCTTGTCGGGGTAGAGGTTGGCATCGTCGTTGGTCGACAGGATGATGTCGGGTCCGGCGCCGGTGTTGGCCGCAACCGCCGCCTTGGGCCGAACGTCTTCCCAGCCTTCGTTGTCGACCCGTACCTCGATGCCAGTCTTCTCGATGAACTTCTTGACGTTGACCATGTAGGCGTCGATGTCGCCCTGGACGAAACGGCTCCAGCGCAGCACGCGCAGCTTGGCGCCTTTCTCGGGCTTGAAGCTCAGGCTTTGGGCGTGCACTGCGGGCGCCATGACAGCGGCACCGGTGCCGATCGTGGCGGCGGCGGCAACGCCGGCCGAGCCTTCAAGGAATTTGCGACGGTTGAACAGGTCCATGGTGTGACTCCTGGGGGTGAGGATGGATGGAAAGCGGAGGGTTGAAACAGCGGCCGTCAGGCCGCCAGCCGTTGACCGCTGCCGGCGTCGAACAAGTGAGCGCGCTGCAGATCAGGCTGCAGGTGGATGGTGCTGCCGGGCGCGAAGTCGTGGCGCTCGCGGAACACCGCGGCCAGGTCCACGCCGTCATGGCGGCAAGCGATAAAGGTGTCCATACCGGTGGGCTCCATCACGACGACCTGCACCGCGAGGCCTCCGGTGTCAGCCAGCGTCATGTGCTCGGGTCGGGTGCCGAAAACCACCGCCTGACCGTCTGCGCCTGGCGCACCGGGCGGCGCGTCGAGTCGGGTACCGTCGTGGAGTTCGACATGCGCCGCACCACCGCTGCGGCGCAAGATGCCGGGCAGGAAGTTCATCGCCGGCGAGCCGATGAAGCCGGCGACGAACTGGTTGACCGGGTAGTCATAGAGGTCGAGTGGGCTGCCGGCCTGCTCGATGCGACCATCGCGCATCACGACGATCTTGTCGCCCATCGTCATCGCCTCGATCTGGTCATGGGTGACGTAGATCGAGGTCGTCTTCAGGCGTTGGTGCAGCTCTTTGATCTCGCTGCGCATCGCCACGCGCAGCTTGGCGTCGAGGTTGGACAGTGGCTCGTCGAACAGAAAGACCTGCGGGTCGCGCACGATCGCCCGTCCCATCGCGACGCGCTGGCGTTGGCCGCCCGAGAGCTGGCGCGGATAGCGCTCGAGCAGCGGCGTCAGCGCCAGAATTTCGGCAGCGCGGCCGACCTTGCTCGCGATCGTCGCCTTGTCCTGCTTGGCCAGCGCGAGCGAGAACGCCATGTTCTCGCGCACCGTCATGTGCGGGTACAGCGCGTAGTTCTGGAACACCATCGCGATATCGCGTTCCTTGGGCTGCAAGTCGTTGACGCGGCGGTCGCCGATGCGGATCTCACCGCCGGTGATCTCCTCGAGTCCGGCGATCATGCGCAGCAGCGTCGACTTGCCGCAGCCCGAGGGCCCGACCAGTACCGTGAACGAGCCATCGGCGATGTCGATGTCGACACCGTGCAGGATCGGCGTTTGGCCGAATTTTTTCTCAACCGACTGAATCGTGACGCTGGCCATATTTGCGGAAAGTGATGCGAAATCGCGAAGGGCGCCAAGCACCGAGAACGGACTGTCAGCGCAGTGTGTAGCATTCCAAGGCGCAACACCAGAGGGAAAACCACACCCGGCGACATTCGGTCGGGGTTGACGCTAAGCCAGGCAGTAAGCCAGACGGTCAGCGTCAGGCCACGGTGCCCAAAGCGCGCAGCTGAGCGATGCCAGCGTCGTCGATGCCGAGTCCGCGCAACAGCGAATCGCTGTGCTCACCGCGCAGCGAAGCGCCGCGATACAGCCCCGGTGTGCCGTGCAGCACGACCTGGGCGCCGTGGCGCAGGTACTCGCCCCATTCGCCGTGTAAGGCGGGCAGCAGCAGTTGCTCAGACACCGCCTGCGGATCATGCCGGAAGAAATGCTCAGGCAGCGCGGCGTCGGCCTGCACACAGCCCACGCCGTGCGGGGCGAGCCGCGACTCCCAACTCGCCGCAGGCGCGCTGGCAAACAGCCGGCCGAGCGCGGCGACGACCGCCTCACCGCCGCTGCGCGCGCCGCTGAAATCGAACGCCGACAGGCCCGCCATCGCGTCGCCCAGCAGAAAATTCAGGCCTTGCCACTCGTCGTCTCGCGCGATGGCCAGGAAGATCCAACCCTGGGCGCAGGGGTACAAGCGCCAGAGCGGGTTCAGGCCGAAACCCTCGCGATCGGGCAGTTCGCGATCAGCCTTGCCGGGGTAGCGCAGCGCATCGTCGGCATTGGCCCAGACGTTGGCGCCGAACATGTCGACGAAGATCGGCTGACCGACGCCATGGCGGCGCTGCGCGCTGAGCCCGAGCAGCGCGGCCGAGCAGATCACCATCGAGGTGTTCGGGTCAGGGTTGACATCGTTGGCGCGCATCAGCCGGCGCGCGGTCTCGCGCAGCGCGGCCAGACCCATCCGTTCGAGAGGCGGCGCACCACCGATCTGCTGCAGCACCCCACCCATCGCGGCGCCGGGGATCGGGTGGGTGGACGGGCGAAGCGCGCCAGGTCCGGCTGGCCCATAGCCATTGGCCGAAACATAGACCAGCTTGGGGTTGATCGCAGCCAGCGTCGCGTAACCCAGGCCGAGTCGCTCGGGCACGCCTGGCCGGTAGTTGTGGATGAAGATGTCCGCGCCCGCCACGAGCTGCTGCGCGATCTGCTGCGCCCGCGCTTGCTTCAGGTCCAGGCTGATCGACTCCTTGCCGGTGTTGACCCGCAGCGCACCCAGACCTGGCGCCATGTTGCGGAACGGGTCGCCCTCGGGCGGCTCGAACTTGATCACCCGCGCGCCCAGATCGGCAAGCAAGGAGGCGGCGAAGGGCGCGGCGATGATGGTCGCGGCCTCGACGACCGTCACACCCTGCAGTGGTGGCTTGCGCGCTGACGGTCGCGCCGCTGCCCGCGCCACCGGCACGGCCGTCGCAACCGGTCCTGGCCAGCCCGCCAGCACCTGCGCGGTGTGCTGCCCGATCGTCGGCGCCGTCGCACCAACCGTCCCCGGCGTGAGCGTCAGGTTCACCAGCAGGCCTAGTTGCCGGCCCTGCTCACCCAGCGGCACCAGGTGCCCGTTGGCCAGCAGATCGGCGTCGTCTAGCGCTTGCTGGGTGCTCTGGTGCGGGTGGGAGGCGACACCGCCATCGGCGATGAAAATCTGCTGCCATTCGTCCAATGTCTTTTGCTGCAGTCGCACCAGCACCAGATCCCGAAAGGCTTCGCGCGCAGGCTCGGGCCAGAGCTCGGTCGGCCCCGACACCCCGAGCGCCGCCAACTCGTCGCTCAGACCGATGGCGCGAACGAAGTTCATGAACAAGTGCGGCAGCAGGTTGCCCATCTGCAGCCAGCGGCCGTCGCCCGCTTGCAGCGGGTGGTAGTTGAGCGTGGGCATGACCTCGGCCGGGTCGAGCGGCGCGGGCAGCTCAGGCTCGCCGCGAGCGCGCAGCATCTCATTGACCTGCGCCGCCAGCACGTTGCCCAACTCATAGGGCAGCAGGCCGCGCGCGAGCGAGGTCTCGATCACCTGGCCCAGACCGTCGCGCGCGACCGCGAGCAGCGCCGCGAGCACGCCCGCGAGCAGCGACTGCGAGGCCGAATGGGTGGCCACTTGCAGCGCTGCGTAGACCGGGCCGGAGCGCGCCGGCAAGCCGCGGAACTGCAGCATCCGACCCACCTTGGCAGCGACCAGTGCTTCGTAGGCCGGGTAATCGCGGTACGGGCCGCTGCGTCCGAAGGCGCTGACCCAGGCGATCACGAGCCGCGGGTTGGCCTGTGCCAATTCCTCGTCACTCAGCTCGTCCGCGGCCAGGGCTGGGCCGCGCACCCAGACGTCGGCGTGTTGCGCCAGCCAGCGCTGTTGCTGGCGCCGCAGGGCGATGTCGGCGTAGAGCACCGCGCTGCGCTTGCCACGCAGCCACAACGGCGCTGACGGCATGCTGCGCCAGGGGTCGCCGGCCGGCGGCTCCAGCTTGATCACCTGCGCGCCGAAATCGCTCAGCACCATCGTGGTCAGGCCCGCCATCGGACCCTGGCTTTCATCGACCACCAGGATCCCGCTCAGCGCTGATCGGGTATTCGTATCTGGATTCATGACAGTCTCCAGCCCTTGATGCCGGGACAAGCGCGCGTGGCGCGCCGACCGGTCAAGAGCAGGCCATCCACCACCGAGTCAGCGGCGGCAGCCTGGCGATCAGCGGCGGTGGGTGAGAAAACGCTCGTTCACGCAATTCTCGAGACGGCCATCGCGCAAGTACCTGGCCGCGGTGCGGGCCGCGATCGAGCGCATGTCGCGAGCGCTCTCGGGCGTGTAGAAAGCCGAATGCGGGGTCAGCAGCAAGCGATGCCTGAGCCAGGTCTCCTCGGCATGCCAGGCCTTGATCAGCGGCGAGCTCAGATCGGGCGGCTCCTGCGGCAGCACATCGAGCGCGGCCGCCAACACCTGACCTCGTTGCATCGCGTCGTGCAGCGCGTCGACGTCGACGATCGCACCGCGGGCGGTGTTGACCAGCATCAGCCCAGGCTTGGACGCCGCCAGCGCCTCACGACCGATCAACCCGCGCGTCTCGTCGGTCGCGGGAGCGTGCACGCTGACGACATCGCTCTGGGCGAACAACTCGGCCAGCGAGTCAGCACGCCGGATGCCCAAAGCCAGGTCCGAGCCATTGGGCTTGTACGGATCGAAGAAGACCACGTTCATCCCGAAAGCCTTGGCCCGCAGCGCTGCGGCGGTGCCGATGCGCCCGAGTCCGACGATGCCGAAGGTGCAGATCGACAGCCGTTTGCCAAAGGGGCTCAGCGCCGGGATCCAGTTGTTTTTCGGATCCTCGCGCAGCCGCTCGTCGTGGTAAGCGGTGCCCTTCATCAGCGTGAGCATCATCGCGATCGCGTGGTCGGCAACTTCCAGCGTGCCGTAGTCCGGCGTGTTGCACACCGGTATCCCATGGCGACCCCAGCGGGCGACGTCGACGTTGTCGAAGCCCACCCCGGCCCGCACATGGACGCGGCAGCGCGGCATCTTGGCGATGATGTCGTCGGGCAGGTCGGGGCCACCGACGATGCCGTCGGCCAAGGCCCAGACCTCGTCACTGATCTCTTCAACGCTGTTGCTGAAATGCGGCGTGACGCCCTGGCCCAGGGCCTCGGTCTCAATGTGCAGGTTGTCCGACCAGCGGACCATGGGCCACAGTACGTGCAATGTCATGCTGATCGATTCCAGGTTGGGCCGACGGCCAACAGGCCGCAGGCATTGAACAGAGGCCGTCGAGTATCGCCCAAGCCGCGGCAGAGACAGGACGACAGCCCGGCCCATCAGCCCGTCTCGAAGCGCAGCGCGGCCAAGCCGAGCACAATCAAAGCGATTGCTCCCATGCGGCGCCGTTTGACGCATGGGCTCAGACCCGAATGCCGACACAGGAACCCCGACCATGGCCAGCGATTTTTCGACACTTCAGCAGATGGTCAAGCAAGCGCGCGACAAACTGCCGCGCGGCGACTGGGACTATCTGGTCGGCGGCGCCGACACGGAAACATCTCTCAAGCGCAACCGTCTGGCCTTCGACCGCCTGGCCTTGAAGGCCCGCGTGATGAACGATGTCTCGCGGGTTCATCTCAGACGCGATCTGCTGGGGGTCGACCAGCGCATCCCCGTGCTGCTCGCGCCGATCGGCTCGCTGCAGGTGTTCGATGCGGGCGGCGGCCTGTCGGCCGGGCTTGCGGCCGGCGAGTTCGGTATCTTCCAAATCCTGAGTTCGGTCTGCCAGCCGGATTTCGAGACGCTGGCCCGCGAATCCGCCCACGCGAAGATCTACCAGCTCTACGCCCATGGCGACGAGGCCTGGGTGATGGACATCATCGGCCGCGCCCAGAACGCCGGCTACCGGTCCTTCTGCCTGACCGTCGACACCCAGGTCTACAGCCGCCGCGAACGCGATCTGCTCAAAGGCTACTTGCCCTTGGCGTCTAGGCGCCCGGGCTTCATGCCTGGCCAGCCGCGCGAAGCCACGCTGCAGGCCTCGCTGAGCTGGGACCTGGTCAAGCGCATCAAGGATCGATTCAGCATTCCGTTGATGCTCAAAGGCATCGCCTGCGCCGAAGACGCCGATCTGGCGGTCAGCCATGGCGTGGACATCGTCTACGTCTCCAACCACGGCGGTCGTCAACTCGACCAGGGCCGCAGCACGCTGGACATGCTGCCCGAGGTGGTGCGCGCGGTCGGTGGCCGGGCCAAGGTGCTGTTCGACGGTGGCATCCTGCGCGGCACCGACGTGCTCAAGGCGCTGGCGCTGGGTGCCGACGCAGTGGGCATCGGAAGGCTGGAGGGCCTGGCGCTGGCCGCCGGCGGCACGGCGGCTGTGGTGCGAATGCTCGAACTGCTTGAGATCGAGATGGGCGCCAATCTCGCGCTGATGGGTTTGTCGTCTATCGACCAGCTCCATCCGGCTTGCGTGCTGCCGGCAGAGTCGGTCGTCAGCCCGCATGTGCTCAGCGGCTTTCCGCTGCTCGACGACTATTGAGCGCCCCAAGGCCGGCCGAAGCCGGCCGCCCCACGTGGGGATCAAGCCGCAAAGCCACATTTGCTTGAGAGCGCCCCGCGACCAGCTGGCAACGGCGGCAAACGACGGCAATCGGCGGCAATCGGCGGCAATCGGCGGTGCGAAAACAGCTCGCCGCACAAATCGCCGCAAAAGTCCTAACATGCGAACCTCCTTGCCCATGACTGGAGAACCCCGATGCTGGATCTGACCGATGCCCTGATTGCCGAATTGCAATCGATGGATACGCCCACCGTGTGCAACGCGCTGGAGTTGCTGATCCCGCAACGCCGGGGCTATGGCTACACCACCGAGCAGCTGGTCTGCACCCGCCCCGGGCTCAAGCCCATGGTCGGGTTCGCCCGCACGGCCACGATCCGCAGCGCGCACCCGAGCGACCTCGGCGCCGAGGCCGCGGCCCAACTCTCGGACGCGTACTACGCCTACATCGACATCGGCGCCAAGCCCAGCGTCATCGTGATCCAGGACATCGACGAGCAGCGCGGCTACGGCGCTTTCTGGGGCGAGGTGAACAGCGCGATCCACAGCGGTTTCGGCTGCGTCGGCCTGATCACCGATGGCGGCGTGCGCGATCTGCCCGAAGTAGCCCCCGGATTCCAGATGCTGGCGGGGCGGGTCATTCCTTCGCATGCCTATGTGCATGTGGTCGATTTCGCGCGGCCCATCAACGTCGCCGGCATGCGCGTCAACCATGGCGACCTGATCCACGCCGACCAGCACGGCGCGGTCGTGATTCCGCACGAGCTCGCGACGAAAGTCAAAGAGGCTGCCGCGCAGATCGTGCGGCGTGAGCAGGTGATCATCGAGGCCGCCCGGCGGGCCGGCTTCAACATCGACAAGCTGCGCGAAGCGCGCGGCAAGGCAGCAGAGATCCACTGACCGATCCCGGCCGGCAAGACGATCTTGCCGGCCGACTCGAGCAGCGGTCAGGCGTTGCGGATCGTCAGCCCGCCGTCGACCGGCAGCGTCGCACCGGTGACGAAACCCGCCGCTGGCAGGCACAGCGACAAGGTCATCTGCGCGACCTCCTCGGGCTCGGCATAGCGCCGCAGCGCCACCCGGCGGCGCGCGTACTCGGCTTTGTGTTCCTGCGAAATACGCTCGGTCATGCCGGTGTTGATCGGGCCCGGGCAGATGCAATTAACGGTGATGCCTTCGGGTCCGAACTCGACCGCCAGCGATCGCGTCAGGCCGACCACGCCGGACTTGGCTGCGGTGTATGGGCTGATGAATCGCGTGGCGCCCAGCGCCTCGGTCGACGCGATGTTGACGATTCGCGCATCGGTGGCGCGCCGCAGATGCGGCAGCGCGGCGCGAATCATCCGGACCTGCGCAGTCAGCAGCACATCGAGGCTGCGTGCCCAGCGCGATTCGAAGTCCTCGGTGTCGACCGCGCCGTGCAGCGAAATGCCGGCGTTGTTGACCAGGATGTCGATGCCGCCGAAGTGGGCTGCGATCTCGGCGACGACGCGGTCGATGTCGTCCTTGCGGCTGACATCGAGTTGCCAGCCGCGCGCGATGCCCCCAGCGCCGGTGATCTCGGCAACCACCGGATCGACCGGGCTGATGTCGAGCACAGCGACCTTGGCGCCTTCATCGGCGAACAGGTGTGCGGTTGCGCGGCCCATGCCACTGGCCGCGCCGGTGACGATAGCGACTTTGCCGGCAATGGAACGCGAAAGCTTGCTCAATCTGGTCATGGCGGCTCCTGGATCGGTTGGATTGGAATGCGACTTGGCGGTGGCCCGGGCAGCGTGGATGCCGAACGCTGGATCAGGTTCCGCCGTCGACCCGCAGCACAGCGCCGGTGGTGAACGACGACGCGCCGCTGGCGAAATACAAGGCTGCGCCGACCACCTCTTCGGCCTCGCCGCCGCGCTTGAGCGCCATGCTGGTTGCAGCCCGCTGGTTGAACGCCACCATGTCCCAGGCCTTGGCGATGTCAGTGAGAAACGGGCCGCACATGATGCTGTTGACGCGCACCTTGGGGCCGAACGCGAACGCGAAAGAGCGGGTCAGGTTGTTCAGCCCGGCCTTGGCCGCCCCATAGGGCTCGGCCTGCGGCGCCGGATTGGCGGCGGCGGTCGACGAGATGTTGATGATGCTGCCACCGTCACCGGCGGCCATGCGCTCACCGATCAGCGAACTCAGCCTAAACGGCCCTTTCAGGTTCAGTGCGACGACCTTGTCGAACAGCGCTTCGCTGACATCGGAGAGCTTGTCGTAGAGCGGTGACAAGCCGGCGTTGTTGACCAGCACGTCGACCTTGCCGAAAGTCTGGTAAGCCAGATGAACCAGCGCATCGCAGTCGTCCCAGCGGCTGACGTTGGTGGCCACCGGCAACGCGCGACGACCCATCGCGCGGATCTCGGCAGCGACGGCTTCACAGGCATCGAACTTGCGCGACGCGATGATCACGTCGGCGCCCTGGTCGGCGAAACCCAAGGCCATGGCCCGGCCAAGACCACGGCTGCCGCCAGTCACCAGAGCCACTTTGCCGCTGAGGTCGAATAGATTCTTCATGATGACCGGGTCTCCAATGTCGGGGTCTGGTCCAGCACACGAAAATACACGCCGCCCAGGTGAAAAGAGTCGTCCTCGACCCGGTAGCCGCAGGCCACCGCGCGACCCAGCGTCGCCGCCTGGTCACTGACCTCGACCCGGATCGCGCCCAGGCATTCTGTCTTGCCCTGTACGAAGCAGATCGTGCCGTCTTCGAAGACCAGCGCCGGGTCGGCACCGACGCGCGTCAACGGCGTCTCGAGAATGCGCGACCAGTGCGCGGCGAGCCCCTCAGGGTCCGGGCTTTGCATCTCGATGCCCAGCATCCGGCGGGTGTCTTCGCTGCGGATGAAGGGCTGCCAGTGCGGACCGGCGGGCCACCAGTTGCCCATCCGGTCATCGCCGCCGGCGCTGTGCCCGAACTCGATGAAGGCGGCGCGGCAGTCGCGCGGATGCAGTTGCGCGTTCTGGTAGGTGTCGCGTTCGATCACATGCGCTGTGCGCACGCCCATAGCCTCGGCCACCGCTTGACGCCGGCGCGGATCATTGGCTTGGAAGATCGCCATGTAGCCGCCATGGCCGCGGTTTCGCGCGATGAAGCGCCCGGCCGCAGTGTCGTCGCGAAACGGCGCCACCACCTCCAGGAAACCAGTGCCGATCGGGATCAGCGCGTTCTCCAGGCCGTAGGGCGCGACATTGGGGTCGCGGAAGCAGACCGCCACCTTGAAGATTGCCTGCAGGTCATCGACGACCGGGGCCAGCCGCGGCGCGGCCAGGCATATTTGGCGCAGACGAAGATAGTCCGACATGTTGTTGCCTTTCTTGATTTAGCGCCGCGCGGGCTCAACCGAGTTTGATGGTGCCGGCCTGCGCCAGCGCGGTGATCGCCGCGTCGGCCATGCCGAGCTCCTGCAGCACTTCTCGGGTGTGCTGCCCGAGCATCGGTGGCGGGCGGCGGTAGGTGACCGGCGTCTTGGAGAAGCGCATCGGGTTGGCAATGCCCGGCACGTCCACACCACTGGCGTGCGGCAGGCTCAAGCGGGTGTTCAGGTGCACCGCCTGAGGATGCGCCATCGCCTGTGCGTAGTCGTTGATCGGACCGGCCGGAACCCCAACTTCGGTGAAGAGCGTCTCCCAGTCGGACCGGTTGCGCTTGCGCAGGATCTCGGAAAACATCTCGTGCAGCTCGCTCTGGTGTGCCATGCGCGACCCGTTGTCCTTGAATCGCGGATCGTCAGCCCATTCCGGGCGATCCAAGGCCTTGCAAAGCGCGGTGAACTGGGTCTGGTTGGCGCTGGCGACGATGAACAGACCATCGGCGCAGGGATAGACGCCGTAAGGCGTGATGTTGGGCGACGCGTTGCCGGTGCGCCCCGGCAACTTGCCGCCAATCATGAAATTGGAGAGCTGACCCGAGCTCATCGCCAGCACGGCGCCCATCAGCGAGACGTCGATGCGCTGACCTTCGCCGCTGACATCGCGATGCCTCAGCGCGGCCAGGATCGAGATCGTGGCGTACATGCCGGTGAACAGGTCGACGATCGGCACCCCGAAGCGCTGCGGCCCACCGCCGGGCAGGTCGTCGCGCTCGCCGGTCACGCTCATCAAGCCGCCCATGCCCTGGAACAGGTAGTCATAGCCGGGTCGCGTGGCCCAAGGTCCGTCCTGCCCGAAACCGGTCACCGAGCAGTAGATCAGGCGCGGGTTGAGCTTGGACAGCGAGGCGTAGTCCAGCCCGTAGCGGGCCAGGTCGCCGACCTTGAAGTTTTCGATGCAGATGTCGGCCTGCTCGGCCAGCCGGCGGATGATCGCCTGCCCTTCGGGCTTGGCCATGTCGATCGCGGCCGAGCGCTTGTTGCGGTTCGTCGACATGAAATACGCCGACTCGCGGCTGGCTTGGCCGTCGGTCCCCGGGAGCCAGGGCGGGCCCCAGTGCCTCGACTCGTCGCCGGGGCCCGGGCGTTCGATCTTGATGACATCGGCGCCGAGGTCACCCAGGTTTTGAACACACCAGGGGGCGGCGAGCACCCGCGACATGTCGAGGATGCGAATTCCTTGCAGCGGGCCGGTCAAGGCGGCCGGCTGATCACCAGAGGCGGGCGCCGAGGCCCGGGTCGTTGAGTCGTTGCTTGGATTCGTCATCGGTACTTGTCTCTTCGTCTTAAAGGTCGTCGCGGGGTCCCATTTGACAACCGCTGGTGGAGGGAAATCATAGGCTGGATCGGGCTTCGATGCAGCCCGGGCATACCAGCAAGTGCGTCAACGCCGGGGCAATATACCCATGCGCTTGCAGATGATCTGCAGCATGACCTCATCGGCGCCACCGCCGATCGAGATCAGACGCAGGTCGCGAAATGCCCGCGACACGGAGTTGTCCAGTGTGAAGCCCATGCCGCCCCAGTACTGCAAGCAAGAGTCGGTGACCTCGCGGCACAGGCGCCCGACCTTGAGCTTGGCCATCGACGCCAGTTCGGTCATGTCTTCGCCTGCCATGTGCACATCGGTGGCGCGATAGACGAGCGAGCGCAGGCATTCGATCTCGGTCTTGAGTTCAGCCAGCCGAAAATGAACAACCTGGTTGTCGAGGACAGGGCGACCGAAAGCGATGCGGCTGCGCGTGTAGTCGATGGTCTCGTCGATGACGTTGGTCAGCGCGGTGATGCGCCGGGCCGCGGCGGACAGTCGCTCTTCCTGGAACTGCATCATCTGGTAGCCAAAGCCCCGACCCTCCTCCCCGATCCGATAGCGTTGCGGCACGCGCACCTCATCGAAGAAGATCTGCGCAGTGTCCGAGGACCACATCCCGATCTTCTCGATCCGCTGAACGCTCACGCCCGGCACACGCCGCCCGCCCTGCATCAGCGGCACGCAGATCAATGACTTGTTGCGGTGCGGCGGGTCATCCGATGTGTTGACCAGCAGGCACACCCAATCGGCCTGGGTGCCATTGGTGATCCACATCTTGGAGCCACTGATCAGGTAATCGTCACCATCCTTGCGCGCCCGGGTCTTCACCGAAGCGACGTCAGAGCCGGCACCGGCTTCCGAGACACCGATCGAGACCACCTGCTCCCCAGCGATGGCCGGCACCAGGAATTCTTGGCACAGTTGCTCTGAGCCGAAGCGCGCGAGCGCAGGCGTCGCCATGTCGGTCTGCACCGCGATGCCCATGCTGACGCCTTGCGTGCCGATGCCGCCGATGGCCTCGCAATAGGCGATCTCATACGAGTGGTCCAAGCCCTGGCCGCCGTACTGCACCGGCTTGTTCACGCCCAGAAAACCCATCTTGCCCATCTCGCGGAACAGCTCGTGGGCTGGAAAGATGCCGGCCTTTTCCCAGGCTGCGATGTTCGGTGTGATCTGCTTGGCGATGAACTGCTTGACGCTGTCCTGCAGCGCGATGTGCTCAGCGGTGAGTTGCATAGAGGTTCAGTGCCTTGGTCGGGCTCAGCTTGATGATGGCTCAGTCTTCGTGGATGCCCAGCTCGGTCACCAGCCTGGACCAAGATCCCAGGTCATTGGCCAACACCGTCGCGAAGTCGCTGGCGTTGGAACCCAGCGGTTCGAGATTGAGGTCGCGAAGCTTTTGCTGCATCTGCGGCGTCTTGACGATGCGCGACATCTCGCTAGACATCAGCGTCACGCGATCGGCGGGCACGCCAGCGGGGAACAGCGCGCCGATCCAGCCATAGGGCTCGAAACCCTTGTAGCCGGCTTCGAGAAAGGTCGGCACTGCGGGCAGCAGGCTTGAGCGTCGGGTGCCGTTGATCACCAGCGCCTTGAGGCGGCCGGCCTTCAGGTGCGGCATCGAGCTGCCGCTGTCGACGAAGCCGATCGGCACATGGCCTGCGAGCAGGTCGACCAGCAGCGGCGCGGCGCCCTTGTAGGGCACGTGGGCCATGTCGAGTCGGGCGTCGCGCTTGAGCAGTTCACCCGCGATATGCGCACTGGTGGCATTGCCGAAGCTGCCATAGGCATATTTGCCCGGGCTGGCACGCACGATGGTGACGAGTTCGTCCAGCGTGTTGGCCGGAAACCCCGGCAGCACCGCGATGATGTTGGCCGACAGCGCGATGTGCGAGATCGGCGCGAAGTCGCGGATCGCATCGAACGGCAGGTTCTTGCGCAGCGCCGGCGTCTGCACATGCGCGGTGTAGGTGAACAGCACCGTGTAACCGTCCTTGGGCGCTTTGGCGACATGCGAGGCGGCGAGGATACCGCTGGCCCCGGCGCGGTTTTCGACCACCACCGGCACTTTCAGGCTACGGCTCAACTCGGGCGCCATCAACCGGGCCACCGTGTCGACGATGCCGCCCGCTGCTGATGAAACCACCAGCGTCACGGTCTGGCCGGGATAGGCTTGCGCGGCGGCCAGCGTCGGGATGGCGCCGAAGACAGCGCAGGCCAGCAGCACGGCCAGAACTCGGCGAAAAACACAATGCATGCAGGTCTCCAGCAGGGTTTTGGGCACTCGCGCCCTGATGCTTCAAGCGAACTGTCGCCCAGGCTGGCGCGCCAACCGGCCCGGATTGCCAGGGCAACCGGGCCAGCGTTGTCGAGCCAATGCGCCAATCAAAGCGCTCAGGCTTTGCGCACCAGCAAGGCGAGGATCGCCTCCAAGTGATCGTCGGCCATCTGCCTCATCTCGTCGTCGCTGCGGTCTTGCACAGGATGCGCGACGAACACATAGGCCGGATCGGTGCCTAGCGCCTTGGACTGCACAGCCGCAGCATCGATGAATTCGGTGGTAGCCACACCCACCGAGGGAATGCCGTTGGACTCGAGATCCGCGAGGTCATGCGTACAGCACGACGTACACGAACCTCAATCCGCCAGCCCTTCGATCACGACGTTGACTTCGCCGACGATTTGCTGGCGCAGCAGCAGCGGCGCAGGCTTGGCAACCGTCGGCTTCATGTAACGCTTGACCTTGATGCCGCGCTGCGTCAGCAGCACGTCGATCCGATCGAGAAACACATTGCCTCGCGGCTTGGAAATATCGAGCAGGCCAACGGTCAGGCCGTGCAGATGCTCGGGGCGAGCCAGCCTTGCGCGCGAGGCCGGGCTGTGCTCGGCCGTCGGATCCATGATGAGACTCACGATTTCACCTCTCTGGTTACAGGCAGCGATCCGGCGAATCCGCCACCAGACCAACCACCGATGATGCCGGAGAACATGCCGGCACCGCCTCCCGCGCGGACGATCAACAGCCCACCCGGACGAAACTTGTTGCGTGTGCTGCCGACCTCAGACGGGCGGTAGCCTTCATCGATCCCCTTGGCGCCCACGACCAGTTCGTCGCCGGGAATCTCACACAGCTCGCGCAGTTCCTCGAGCAGCCGCGCCTTGCTCCAACCGGCTTGGCGAAACGTGCGCTCATGCTCTGGGCAGACCACCATCATCGCGTCGCAGGCCGGCGCGAGCTTGACGCTGTGGACGGCCTTGAGCGATTCGGCCATGCTGCGGGCCAGGCTCTGCGGCGTTCTGGACTTCTGGTCGACGATGCCTTGAAGTCCGAAGCCTGCGAACACCGTCACCGCCGACACCCCGCGCGCGACACCGAAATCGCAGGACAAGGGCTCCCAGCACGAACCTTCCTCATCCTCGGCGAAGCAGTAGGTGTATTTGCCGGGATTGCCCAGCGTCGCGCGGTCGACCTCTTGCGGGCGTCCGCCGCCGACATTGCGGATCACGAGCTGCAGCGCGCGGCCGATCGTGGCATTGGCCCGGTTGCCTTGGCCCAGCGCATTGCCGCGGGCGTTCATCGAGATCTGGCGCCGGATCGGGCCGTTGACGACCAGCACCGGGCTGACGAACATCGTGGTGGCGAGCACGCCGTGCATCGCAAAAGCCGGGTCGAGCGCGGCTTCGACCGCGGCCAGCACCACCCGCAGGTACTCGGGCTTGCAGCCCGCCATCACTGCGTTGATCGCGACTTTCTCTATCGTCAGCGGCACCAGATTCGGCGGGCACAGACCCAGCACCTCCTGCGGATCCCGGGTCGTGCCCGCGAGCATGCGCATCACCCGCTTTTGCGTCGGCGGCACCACGGGCAGACCATCGGACCAACCGCGTTCGTAGATCGCTTCGATCTCGTCCTCATCGTCGCCGAATGCCACGCTGCGGGCTGTCAAACCGGTCTCGCCGAAACGGATCAGCAGGTCTTCCAGGGCGCCAGGCTCCAGATTCATGGCACCGCAGCCGGGCCGCATCGCCGGCAGGTCCGTACCCAGGCCTTGAACGCCGCTGACGCGCGCCCATTCGGCCCGGTCCCAGCCATAGGTGCGCGAGACTTCCTGACCGGCGACACGGCGAATCAAGGTCGGGACGATTTCGATGCCCAGGCGATGCGAAACGCTCAGGTCGGTATCGTCCACCCGCCCAGCGATCGACTCCGGGAAGCCGGGGTCGTCCTGGGTATAGACCGTCAGCCCGCCTTGCGCGGCCGTTTGCGCCAATTGCGCCAATTGCGCCAGCACCGGCACGGTGAGTTCACAGGTCGGGCAATCTCGTTTGACCACCGCGATCAGACCATCGGTGGGCCATGACACCTCGAGCGCAGACATGGGGTCTCCCAGGCAGGAGCCCCGTTCGCTGCGAAGGGGCTGTTCGGTGGATAGAAAAAAGCACCACCATCATGCCAGCCATCGCGGCCATGGCTGGGGTGAAAACCCGCTGTGTCGGCAGAAGACTGCGTCCCAGTGCGCGCAGCCCGGGCTTGCGCCGACCTCTCAAGCAAATGTGGCTTTGCCACTTTGTTTGACCCCCATGGGGGGGCCGGCCTCGGGGCGCTCAGTCCGCCCCAGACTCGACCTGCTGCTCGATCGCCAGCGCGGCGCCGTTGAGCGCGGCCAAGGTGTCGGTGATCAGCGCGGTGGGGATCGCGGCGAGGTAGTCACGGAACCGGCCCTTGGCCTCGAAACGCTCGCGAAAGGCCGAGGCGAAGAAGCGGTCGGCAAAGCGCGGCACGATGCCCCCGCCGATGTAGACGCCGCCGCGCGCGCCCAGCGTCAGCGCCACATTGCCGGCGAAACCGCCCAGCAACGCGCAAAACAAATCCAGCGTCTGGCTGCAAAGCGCATCGTTGCCAACCGCACCGTCAGCGACGATTTGCACTGTCGTACGGGCCGCGGGCACCGCGCCCAGCACCTGTCCCAGCGCCTGGTGCAGCAAGGGCAGACCGATGCCCGAGAGCAGCCGCTCGGCCGAGACATGCGCGTGTTGCCGGCGCACACAGGCCAGCAGCGCGCTCTCCAAGTCGTCGGCCGGCGCCAGCGTGGCATGGCCGCCCTCGCCCGGCAGCGCCACCCAGCCTTGGCGGGTCGGCATCACCGCAGCAACGCCCAGACCGGTGCCGGGGCCAACGACCGCGAGCATCGAGCCTGCCAGCGGCGGTGCGACACCGTGGGTGCGCAGCTGGCTCGGGCCCAACCCGGGCAGCGACAGCGCGAGCGCTTCGAAGTCATTGAGCATCAGCAGGCTGGCTAGCCCCAGGGCGGCTTGGACTTGGGCGCGCGAGAAGTCCCAGTGGCTGTTCGTGCAGGCGATCCGATCGCCGGCCACTGCGGTGGCCACCGCAAAAGCGGCGCGGCGCGGCGGCGAGAAGTCAGCCCCCAGGCGCTGCGCCAGTCCGGCAAGATAGTGCTGGGCAGCAAGCGCTGGTCCAGCAAACCCGGCCACCGGCAGGCTGCGCACCTGCGAGACCGGGGCCCCCGGCGAAGCGACCCAGCCAAGGCGAGCGTTGGTGCCGCCGATGTCGGCGACCAGCCGTGGGTGCGTGTCAACCGTGGCGACCGCCACCCGCAGCGCTAGGGTCGAGCTCATCGCATCGCGCCGCCATCCCGCGGGGTTCAGCGCCTGGGCTTGCCGCTTCGCGGACCCGACGCCGGCCGCCCCTGTCGGGCCTGCCGGGCCTGCCACAAGGGCCGACGCGCCCGCAGCTGCCCGGCGATGCCGTCATTCAGGCGCTCGCGCAGCGCAACGACCTCGTCGACGAAGCCGAACACCCCCGGGAAACGCTGGTCCAGCCACAGCCAGAGCGTGCAGGCTCGCAGCGCCTGCTCCATCCGGTCGAGCCGGCTGTGCTCGTCGACATCGTGCAGAAAATTCGGCTCGCCGGCCTGGCCGTCCCAGGCATGGCGCTCGGTCCAGCCCAGAAACTGCTGCATCAGCACGTCGGTGCGGGTGTCGACCGGCGCCTGGGCGTAGATGAAGCGCTCGCGCAGCGACAGCGGCGCGGCGCGCTCGTCGAGCTGAGCCGCAATCTCGAGCATCTGCTGCAACTCGGCGACCGCAAAATGTGCGTTGTCGAGCTCGAGCTGCTCGACGAAAACACCCAGCACCTCGCGCAGCCTGCGCTTGCCCAGCTTGCTCGAGATCGTGTCGATCGACAAAGCCTTCCTCGTGGATGCCGTAGCGCCCGGCACGCCCAGCGATCTGGTGCACTTCGCTCTCGTCGAGTGTGCGGTCGCCGACGCCGTCGAACTTGGTCAGCGTCGAGAACAGCACACGCCGGATCGGCAGGTTCAGCCCCATGCCGATCGCGTCAGTCGCCACCAGCACCTCGGTCTGGCCAGTGGCAAAGCGCTCGGCCTCGCGGCGGCGCACCTCTGGCGGCAGCGCGCCGTAGATCACGCTGACGGTCTTGCCATCGGTAGCGACCTGGTCGCGCAGCATCAGCACGTCGCGCCGGCTGAAGGCCACCACC
>RGQD01000281.1 GCA_010030205.1 Betaproteobacteria bacterium
CGCAGGTAGCTGTCGCGCGGCGTCGCACCGCCGATCGCCACCGCCTCGTCGCAGGCCAGCACATGGCGCGCGCCGGCATCGGCGTCGGAATAGACCGCGACGGTGCGGATGCCCAGGCGGCGCGCAGTGGCCGCCACGCGGCAGGCGATCTCACCGCGATTGGCAATCAGGATCTTCTTGAACATGTTCAGCTCCATCGCATTGAGATCGCCTGCATGCGCTTCGCGCAGCATTCGTTTTGGCGTCGCCGCCCCGGGTTGCGCCCGCGGTCACCGGAATCGGCCCGGTCGCGGCGAAGCGGCGAGCGGTCCAGGTCACCAAGCTGCGCGAAAGCACTGGCAGGCGGGGCCGGCAGGTCAGAGACCCAGGCAAGCGGATGCAGCACGCGGGTCGGCAAACCGGCCGCGTCAAGCGCCGCGATGACCCTGGGCAGCCAGATCGGCAGCCCGGCTTGCGACCCGAACATCGCGTGCGAATCGCTGCCAAAGCGACCGAAGGCAACCAACTCGGCACGGCCGCCGGCATCGACATAGCGCTGGTGGGCCTCCTGCCAGACCTCGGGCGCGAAGAAGCTGTCGTTGTCCCCGTAGAACCAGATCGACGGCAGGCGGGTCGCCCGCCCATAGTCGCCGATGGCCGCAACCAGACCGCGCTGCCAGGCAGTGCAACCCTCTTGCCGCAGCCCGCCGGCAAAGTTGAGCAGCAGTCTTGTGCCGGGGTGCGGTGCCTGACCGTAGGCCAGCGTCGTCAGCCCGCCGTGAGACTGGCCTGCGACGACATTGCGCGAGACATCGGCCCAAGGCTGGGAGCCCAGCCAGTCAAGGGTGCGGTGCACCGAGCGCGCTTGCTGCTCGCCATTGCTCGCGACATTGCAGCCGCCAGAGATTTCTCTGCCACCGGACTTCGAAAAACCCTGGCGCATCGGGACGACGACGGCCCAGCCACGCTGCACGAACTCGGCAGCGGCCACCACCGGCCGGTAGCGACCTTGCAGCTTGGCATTGCCCGGTGCTCGGCCGTGGTTGATCAGCACGATGGGGAAAGGTCCATCGCCTGGCGGGCGGTAGACCGTGACCTCGAGCTCGGGCTCGGTAAAGCCGCCACTGGGTACCTGCAAAACCGATTCACCCAGCGCGGCATTGAGCGCCTGAGCCGACGCAGCCACAGCCAGCAGCAGGCCCACCAGGCCGAGCGACAAGGTTCGCAGGCCCGCGATGACCGCCAAGGATCGGGCCTGGCGCCAGGCCGCCACAGCCCTGACCCGCGACAAAGGCGCAAGCCAGCCGAATCGGACGGGCTGCGCCGCAGCGCCGGCAAGTGGGCGGTGGATGCTGGCCAATTGCGCTGCGCTCACATCCGAAACACGCCGAACTTCGTCTCGGGGATCGGCGCGTTCAGGCTCGCGCTCAAGCCCAGCGCCAGCACGCGCCGGGTGTCGGCCGGATCGATCACGCCGTCGTCCCAAAGCCTGGCGCTGGCGAAATAGGGGTGACCTTGCACCTCGTACTGGGCGCGGATCGGCGACTTGAAATCAGCTTCTTCCTCGGTGCTCCACTGCCCGCCGCGGCCCTCGATGCCGTCGCGCTTGACGGTGGCGAGCACGCTGGCGGCCTGCTCGCCGCCCATCACGCTGATGCGAGCGTTGGGCCACATCCAAAGAAAACGTGGCGAGTAGGCGCGCCCGCACATGCCGTAGTTGCCGGCGCCGAAAGAGCCGCCGATGATCACCGTGAATTTGGGCACCGCCGCGCAGGCCACCGCAGTCACCAGCTTGGCGCCGGCGCGCGCGATGCCGTCGTTTTCGTACTTGCGCCCGACCATGAAGCCGGTGATGTTCTGCAGAAAGACCAGCGGGATCTTGCGCTGGCAGCACAGTTCGATGAAGTGCGCGCCCTTGTTGGCGCTCTCGGCGAACAGAATGCCCTGATTCGCGACGATGCCCACCGGCATGCCCTCGATATGCGCGAAGCCGCAGACCAGCGTGGCGCCATAGCGCGCCTTGAACTCGTCGAACGCGCTGTCATCGACGATGCGGGCGATGATCTCGCGCACATCGTAGGTCTTGCGGGTGTCGGTCGGCACCACGCCATGCAGTTCTTCGGCTGCATACCTGGGCGGCCTGGGCAGCTGCAGCAGCAGCGGCTGCGGCTTGATGCGGTTCAAGCGCCCCACGGCCTGGCGCGCCAGCGCCAGCGCATGCAGGTCGTTTTCGGCCAGGTGGTCGGCAACACCCGACAGTCGGGTGTGCACGTCGCCGCCACCGAGCTCCTCGGCGCTGACCACCTCGCCGGTGGCGGCCTTGACCAAGGGTGGGCCGCCGAGAAATATCGTGCCCTGGTTCTTGACGATGATGGCCTCGTCGCTCATCGCCGGCACATAGGCGCCGCCCGCGGTGCAAGAACCCATCACCACCGCGATCTGCGGGATACCGGCACCCGACAAATGGGCCTGGTTGTAGAAGATGCGGCCGAAGTGGTCGCGGTCCGGGAACACCTCGTCCTGGTTGGGCAGGTTGGCGCCGCCTGAGTCGACCAGGTAGATGCAAGGCAGGTGGTTCTGCGCCGCGATCTCCTGCGCCCGCAAGTGCTTTTTGACGGTTAGCGGGTAATAGGTGCCACCCTTGACGGTGGCGTCGTTGCAAACGATCAGGCAATCGACGCCCGAGACCCGGCCGATGCCGGCGATCAGGCCGGCGCAGGGTGCAGCGTCGCTGCCGTCTTTTTCGGGGTACATGCCCAGCGCGGCCAGCGGCGCGATCTCGAGGAACGGCGTGTCGGGGTCCAGCAAGCGTTCGACCCGCTCGCGCGGCAGCAGCTTGCCTCGACCCAGGTGCTTGGCGCGAGCCTGTGGGCCACCACCCTCGGCGATCCGCGCGAGCTGGCGGTTGAGGTCGGCCACCAGCAACTGCATCGCCGCCACATTGGCGCGGAAGTCCTCTGAACGGGGGGTGAGCTTGCTTTGCAGATGGGCCATGCGGTCTCCAGCGCCGGTTGATAGGACCTCTTTTGGGTGCTCGGCGACTGCCAGCTCGGCATTGTCGCCAAGGGCCCGGTCCAGACAGTCGACGGATTATCGGTTGACGTTTACGTCAACGTCAATCCGACAGCGCCGCGCGAGCGTCACTCAGTCGAATCCAACGACCGCATGCGGCAGGTAAGGCGCCTCAAGCGCCGCCACTTCCGCATCGGTCAACACCACCGACAGCGCCGCCACGGCGTCATCGAAATGCCCGGGCCGCGATGCGCCGACGATCGGCGCGGTCACGCCGGGCTGGCGCAGCAGCCAGGCCAGCGCGACCTGGGCCCGCGGCAGGCCGCGCTGCGCCGCCACCGCCGCCAGGGCCTCGGCCACGCCGCGGTCGGCGGCCTCAGTGCGGGCGAACAAACTGGTGCCAAAGACATCGCTGGCGATGCGCGGCGTGTTCTCGCCCCAGGGCCGGGCCAGGCGGCCTCGGGCCAACGGGCTCCAGGGGATCACCCCGACGCCCTGGTCGCGGCACAGCGGCAGCATCTCGCGCTCTTCCTCGCGGTAGAGCAAGCTGAGTTCGGGCTGCATGCTGACGAACTTGGTCCAGCCATGGCGCTCGGCAAGCTGCTGGGCCTTGGCGAACTGCCAGGCGTGCATAGACGACGCGCCCAGGTAACGCGCCTTGCCGGCCTTGACCACCTCGTGCAGCGCCTCCATCGTCTCCTCGATCGGCGTGTACGGGTCCCAGCGGTGGATCTGGTAGAGGTCGACATGGTCCATGCCCAGTCGCTTCAGGCTCGCATCGATCTCATGCAACACCGACTTGCGAGACAGCCCGCCGACGTTGGGCGCCTTGCGCGAGGCATAGCGCAGCTTGGTCGCGACGACGATCTCGTCGCGACGTCCGAACTCGCGCAGCGCGCGGCCAACGATCTCCTCGGAAGTCCCGTCCGAGTAGGCGTTGGCTGTGTCGAAAAAATTGATCCCGAGTTCCACCGCCTGACGTATCAGCGGGCGGCTGGCCGCCTCGTCCAGCGTCCAGGGGTGGGCACCTCGCTCGGGTACGCCGTAGGTCATGCAACCCAGGCAGATCTTTGAGACAGTCAGGCCGGTGCGGCCGAGGCGGGTGTATTCCAACGTGAACTCCTGCGAGTGGCTATGCCCGCAGCGTAGCAGTCGCGGCGTCGCGACGTCGTTAGAGCGTCAGGCGACGCGTTATTCGGGCTTTTGCCAGACCACGCCGTCCTCGTTGAGGATCGCGTCCAAGGGCACGTCATGCGGTTCAGCGGCCAGCCATGGCACAAAGCCGTGGCCGTAACCCAGGCCGACGGTGTAGGGGCGAGGCTGCAGCGCTGCCAGCGTGCGGTCGTAAAAACCACCACCGTAGCCGAGCCGGGTGCCTTGCGGGCCGTAACCGACGCAAGGCACCAGCAGCAGTGCGGGCTCGAAGGCCTCGGTGTCCTTGGGCTTGGGAATGCCGAACGCATCTTCCTCCATCGGGCAGCCCGGATACCAGACATGGAAACTCAGCTGCTTGGTGTCGCGGTTGATCACCGGCAGGCCGATACGGCGTCCGGCTGCGGCCTCGCTCCAGCGGTAGAGCGCCGGCAGCGCGTCGAACTCGCCCTTGATGGGCCAATAAGCGCCCACCGAGTTCTCGTGGCGGCCGACCAGCCAGACCCGCAGCACCTGCTGCAGATGAACCGCGCGCTGGTGGCGATCAACCATCGCCAGACGCTCGGCCTGCAACTGCTTGCGCAACTGGCGCTTGTCCTGAGAGGGTTCGAAGCTGAGGCTGAAGGTATTGCTCATCGCCTGGATTGTCAGTCACCGGCAGCTTGGGCCGCCCTACACTGACCGGCATGGTGCTTGCTGATGCCTTTGTCGCGCATTGTCTGGAGTTGCTGTCGGCGCTGGGACCTGCGCGCGCCCGGCGTATGTTCGGCGGCCACGGGCTGTACATCGATCAGCTGTTCGTCGCGCTGATCGCCAACGACATGCTCTACCTGAAGGCTGACGCCGCAGCCAGGCCCATGTTCGAGGCCGCCGGGTGCCGGCACTTCAGCTACACATCGGCAGGTGTCAGTCGAGCAGTGATGGCTTGGTGGAGTGCGCCCGACGACGCGATGGAGTCACCCGCACAAATGCTGCCCTGGGCACGGCTGGCGATGGCCTCCGCGCTGCGTGCAGCCGCGACCAAACGCCCCGCGCTAGCCCGCAAGCCGCGCGCCATGACCTCCCGAAGCCGCGCCGCCTGACCTAGCATCGGGTCTTGCCACCACCAGCCACACCATGCTCAAGCTCGCCATCGGCAACAAGAACTACTCGTCCTGGTCGATGCGACCCTGGGTGCTGCTGCGCCACTTCGGCATCACGTTCCAGGAAGAGATGCTGCGTTTCGACGGCTTCGGACCCGACTCCCGCTTCAAGCTGGCGGTGGGTCGGCTCTCGCCCGTGGCCAAGGTGCCCGTGTTGGTGCATGACGACCTCGTGGTGTGGGACACCCTGGCGATTGCCGAGTACCTGGCCGAGTACGCCGCCGAGCATTTCCCTGAGCACGCGCTGTGGCCTCGCAACCAGGCAGCACGCGCCCGCGCCCGCTCGCTGTGTGCAGAAATGCACAGCGGCTTCTCGGCGCTGCGCAACGCCTGCCCGATGAACATAGAGGCCAAGCTGCACGAGGTCGGCGCACGAGTACTGGCCGAGCAAGCGGCGGTGGCGACCGATCTGGCACGGCTGGTCGCGATGTGGCGTGAGGCGCTGGCAGCCAGCGGCGGGCCTTTCCTGTTCGGGGGTTTCGGCATTGTCGACGCCTATTTCGCGCCGGTGGCCAGCCGTCTACTGAGCTACGGCCTGCCCCTGCCTGCCGATGTCAAAGCCTATGTCGAGCGCCTGTGGGCCAGCCCCGGGGTGGCGGCCTGGGTCCAGGAAGCGCTGGCCGAGCAGTGCTTCCTGGACTTCGAAGAGCCCTACCGGCAGAGATGCTGAGTGACCAAAACGGTTGCGGCGCCGGGCGCGCGGACTGCGAAACGTCATCCCAGGTCAGCGCCACGAAGCGGCGCTGCGTTACAGTGAAATATCCGCTGCGCGATGCAGCTCTAGGCCGGAACCTCTCACAGCGCGCCTCCTCAAGATGAACGGCATGCTGCCCAGTTTTAGAACCTGCCTGAAGATGGGCCTGACGATCGGCCTGAAGATCGGCCTGAAGATCGGCCTGACCATCGGCCTGAT